>JBCCCB010000008.1:0-34880 GCA_039033775.1 Pseudomonadota bacterium | reverse complement strand
GTCCCCAAAAGCCCGGTGCCGGCCAAGCCGGAAAAATCGCCTGCTTGCCTCCCAGCAGCGTAAACCCTACCGCGATGGGCAAAGATAGCCAGAGAATCAGCGCCAGGCGATCGCGGGCCACCCATTCACCGCCCGTCAGCGGCGGCTGTAGCCAGGTTTGAATATGCAGCAGCAGCGATCGTCCGGTGCTCCACCACAGCGGCACCCCAATCGTGGGAAACAGATAAACCATCCCCAGCAGCCAGGTACCGAGCGCGTCTAGAACTCGGTAGGGGTTGGGCGTGCCGTCACCCTCAAACCGCATAAACAGATGAAACCGGAACGAAAACCACTCATTTTGGCCATTCCAGACCCACAGTGGCAGCAGCGTCAGAAGGAAAAGGAGGGCCGCGATCGCCAGCCACGGCGAGGTTAACGCTCTGCGGCTGCGTCGACTGGTCAGACAGAATCCCACCAGCCCCGCGCCCAATACAAACCCGTGATATTTGCTCAGGCAGGCCAGTCCCACGGTAAGACCGATCAGCGCAATGCGGTAACTCGGCTGATAGTTAGCAGTGCTCAGGCTCGAGGTGGAAGAAAAGCGATGGGGAATAAATTCCCACGCCGCCAGCAGCAACGTCAGCGTCCAGAAAAAGATCAGACCGTTATCCGGTGAGGTCAGCACGCCAAAGGCGATCCACAAAATCGGCGAGAGGGAGCCAATTGCCAGTGCCAGCATCCCCGTTTTTTCGTCAAACAGGTGCCGCGCCGTGAGATACAGCAGACCCAGACTCAAGGTGTACAGCCCCAGCGCCCCCACTCGCAGCGTCAGGGGCATGATCAGGCCCGTCGTCCACCAGCCCAGGCCCGTCGTCAGCCCCACCATCAGCGGGTGATCAAAATAGCTCCAGGCAAGATGACGGCTGTAGAGGTAGTAGTAAACCTCATCAAAACCGACGGGCAACAGCAAAGCGACGATGGTTCTGAAGAACAAACCGCCCCCCAACCACCCGCCAAAGGATGGAGAAATCTGAGGCACAAAGAGTTTCATACGCGCACAGACAGAATCGTCAGAAGTGGCTACCGTAGGATCAAAGGGTAGATGGCGGGTATTTTTGGGCGATCACCGATAGAATTATCGTCTCAGTGCCCTTCATCATGCCATGCCGCGCCAGCCGGTTGGTCATGAGGGCGGTCTTCATTAGAGATAACAGCAACCCATGAAGGGCAGTGCAGAAATTATATGCGTGGGCAGCGAACTCCTGCTAGGTGACATCGTCAACACCAATGCTCAGTTTCTCGCTCAGGAATTAGCCCAGCTCGGCATTTCCCACTATTACCAAACTGTGGTGGGCGACAACCCATTACGGATTCAGCGAGCCGTGGCGATCGCCTGCGAGCGATCGCGCCTCCTATTATTCACCGGCGGACTCGGCCCCACCCCCGATGACCTCACCCATGAAACCCTGGCCGATTTCTTTGACGCCCCGTTAGCAGAACGCCCGGCAGTTATCGCCGACATTCAGCAAAAATACGAGCAGCGCGGTCGCACGATGGCCGCCAGCAATCGCAAGCAGGCTCTGCTTCCGGAAGGGGCTGATGTACTGCCTAACCCGGCTGGTAGTGCCCCCGGCATCATTTGGGAACCGCGTCCCGGTTTAGTGCTCATGACCTTTCCAGGGGTGCCCAAAGAAATGCACGTCATGTGGCAAACGACCGCCGTGCCCTACCTGCAAAGTGAAGGCTGGGCCGCCGACCCGATCTATAGTCGCACGCTTAAGTTTTGGGGCATCGGCGAATCGGATCTGGCCGAGCAGGTGAATCATTTATTTGACCGAGATAATCCGACCGTCGCCCCCTACGCCAGTCAGGGCGTTCCGTCACCTGGGTCCTGCGATCTTCACGCTCTTGTCCGTTGTCATATAGGTGCACCAAGTCGTATAAGGTCCTCGGTCGCAGGTTTGCGGATCGGTGATCTGCTTCTTGGCATCGTCGAGATTGGTCGCTGGATCCTCTCCGGCCTTATGCGACCAGCAACCGATGTCGTCCTGGCGGTACCAGTGATAATCCTCGTCCGGCCAAATGACGAGCGCGACGTACCACCCGGAAATATCCGCGCTGACATCGCCGACGGCGGCCAGACCGTCCCGGGTCGCCGCGGCGCTGACATTGCTGCACGTGAACGCGTCCCACATTTTCCCCGTGGCATATCCGGGCTGGGCGAAATTGTTGGTGATCTGGTTGTTGCCGTAGTTGTAGCAATTGTTGTTCTTCTGAACATCGGGGTTCGAGTTCCAGATCGACGCATCGTAGGACGGCGCGCCTTTCCCGTGATTGGTCGGGCAGGTGACCGTCCCGTCCGAGCTCGCACGCTCGGGGCCGTCTTGGATCCGCTGGCGGATATGGTTGAGGGCGGCTTCGCCGAGCACATCGCCATGCGTCTCGATCAACGCGCTCTCCAGGTCCGGCTCTCCGGCGACCAAGGCGCCGGCATTGGCATTGGACATGGCATTGCGGGTCATCATCGGTGCCGCGTTCAGGTCCGGGTCGGTGTGACGGATACGAAGCCCGCGATATCCCAGACGCGGCGACACCACCGACGGCCCGCCCTCGTCCAACGGGAACTGCCGGGACAGGTCCACGAACCGATCATCGGAAACGACCCAGGTCGGGTTGGCGCGGCCGGAATAAAGCTGTGCTGTAACGATAAGTGGCATGATCGACTCCATTTATGAAAATCATGTCCGCCATTATAGCTCAAAACTCCTCCAATTTCTCCAACAATGCGAATCGACGAGAACGCCAGGGGAACGGCCGATCGAATCGGCCAACAATCCCGCAGGCTAACAAGATTGAGCATCGAGGGGGCTTCCCGGGAATCCTCGGAGAGTCCGGCGACCGAACAATCGCCCAGATCGAAGCGGGAAGATCGTAAACAAATGATATCCCACAGAGAACGCTTCGGGACACCTGGGAACAAAGCAGGAAGAAAAAAGTCGACAAGCTGAGGCAGGATCGTCGTTGCAGAATCATGCGAAATTTGCTTTATCTCACGTCAACCATTCAGCGTATCCGCAAACGGCATCCGGCGAAAAATACTCGCCCAAGCGTTTGTTTTTGTGTAAATTATCACACTAGAGAGGTCGGAACATGCCTAGTCCCGCTACCCTTACGGATGCCGATATTCAGGAATTCAATGCTCGGCAGGCGAGATTGGGCTTGAGCGCCGATCAATTCAATCATTCCGACGACATGAACACGGGCGACTTCGACGGCGAAATTATCGTTTCCCCGGATCCCGAAATTTCTAAAATAGAACCAATTTTTGTGCCCTTCAATTCCATCAAAGAACTGAAGGGGCTTATCGGAACGCCCGATTCTGCTTTTTCGGAAGGAAAGATGAGCGATCGCTTTATTGATTATCCGACTGCCCCACCACCGGATCGAATATCGCTTCTCGCAAAGGCGAAGGACGCCTGTGATTTCGATTGGCAAGCATCGCCGGATGAATTTCATGGCGCCCATAAAGCCGCTGAAAGCTACATTATGGGAAATTCCGCGAAGGTCGCCGCGTGGGAGCCGATGTTGAACGCCCGCTTCGGTGTCGGTCGGCTGGCGGTGTTCGCCGCCAAGAACGTCGTGATCGGCAAGGATGAGAAATTCGTGGTCAAGCCGGACCCGAACGATCCCCTGGCCCCCGTCAAGCTCAACTTCCAGAGCGTCACCGTCGAAGAGGGCGGCCAGTTCGTGATCGAAGCGAAGGTCGACCTGTCGACGCTGACATTCACGGTCAAGGACTAGCTCCGGCAGTCGAATGCAATCGCATCGCCGCTCAATCGGGCCGCGGTGCTGGAATCGGGAGGCCGCGCGACATGGCGACGGATGGAAATGCTCGTGTCTTCAGCTTCGTGGGCGGTGTCGGAACAGACGGGCCGAACTCAACTCAGCCCGGAAGCACACCCCCCCAGGCCGGGGCCGGGGCGCCTGGAACCAGCACGAAGGACAAGCACAACAACTACACCTGCACGAAGCAGCCGGGCAAAGGCCAGCCGGGTCAGCCCGGCGGACCCGGAAATCCCGGCGGGCCCGCGTCCCGCGGCTTGGACAGTCCCGGCGGGTCGTTGGATCTCGGCAAGGTATCGGGCGCCGTGGTGATCGAGACCGGCGGCGGAAACGGCGGCAAGGGCGGCCATGGCGCGCCTGGGGGAACCGGCGGCGCCGGCGGCCCGGCGGGCTCGAAACCCCAAGGTTGCAGCCCCGGCGAGCAAGGAACGGCCGGCGCCGGTGGCCGCGGAGGGGATGGCGGTCCAGGCGGCGATGGCGGCGATGCCGGAACCGTTGTGATCACGGCAGATATGCAGCAGGGATCTTCCGTGACATTCGACCGGAACCACGGCGGTGTCGGCCAAGGTGGCGATCCGGGGCCCCCCGGCAATCCCGGAGCGGGTGTCGGCGGCGGCGGAAATCTGGGCGGCGGCACGCCAGGCCCCAACGGTCAAGTGAACGGCAAGCCCGGTCAAGTGATCGTCAATGGCACGCCGATCAACCCAAGCAATCAGCTGCTGAAGGCGCAGCTCGACACCCAAGCGGCGGTCGCGGCGGCCCCGGCCCAGCCGCAGATCGTAATCCAAGGCGATGACGGGACGCCGGGACCGGATGGCCTCGCCGGAACGAACGGCGTGAACAGCGCGAAGGACAATACCGGCCAAGACGGCGAGGATGGAAAGTATAGCTTCTTGGGCGGTTGCACCTGCGCCACCAACGGCACCAAGGGGGCGAACGCGGTATCGCCCGGCCATGACGGCAAGCAGGCCGGCAACGGGAAGCCCGCCCCCGCTTTCGTCATCCGAGCCAATCGCTTCGTGGGCGACCTGCTGGTCCAGAGCACCGGCGGCAAGGGGGGCCGGGGCGGCCATGGCGGCAGGGGCGGCGATGGCGACACCGGCGGCAACGGCGGCAAAAACAAGCACCATTGCATCGAAGGCGACCGCTGCACGCCGACCAGTGGCGGCGTCGGCGGCGATGCCGGCAATGGCGGCCAAGGGGGCCGGGGCGGCGATGGCGGCGCCGGCGGCAGCATCGTCCTCTATTACGATCAAGCCCAGCCACCCAGCGCCTCGCTTCTGTCCAGCGGCGGGGCCCAGGGCATGGCCGGGATTGGCGGTGCGCCAGGAACCCCCGGAACCGGCGGCTTGGGCGAAGAAATCGACGGCACGCAGACCCGGGCCGCCGACGGATCACCCGGCTCGACCGGCGGCACGAAGGGTCCGGGAAGTGTGGGGCCGAACGGCCCGGTTCACGTCATCCGCGTGTCCTAGATGGACGCCGCCCCCGCGTCGTCCTGAGCCGATATCTCGCCGCCCGAGACAGCGCTGAGGCGCGGCTCGGCCGGGATAAAAAGGAGAGGCTGTCCGATGGCTTTGATCGCCCGAGAGGATGCCGCATGCTTGGCCGCGTTGGCCGGGGCCGCCGAACGCAATCTCACCATCGGCCCGGCCCTGCCGCCCGGCTGGTCGGTGTTTGAGACGCTGCCGATCGAAGCGCCCGCGCTCGGCCCGGCCACCAGGGGCGCGCAGGGGTTCATCGCCACCGGCGCCTTGCCGTCCGATCCCGGCACGAACGTGACAGTTCTGGCCATGGCCCTGCCGTTCATCAGCTATGCGGCGCAATCCAGCTATCAGCCGACCCAACGCAATACCGGCCTGGCGCCCGTTCCCCAAGGTATCCTCGCCCAGGCCGGGAACGCCCTGGCCCCGGCCGTGGCCGGCTACGCGGACCTGCGCGATCTGCTTTGGGCGACGTTCGGGCGGACCGTGCCCCGACCGCTCTGGATCACGGGCGCCCATCTGGGTGCGACCCTGGCGGCCCTGGCGGCGATCGACCTCCGGCCTGGGAATGTGGGTCCGGACGGCACGACGAAGGGTCCCAAAAGCCCGGCCAATCTGGCGATGTTCTCGGCGCCCGCCCAAGGCGATCCGTCCTTCGGCGCCGCCGTTGCCGCCCATACCGGCACGGCGCGGACCTTCTGGTCCGACCATCTGGGACGCGCCGTCGACGACTTCCCCGGCCCGCCCGTGGCCACCGCCGTCACGGCGGGCACGGTCAGCCCCGTCACCGCCCGCAGCCGCGCCGCCGCCCCGGGCCTGATCACCGGCGGCGATACCTGGATCGACCGGGACAGCGACAGCTATGTAATGGCGCTGGGTGGCGATCCGACCCAACTCGGTATCGTCCCGGCCGCCCTGTCGGCCGCCGACGGCGCGGTCGATGTCCTGTCGGTGGCGGCCATGGCCGATCTCGTCGGCCTGCCCTACTTGCTGGCGCGGCAGCCGGGGATGCCCCTGCCCGCCCCTCTGAATCCCTACGCGCTGCAGGGCGACATCGTGGATGGCGAAACCATCTGGGGCGCCCATGTCTCGGCGCCCGGCCGCACGGCCATACTGTTCAGGGACAGCATCGGGTGGGTCGAATACGCCGACATCACCTGCAACTACGACCCGACACCGGTTCCCTATAGCGGCCCTCAATGGGCCAATGCGGCCAGCCATGGCGGGGCCGTCACGCTCTATGCCGCGCTCAAGCCCGGCATAGATGCGGCCGTGACAGCGGCGCTCACCGCCGATCCCGGCCAGATTTTGCATTTCGCGGGCCATGGGGTGGGTGCGGTCGTCGGGTTGTTGGCCGCCCTCGATGCCCTGATCGTCCGGAAGCCGCAGGTCCAGCCACGGGTTTGGATGTTCGGCGCACCGCAATACGCGACATACGATTTCTTCCAGCAGGCCGATCCCCTGATCGGCTCGACCACCCTGGCAGTCAATCGGCGCAGCGATTTCCTGCCCCGCATCCCCCTGGCCCAGCAATACTTCCCGATCGGCACAACCGTGTCGCTGATGGGACGGCCCGCCGTGGATGATCCCACGGCCCACGGGCTAAGCGCCTATGCCGCGCTCCTGTCTCCGCGGGATCTGACCGGGGCGGAGATCGCCAGATGAAGGACGACGACCCGCATCCCGGCCCCGTCCTCACCTACCGGCCGCCACGCCCCCGGCGGATCCGGTCGCGGCGCGGGCGCAATCGGCGCCGCGCCGCACTTTTGACCTCGACCGCCCGCACCGCGGCCGTCGGCGCCGGTCAGGGCGTCCCGGCCCAGGGGATCAGCTTCGACGGCCTGGATCCGACGCTTGCCAGCCTGGGCATCCTGATCGGCGTCCTGACGAAAGGTCCGCCGCCGACCGGCACGGCGGACCAGAGCTATGACCTTAACGGCGACTGGTTCGCCGACCCCATCGCCAATCTGCGCAAGGCCGTCGGCGAGAACGCGGGCGAGATCGCGGCCCTTCTATCCGGGCTGATGGGGGCCGCCGCTGGTCAGGCCCTGGGCGTGCCGGTCACCGACCCGGCGCTGCTCGGAACCTGGTATCCGCTGATCACCCCGGACCCAAAGAAGGCCCGCGGACTCTACGTCGTGACCTACGAACAGGGCGGCGATCAGATCTTCGGCCTGGGCGTTCTCGGGCAGTTCGACGTGCCCAGCGCGAAGCCAGTGATCCTGCTGGAAAGCTGGGGCCTAATCCCGATCCTGCGGATGGGCCCCAAGGGGATCGCCCCAGTCGTGACCGAAAGCGGGTTTCCGATCAGCCTGGGCATCGCCGTGGAAGGCGCCGAAGCGGCGCCCCCCAAGCCGTCCGGCACGCCCCCCGCCGCGATGCGACCGCCGCTCTTCGATCTGGAAGGGGTCTCGTTCGACGGGGTGAAGGTCAACGTCCTGATCGACATCGCCAAACCCTCGGTCGATGCCGAGATCGTGGTGCTTCGGCTGCAATTGCCGGGCGACCAGAAGCCGGCCGACCGCGCGCTGACCGACCTGGAAGCCCTGAGCGCCCAGCAAATCCAGGAAACCGTCGCGTCGCTGTTCGTCGGCGCGCTGGCGCAGATCGACGCCACCGCCGCCCAGGAGGCGCGATATCTGCTGCCCATGATCGGCATCAGCGGCGCCGTGCCCGGCCAAACGGGGCGGCTGCCGGACCTGCTGTGGAGCGATATGTTCCGGCAGGCCGCCAAGCCGGGCGGCGATATCGCCGCCCCGATCAAGGCCTGGTTCAACGCCGTCATGGACGATCCCGATCTGTTGGCGCTGTGGCTGAAGGCGGTCGGCGGTGCGGCCGGGGCGGCCCTGCCCAAAACCAGCGGCAGCGGCAGTCGCGCCGACCCAATGGAGATTGCCCTGGCCGATCTCGGATCGGTGGGCAGGCTGTCCTTCACAATGGCCAGCCAAGTGCAGACCGATGGCCACCGTCATGTCTATCCCGGTTTGGCATTCGACGCCGCCCCCCAGGCGCTGGGCACATCGTCCGCCGTCCTGCGCCTGGGCGCGCGGGCGGAACTGGCCGAATTCATCATTGGATCGGGCGCCTTCGACTTCGGGTCGCCCAAGGATCTCGATTTCAGCTTCGGCCTGGCGCTGACCGACGCGGACACCGCCAAACCCCTGGTCTCGGCATCGGGCTATGCCGTGAACGCGATCTCGCTGGGGTTGGAGCTGTCGCCCAGCCTGGCCCCGGTGCCCAGCATGGAATTGACCGGCCTGGTGACGCCGGACGGCCCCCATGACGCGGTCAACCTGCTCAGCGCGTCCGACGTGGCCAGCGCGGCGGAAAGCACCCTGCCGGGCCTGATCCTGAAGCAACTGGAGGACATGCTCGGCCTGACGGGCTCGACGCCTGTCGTGCTGGCGGAAGGGGTCGCCACGTTGCTCGGGGTGCTGTCGCCCAAAGTCGACGGCGGGACCTGGCCCGCCGATCTGGTGCCCCCTTTTTCCAGTGGCACGGCCATCAAATCGTCGATCTCGGACCCCGTCGGCGCGTTCGCGGACTATTACCGCAACGTCCTGACGGCCTCGACGCCGGTCGCGGGGCGCAAGGCCTTCACCTATATCGTCGAAGAGATCGCGGAACTGCTCGCCCAGGCGCAAGGCGGCAAGGTCGCCGTCAAGGTCACCGGCGAAGGCACCCCGAGCCAACCCTGGACCGCCGCGCTGACGGTGGCGGGCACCGACCTTCCCGCCTACCTGACAGCCTGGACGGCCCCGGCGACACAAGGCCCCAAGGCCGCGCCCATCACCCAGCTCGTCATCGGCATGACCTTGGCCCCCGAATTGACCATCGGCGGCACCAAGATCGACCCATCCCTAACCTTCGATTTGGTCGCGGTCGACTTGCCCGATGACGGATCGGACGCGAAGCTTGCCGGGCTCTGGGCACCGCTGATCGCGGCGGGCCTGTCCCTGCCCGAAGGATTCACCTCGCCCGAGGTCGCCGGCGCGACGATCTCCATCGGCGCGTCCGAGATCGCCGGAAGCTGGGCCCGGCAGAGCGGCTTGGCCCTGTCGTTGAAGGTCACCGATCCGGTCTTCCAGATCGACGGGCAGAAGATCGCCTTGGGCGAAAGCCTCGATTTCGCGGATCCGAAGCGTCTCGAAGCGCTGGTGCTCCAGGAAGCGAAGGCGTTCCTGGAGATGATCCCCGGCCTGATCGGCGTCGCCCTTCTGCGCGGTGGCACGGGACCGGGGCTCGCCGTCGCGGGCCTACTCGGCCTGCTCAAGGATCTCGACAAGGCATCGCACTTCCCGAAGGGCCTGGCCTGGCCGACCATCGCGCCGCTGGATCTGGGTAGCTTCGCCGATCCCTTCCCGGCCATCCGAACCCAGATCGGCCGGGCGCTGGCCGACGATGCCACGGCGGGGCAGGTCCTGGGCCTGCTGGGCTGGGCGCTTGAAGGCGCGTCCGGCGCGGCGGCGCCCGCGCCCGGCTCGCTGTCACCTGCGGATCCCTATCGCCTGGGCTTGGACGGGGCGCCGGTCGACCTCTTGGTCTGGTCCGCGGAGCCCGGCAAATCCGTCGGCCTCGGTCTCGAACGGCGCCTGCCCGGCAGCTTCACGGTGCCGGGCGGCACGGGCACGATCGACACCACGACATCCTTCCGCCTGAATGTCCTGGCCTACGACCTGGTGTCGGGGGCGATCACCCATGACGGCAGCGCGCCGGGCCTGACGGTGTCGACCACGATCAGCGCGCCGGGCGACCCGCTGATCCCGGCCGGCGCCGCCGGAGAGTTGGGCCGCGTGACCTTGGGCCTGTCCGTGACCAGCACGGCATCGGGCGCCATGGCGGTCGCGCCCATCGTCACGCTGACGGACGTGCGGCTCCCGGGGGAATCCAAGGCGACGACACTGACCTTCGGCGACCTCACGGACGCGTCGTTCGCGCCCCGCCTGGCCACCGCCGCCCAAGCGTTGCTCAACGACGCGATCGACCGGGCCGGGCGTGCCGCCGCCGGGAATGCGCTTTTCACGGACTTTTATGCCCTGGCGGCCGATTTCGGCCTGGCCCTGCCACGCCAGGCGAAGACCGATCCCTACGGGCTCAATTCCGGCGGGTGGACCGGGCTCGCTGCCGATCCCGCGGGGTTCGCCACCGCGCAATTCGAGACCCTGCTGCTGCAACCGAAGGCCCGCGACGATCTTTTCAAGCTGATCGAAACGCTGTTCGGCATCAAGCTCCCATCCATCGACGGGGCGATCCTGGATGTGCTCCAGGCCTTGGGCATCCTGGGCGCGGCCGATCTGGGCTATCCGCTGCGACCCGACGCCATCGTGTCGCTGCTCCGCGATCCCTTCGGCGATCTGGTCGCGCGGGCGAAAGCCCTGATCGGCGACACCTCCGCCGTCGACGCGCTCCAGAGCCGCCTGGCCGGGGTCACCAAGATCCCGCCCGCCGGACCTTTCACGATGCAGGTGGCCAACGGCAACACCATCGTATTGTCCATCGATCCGTCCGCCATGCCGCTTCTGGCCGGGATCGTCGCGCCGACCGGCACGATCACGCTGGATCTGGCGACCCCGGCGGTCACGGCCAGCGTCGGGGCCTATCTGCCCGCTTTGGGCTTGGCCCCGCAGGCCAGTCTCGGCTTCCACCCCGCGCAAACCGGCCCGGCAACCGCCGACGCGCTGGCGGCCGCCGAGGCGGAGATCGGCATCGCCATCGCTTTCGGCGATGGCACGCGACCGGCGCCCGGGCCGCTCATCCTCCATGGCCCCGGCCTGACACCTCTGCCCGACCAATTGGCGGCGATCCTGCCGGGCTATGCCCTGTCTACCATCGGCGGCTTCCTGATCGAGACCCAGTTGCTGGCGAAATATCCGCTGGCCCAGCAGGTCTTCGAGGGCTTGGGCCTGGCCCAGAAGATCGGTGGCACCTGGCGGATGCCCGCCCTGCTGGGCGCGGTCTCCGACCCCCGGGGCTGGCTCCTGTCGGAAGGCATCCTGGGCACAGGCGGGCAATTCGACGTGGCCGGCTTCGCAAAGTGGCTGTCCGGCCTGCCGGCCATCACCGGCCCCCACGGCCTGAAGATCACGCCGCAGGCGGACGGCGTGGCGTTGGAGGGCCTGCCCTACGGTTTCGGCGTCGCCCTGGCGGGCAAAGACGACGTGGCCCGCGTGACGCTGGGCGCGGCCAAGATCGACATCGCCGATGGCAGCGGAACCTTGGAAAACCTGCAATTGGGCGTCTCGCTGGGTCCATCGGCGACGCCGGGCGTCCAAGGCGCCATGCGGATCGAGACGGCGGGCGGCGGCGCGGATGCGATCTACGCCGATATCGGCTACGACACGGCCTTCGACCTGACCGTTGGCCAAATCGGCAGCAGCACGGCGCCCGGCCTTCGCTTCGACATCCTGCCCTACAAAGGGCTGGGCTCGCTGCTGGAACAGGCGGCGCGCCAGGCCCCGGCCCAGGTTCTGGCCAAGGTCGTCCCCATCCTTCTGACCGAACTGGAACAGGCAGGCGCGCCCGATATCGCCCAGGCGTTGCGGAAGGCAGGGACCGACCTGGACGTCGCCGCCCTGGTCACCGCCATATCCCAGGCCAAACCATTCGAGGCCCGCACCGTCGAAGCCGCCGCGCTCGATTGGCTGACCGCCCGGATGACCACCGCCAACGCCCCGAAATCCGCCGCCGCGGCGGTGGCGCTGCTGACCCCGCTCTTCGGGACGGCGGTCTCGTCCAAGGGCGGCCTGGTTCTTTACACGCCATCGAAATCCCTGCCCGTGACCTTCCAACTGGGGCGGGACGACAGCACCGGCACGCCGCTTCTGGGCCTCTGGGCCGATCTCGACCTTCCCGACCTGGGTCGTCTCCGACCCCGGATCGAGCGCACGGGCATCGGGATCCCGCTCTCCGGGCCCGTCAGCCCGGTCTTCAGCTTCGGGGCCGACGTCACCGTCGCGTTCGACGGCGATACCGGGCCGCAACTGGCCCTGGGGCTCGACAATGGCGGCCTTGCCTTGACCTTCGACCTGATGGGATCGGCGGCCGGCGGCGCCCCATCCCCCCTCGCCCGGCAATTGCTGCCCGACTTCTTCCCCGACGACGGCAGCGGCGCGCCCCTGGCCAAGCGGGTCGAAGACTGGGCCGTCCAGGCCCTGACCCAGGCGGTCCCGCCCTATGTCGCCGCGATCTTGCTGAACCAATCCTCGGTCTCGGCCTGGATGGGCCAGCCGCTCTTCGGGTCCCGAGGCGGGCCCAGCCCGGCCCAGGTCCTGACCGGTTCCGGTGTGATCACCGACACCGGCGGCACCTATTCGCTCGTGCCCTTCGCCACGCTGGCCGCCATGACGCCCGAGGTCTTCGCGGCCAAGTTCCTGCGCGCACTTCTGGCCGAAGACGTCCAGGTCCTGACCTTCGGCGACAAGCAACAGGGCACCTTGTCCGTCGGACCCGACCCGTCGAACCCCGATGCCTTCGGTCTCCGGGTCGTCGCCGCCGACTTGACGGTGCCGAAGCTGGACTTCGTCACCCTGCAATTAGGGGCCGAGGATACCGACTGGATCGGGAAGTCGGGCGGCCCCGCCTCCGCCAAGCGCGGATTGGGCGTCTATGTGCCGATCCCAGACGGCCCAAACGGCGTGCCGACACCGCATTTCTCGAACCTGAAGCTGAATTTCGTCAATCTCGGCCTCGACTTCACGGGCCGGGCCGGGCGCCCGCTGGTCGACTTCACCCGATTCAAGCTGGCCGGCGTGTCGCCCCGGACCTTCGTGGATCTCGACTTGAAGGGCAGCCAGCCACCGGACGTGACCTTCGGCGTCGCGGGCCGACTGGACGATATCGCCATCAGCGTCGCCCCCGCCAACGTCACACCCGGCGATGGCGGCAATCCCGTGGCGAAGAACCTGCTCGGATCGGGCGAGCCGGTGCAGGACGGGGACAACAGCCAGGCGACCAATCCGGCCTTCTCGGTCCTGGGCGCCTATTCGACCAAGGCCCTGGTCGAACTGACCCGCGACGGCGAAGCGGCCAACCCGATCATGATCCCCGTCCAGCGCAGCTTCGGCCCGCTGCAAGTGGCGGATGTGGGTTTCGGCTGGACGCAAGAGACCGAGATCCTGGACCTGATCTTCGATGGCGGCCTGGCGCTTGCCGGCCTCAGCGCGCAGGTCGAAGGCCTGACGGTGGGCATCCCCGTGACCACCATCACCGATCTGGGCAGCTACACATTGGACCTGCGCGGCCTGGGCATCGAATTCCAGGGCGGTTCCGTGACCATCGAAGGCGGGCTGGTCAAGACCACCGGCGACAAGGGCAATATCGAGTATAACGGCGCGGCCATCGTCCAGGCATCGGTCTTCGGCCTGACCGCCCTGGGATCCTACACGCTCCTGCCGACGACCGACGATCCGAACGGTCCCACCGCGCCCAGCCTGTTCATCTTCGGCGCCCTCCAGGCCCCGCTGGGCGGCATTCCGGCCTTCTTCATCACCGGCGTGGCGGCCGGGTTCGGGGTGAACCGCGCGCTGCTGCTGCCCGATATCGGCGAGGTGCAGGACTTCCCCCTTCTGCCCGGCAATTTCAGCGGCGGTGACCAGAAGATCGGCGACGTCCTGGCCAAGCTGTCGAGCGTGGTGAAACCCGAGATCGGGCAATACTGGCTCGGCGCCGGGCTCACCTTCACGTCGTTCGAACTGATCGACGGCCTCGCCCTGCTGTTCGTCCAATTCGGCCGCCGGTTCGAAATCGACCTGCTGGGCCTCGCCTCGGCCCCGCTTCCCAAGGGCCTGCCCAAGGATAGCGCGCTGGCCTATATCGAACTGGCCCTGAAGGCGACGATCATTCCCGAAGAGGGGTTCATCTCGGTCGAAGCCCAGCTGACCCCGAACTCATACGTCCTGGCCAAGCCGTGCCGCCTGACCGGGGGCTTCGCCTTCATGCTCTGGCTGCGCGATATCGAGGCGCCGGACGGCACGCCGATCAGCGCGGGCCAATTCGTCATCTCGCTGGGCGGCTACCATCCCGCCTTCAAGGCGCCCAGCTACTATCCAGACATTCCCCGGCTGGGCCTGGAATGGCTGATCGACGTCAGCGTCGGGCGGGTGTCGATCACCGGCGGCACCTATTTCGCGCTGGTGCCGACGGCGATCATGGCCGGCGGCTATCTCAAGGTCCTGTTCGAGGCCGGACCGCTATCGGCTTGGCTGGATGCGTCGGCCAACTTCCTGGTGCAATGGAAGCCCTTCTATTACTCGGTCGAAATCGGCGTCTCGATCGGGGTGCGCTTCAAGGCCAAGATCGGCGGCATCTCGATCACGATCTCGGTGTCGCTGGGCGCGAAGCTGCTGCTGATGGGCCCTCCCACCCACGGCCAGGCCGATGTCAGCTTCTACATCGTCTCGTTCACGATCCCGATCGGCTCCGGCAAGACCGAGACCACGCCCAACAAGCTGACATGGTCGGCCTTCGAAGACGGCTTCCTGCCGCCCGACGCCGACAGCCAGCCCGCGCCGAAGACCGTGACGCTCGAACTGCTCCAAGCCACCACCGGCACCCGCCGCCAGCCCCTGAAGCTGGCCGTCTCGGGCGGGCGCCTGGGCGGCGACAATGCCCAGGGCGGCGACTGGGTGGTGCGGGCGGTGCCCTTCACCTTGCGGGTGGACACGGTCATCCCGGCCAGCGCGGTCACCTTCGCGGCGACCGCCACCAAACTGGCGGGCAAGCCGGTCGGCATCCGACCCATGGGCGCCCCCGACATGGCGGCACCCATGGATATCGCGGTCCTCGATCCCAGCGGCAAGCCCGTGGATCTGGCCGCCCGGGGCGTCCACCTCGCGGCCATTATCGGCGGCGCGCCCTCGGCGCTCTGGTCGCGGGACGGGCTCGATCCGGACCACGCGCCGGACCCGAAGACCATGCTGGTCGACGGCGCCCTGCTGGGCACGACGCTCGGCTTCACGTCCTACCTGCTGGTGGGCGACATCCCCGCCTTTCAGATCTGCAACCTGGCCTATGATTATGCGAGGACGGTCATCCAACTGCCCTTCGCGGAAGCTCCGATCTATGGCCCCGCCCCGGGAATCGACCAGACACGGGCGATCACCCGCATGAAGGCGACCCTGATGGACCCCGCCGTCGTCAGGGCCCGCAACGCGGCCCTGGCCAGCTTGCGCGCGGCGGCCATCGACGCCCCGGCCGACCCGGACCTGTCGGTCATGGCCGATGCCGCCGATCTGATCATCCAATCGCCGCCCGTCCTGGCCCATCCGGGCGTCTTCCAGGCCCCGCTGCCCCAGGCCGCGCCCACCGGCCAGCGCGTCGCCGCCTTCCGCCGACCGGTCCAAGCAGCGCCCGAGCCGGTCCACCCGACCCGCGCGCCCGAGCTGATCGCCCGCTTCCGCCGCGACCGGATCGACGGCGCCGCGCCCCAGGCCCATCCGGCCCTGGCGCCGCTGGCCATCCTGACCGACGACCATTTCGACCCCGATCCCGACGAGACCGGCGCCGATATCCGCATCCGAAACGGCCATGCCACGATCCACGCCTTGGACGACCGCCTGCCCCACCGCCTGACCCTGCGGACCGGCGGGCAGACCCGGGCCGTCGCGCTGGACCATGCGGGGGCGGTCCTCGCCGACAGGCGTGTGGCCGGCGACGGCGATTGGGCCGTGCCGAAGGGCAGCGCGCGGCTGGTGCTCCAGAACGAGGGGGACCGGCCAAGCCACGTCTCCGGCTGGCAAGTGGATTCGCCCCTGCTGCGCCTGGGTCCAGCCCTGGCGATGGGCGACGGCTGCCTGTTGCGGGTGCAAAACGGCGGCGACCCGCGCCGCGCCTCGGGGACGGTCGAGGCGGGCGACCTTCTGGCGGGCAATGCCGTCACCGGCCCCGGCGGGCAGCTGGAAAAGGGATGGATCATGACCATCCTGCCCGGCGCCGTGAGACAGGCCGTCGTCACCACCGACCTGCCCCCGGACCAAGCCCGCCGGTCCGTGCATCTGACCTGGCTGCGCCACACCGTCCCCGGCCTCGGCCCGACCGACAGGCTGACACCCATCCAGGCCGACGCCGTCGACGGCGGAAGCCGTCTGATCTACGACCTGCCGCCGACCGGCGACGCAGACGGCACCGCCCTGACGCTGGTGACCTGGATCGACGGCCCGGCGGCTTCCCCCGGTCGGATCCTGTCGGTTCGGGGCACCGAGGGCGACGGCCCCGCGCCCGACACGGATGCCCTGCGGCCCTGCGCAACCGACTGGACGGTCGCCCCCAAGCCGCTCGCCGTCACGCTGACCGCCCTGTCATCGGACGCCCGGACGGCCGCTCCGCCGCTCGCCCGGCTCGGCCCCGATGCCGAAACGCGCTTCGCCATTATCGCGGGGGACGCGCCATGACTTCTCCGCTGGCCACGGCCCCCGCCACGGTCGGGGCGGGCGAAATCCGGTTCTACGACCGGATCGCCCCGCCGCTGAAGGCCGGGGCGCATCGGCTGACCGTGACCCAGTCGATCACCGGCCTGGCCGGCCCGGCGCCGGACCCTTTCACCGCGCCGCAAAGCTTCGACGTGACGGCCCCGCGGTTCCGCATCTCGCCGGGCAGCATCCAGCAGGTCTTCCCGCCCGCCAACCATATCGGCGGCTTCAACGGCGCGCTGCCCAGCATCGTGCTCAAGGAGTTCGCGCTGCCCTGGATGCGCACCGTCGACCCCACGGGCCAGACCGACGATCCCCGCCCCTGGATCGGGCTGCTGACCCTGGCCGGGGACGAAATCCCCCTGACCGACGCCCAGGAACAGGCGCGCGCCGCCGCCATCAAGGCCGGCCGCATGGCCGCCACGCCGCCCCCCAAGACGACCGAGCCCAAGATCATCCCCGTCACCGAATTCCTCGACCCGACCGACAGGTCGGTCCTGCCGCCGGATCTCGGCCCGGTCTCGACCACCGACGGGGACACGGTGCTGGCCACGGACATGGATATCGACTTCTTCCGGCAGATCGCGCCCACAGGCGACGAATTGGGCTACCTGGCCCATGGGCGCGTCGTGAACACCGACGGCAAGTCCATCCTGGGGATGGACGAAGACGGCGCCTTCTCGGTCGTCACGGGCAATCGGATGACGACCGACGGCGCCAAGAACACCGTCTATCTGGTATCCTACGAAGGACATCTCGCCCATCTGCCCGGCGGCGATCCGATCCCCGCCGGGATCGAGACGATCCGCCTGGCCGTCCTCGGGCAATGGTCCTACGAGGCCACCGCCGTCCCCGGCGGCTTCCTGCAATTGATGGAGGGCCTTTGTTCGCCCGGCCGGGGCGGCGTCGGCCTCCTGCGGATGCCCGAACCGGCCAGCGGCGAACCGGTGGACAAGATGGTCCGGGAAGCCCTGTCCATCGGCTATGTCGCGCTGCAAAACGACCTGCGCGCGGGCGAGGTCACCACCTCGCTCTATCGGGGTCCCCTGGTGCCCCAGGCCACGGCGCAAAGCACGCTTTACGGGCCCTACTACTTTTCGGACCACGCCATCCATTACGACCCCGATTACGGGCTGTTCAGCATGGGATACGCCGCCGCCTGGCAGATCGGGCGGCTGATGGCGCTGTCGGACGCGGCCTTCGTGCGGCAGGTCATCGACTGGCGGCGCGCCTATGCCAAGGCCGTCACCGATGCGGCCGATGCCGCGCAAATCGTGGCCCCCGTGGCCCGCGCCCTGCTGGGCGGGGCGTCCGACCCTGCGCCCCTGTTCGGCCGCCCCCCGTCGCTGCCCGACGCGCTGCGCGCGGCCGTCTCCGACCGGTTGTCGGCCCTGGCCGACCACGTGCCGGTCATCCGCCCGCGCGGTGACCCCATGGCGGCCCACCGCGCCGCGCCCCTGGCGGAGCCGGCAACCGACGACGGGGACGACGACGATCCATTGCACGCGCTCCGGCGCCGGTTGAGAGGGGGGGACACGCCATGACTGGCCCGACCGACAGGAATATCCCGCGCCGCGCCACCATGCGCCGCCGCGACGCGACCGCGATCCTGCCCGACGCGGACAGGGACGGCCCTGCCAGACTGGCCGCCCCGCCGCCGGATCCGAACCTGCCCGGCACGATGCTGGACTGGCTATCGCAGATGACCCTGCTCTATGGCGTCCCGTTCGAATATCTCGTCGCCGATCCACGGCTGCTGCCCACGGAATCCATGCGCTTCTTCCATCTGGACCGGAACTGGTGCGACCGGATGGTCGATGGCGCGTTGTCGACCGGCGTGCTGTCGACGGCCGACCATGTCTTCAACGAAGCGCTGTTCGAAGCGGTCTACCAGGCCATCGCGACCCATCAGCAATCCCTGCGCGCCAATCTGCGCGGCAAGCCCGCGCCGAAGACCATCATCGCCGAGCCGGATTATTGCGGCGTCGTGTTCCGATCCGTCGTGGTCTCGGGCTGGCCGGGCCTCGAAGTGCTGCCAATGAAGAACGGCAAGCCCGTCGACATCCTGCGCATGGACCGCCTGTCGGACACGGTCCTGATCGTCCTCTTCGCCGAGGTGCCCGACAAGGTCAGCTTCATCGAACCGTCCGAGGGCCTGCATTTCGGATTGCTGCCCCCGCTGGGCGGGACCGATGACTGGTACGTGAACCTGCGCTGGCTCGGCCTGGACGGGGAAAAGACCCATGTCGCCGGAACGCAAATCGATATCGGCGGCACCATGCAGACCGCGCCCATCGCCTTTCGCACGGGCGCCGGTCAGCCCGCCGGCGTGGTCGACGTGGCCGCGACGGCCAAGGCCATAAAGGCCGCCATGCCCGCCGGGGCCTTGGGGCCCGGCGACGTGCTGACGCCGGGCGGCTATGCCATCCAGATGGTGCGGGGCGCCGGGCGCCAGGATTACGACGTCACCGCCAAGACGCTCTGCCCCGCATCCGGAGGGACCGCCCCATGACCGCGCCCGCCCCTCCGGCCAAGGCCCCGGTCTGGCCCGGCCCGCGCCTGATCGTGCCGATGGCCGTCGATTGCCTGCTGGTCGGCGCTGGCGACCTGATCGGCGGCCGCTGGGCCCGCACCCAATTCAACTACCAGAACCTGGCCTTCGATTTGGGCGACGCCGCCGCGCCGCCGCTGACCGAAAAGACCAAGGCCGAATATCCCGGCACCGGCGCCCACCTGATGTGGACCCTGCCCTACGCGCTGCGGCGTGGGGCAGCGCCGGGCACCACGCCCACCGCCAGCCCGGCCGCGGGCGAGACGCAGGCAGTCGAGACCCTCGGCGGGTCCGGCACCGATCCCGCCGGGTCGCTCAGCTTTCCGCTGATCCCCAATCGCTGGCTGGTCCTGCGCATCGGACACGATCCGGCGGGCGGGCCGCCCACGCTGGCCGCGCGGCTCATCACCGCCGATACGCTGACGCCGCCGCCGGGCGGCGGCACCATCCCCCTGGATGTCAGCCAATATCCCATGCCGGGCGGCTCGACCGATCCGGTCGGCATCCTGGGCGCCGTCGCCGACCTGTCGGCCTGGACCGGCGACCGGGGCGACGGCCCGCCGTTCCTGCGCGCGGTGGCGCCCGGCGACATGGCCTGGATCGCGGCCTACGACAATGTGCGCAACGTCGTCACCCTGCACGATCCGCTGGACGACACCGCGTGTACCTACAGCTACTCGGTCACCGGCTGGTACGCCGACCCCGGCGACGATCCGCTGCAAGCCATCGACACCGCCAGCGACGACGCCTGGCGGCAGGCCCTTCAGACGGCGACCGGCTGGTCCGTGGGCACCGGCGCCTCCGCCGTCACCGCGGCCCGCAATGCCTGGACCACATGGGCCCAACGCCGCGGCCTGGCCAACGGCACGCCCGACGCCACGCTGCCCGACCAGCTGAAAGCGGCGATCGGCCGCTGGCAGGCCTGGCGCGCCGCCCATGGCGCGCCCGGGCCGGAACCCGACCTGCCCCGCCAGACGATGGTCAACGGCCTGCTGTCCGGCGTGATCTGGAACGGCCTGGGGCACAGCTATGGCAGCGGCGCGCCCGGCGATGGGGCGACCCTGCCCGCCATCGCCGTCGGCAGCACCGCGGCCGAGGCCATCGCGGCCTGGCTGGCCGACACGCTGGTCACCAAGGGGCAGGAGGATCCGTCCACCATTCCCGCCATCGAACGCGCCATCGACGCGTTCCAGGCGGGCCTGCTGAACGACCTGGAACAGGATCCCGGCCGCACGGAAGCCGATCTACACGCCACCCATTTCGACGCCGCCGGACAAGTGGATGAATGGACCGTCGTCCGCCCCGAAATCGGCGCCCCAGGCGAAAAGACGGCCGGGGGCGATCCCAGCCTGCCGCTCGATCCCAAGCAGACCACCGCCCTGATCGCGCTGAACCGCCTGCAAGCCCAGTTGGACGACCTGAAGCGCACCTTGATCAGCCAGCAGGCCGAACTCTTCGCGCTGTCCTGGAAGGATCGCTTCCTGCCCCGCGGCAACCAGAACCTGCAACAGAAGATCGACGCCGCGCGCAACGCCCTGGTCCCGGCGCTGAAGGCCATTGCTGCCCAGATCGCCGCCATCGACGGCCCCCAGGGCACGCTGGCGGCCGCCCAGACACAATTGAAGACCGATCTGGCGGGCAAATACGACATCCGCCGGGTCAGCCGCCGCCCGGCCTACCGGCCCAGCGATCCGGTGATCCTGGTCGCCGGCGCCGGGGGCGACCCGAAATATGCCGGGCCCGGCACCTATGACGCCGACGAGACGCTGGTCTGCCGGGTCACGGGTCAGCGGGTCACCGGCCTCGACCTCGACGGCGTGATGGCGGGCGCCGCGTCGCTGGACGCCGCCGCGCTGCTCGACGGCCTGACGCTGCCCGTCGCCGATCCCCTGCCGAAGGAGCTGCCGGAGCTTTGGCTCGAAGCCCTCCTTCTCGACCCGGACGCCGCGCCGTTCCTGGCCCGCCGGTCGCTGATCGCCGGGGGCGACGCCGCCCCCAGCGCCGCCGACATCGCGGCGCTCGCCGCCAAGATCGCGCCGATCCAACGCGCGCCCTGGCTGGACTTCGCCCGGGTCGGCGCCTCCCGCCAGGCCACGGCCACGGCGGTCGGCTTCATCGGCCCGCTCCCCGCGGCGGTCGGCGTCACCTTCCGCGACGGCCAGCCCTGGTCGCCGGTCTTCGTGGATTGGTCCGTCACCTGGGCGCCCGATGGCGACGACCTGCAAGCCATGCTCGCCAAGTGGCAGCTGGGCGACGACGATTTCGACTGGACCGGCGGCAAGGTCGCGGCGCCCGCCGTGCCCCAGCAGTTCCGCGCCCGCACCGTCTTTGATCCGACCGTCGCCCAGAGCATCGCGGCCCGGCTGGCCGGCTTCCAGGACAACGGCGATTACAAGCACCTGCCCAGATCGACCCGCAAGGCGTTCGAAAAGATGGTCGGGCTGATCGGGCGCGCGGATCTCTATACCTGCGCGGCGACCGGCCTGACCGAACAATTGCTGACGCGCCTGATCGCGCCCAACAACGACGCCGCCGATCCGGCGCTGGACCCGCTCGTCGGCAACGCGCCCGTGGGCTTCACGCCCCAGCCCGGCAGCACGACGCCGGTGAACGGGAAGCTGGTGGATCAGCCCTTCTATCCCCTGCGCTCGGGCCATTTCCAGCTGCTCGACCTCTGGGTGGTCGACAGTTGGGGGCAGATCCTGCGCGGCAAGGCCGCGCCGCCGGGGCAGCCGAGTTCGCCGCTGCCGGTGCCCAATGTCATCCGCGCCCAATCGCTGACCACCCCGCCCTTCATGGAGGGCAAAACGGACGTCAACGAAAGCTATCTGCAACTGACGCCCCGCATTTCCCAGGACACCGAATTGCGGCTCGACCTGCTGGATGCCAAGGACGATGCGGTCCGGTCCACCTCGTCCGATGCGACCAGCCCGGTCTGCGGCTTCGTGGTGCCCAACAATCTGGATGTGTCGCTGGCCGTCTTCGACCAGGCGGGGGGCAGCGACGGGTCCGTCCTGTTCGTCGAGCACGAGTTTGGCGGCCAGGCCTCGACCGAGACGGGCCTGCGCTGGGATCCGCCCCCGGGCACCCACGCCGCGCTGGGCGGGCCGCCGGACCTGGCCAACCGCCACATGCAGAACCTGGTCACCGGGCTGCTGGAGGCAGGGCTCGCCCAGGGGGGCGCGGCCCTGGACGATCTGTTCGACCGCATCGACAGCGTCCTCTGGGCGCTGGCGCCCCTGGGGCAGCCCACCAAGGGACCGGGCACCCTGCTGGGCCCGCCGCTGGCGGTGGTGCGGGCGCAAGTCTCGGCCCACCTGCCGGGCCTGCCGGTCCCGAACCAAAGCTGGGGCCTGACCGGCGACACCTATGTGGATGCCCATGGCGGCTACAGGCCCGTTCCGGTGCCGGTCCAGGGGATCACCCTGCCCGCCCGGATCGGCGATAGCGGGCTGAAGGACAATGGCGTGATGGGCTACTTCGTCGGCGACGATTACACCACGTTCCACGCCGTCTACGGCGCGGGCGGCCAGACGGCGACGCTGCGCCGGGCCCTGCGCGCCGGCCCGCCGGAAATCGGCACTCTGGCCAGTCTCCTGCGCCAGCCCCCGCCCACCGGCGACACCAGCCCCTATGTCAGCGACGGCCACCTGATCGACGTGCCCCTGGACGGCACGCCGGTGAAGCTGACGCTTCTGGTGGACCCGCGCGGCCGCATCCCGGTCATCAGTGGCTGGCAGCCCTGGATCAATGCCGGCCTGCCAGCCGGTCCGGTCTCGGCCGCGCTGTCGGCGATGACGGCCTCGTTCCGGGTCGGCCCGCTGCTGACCGATCCCCACGACATCCGCATGCCCCTGCCCGCCGAGGTGCGTGGCAATTGGGGCTGGGCCGAACGGTCGGACATCACCGGCTGGTCCCCCTTGGCCGAAATCAAGGGCGCCGCCCCCAAGGCCAAGCTGTCCGAGGCCCCGCTGCACCTGTCGGAAGGCTGGCTGACCCTGTCCGGCGCCTTCGGACCAGAGGAGACCTGACCCATGGCCAACACGACCTATGCGCCCGGCGACGACATCGCCCTCCGCAGCGGATGGGCCCGCGCCGCCGTGACCGACACGCTGCACCTCCGCTATGCCATCGCGCCCGGCAAGGTGCTGGCGGGCGCGACCCAGACCCTGACGCTGACCGCGACCGTCCCCGACAACGGGGCACCGGTCGCGCTTCAGCCGGGCGCCAAGGGGGACGAGATCAAGCTGACCATCCCGGCCCCGCCCCAGGTCACCGGCGCGGGCGCCCTGACCGACGCCGTCACCTTCGTCGCCCAGTCGAAGACGGATGGCTTCATCGCCGGCCCCGATCCCGGCAGCGCCAACGCCATCCTCGTCAAGCCCACGGTCCCGGTCACCCTGTCCCCCGGCCAGCGGATCGAAGTCGCGCTCGACGCCGTCGCCATCTCGGCCACGCCGGGGACGGCCAAGATCGGGATTCAGG
The DNA here is from genome assembly GCA_039033775.1 of Pseudomonadota bacterium. GTDB lineage: Bacteria > Pseudomonadota > Alphaproteobacteria > Rhodobacterales > Rhodobacteraceae > Jannaschia. The sequence goes on along the minus strand of JBCCCB010000008.1, from coordinate 11,133 downwards.
AATTCATCGGCACGGGTGGCGCCACCGCCGATATCGACGTCACCAAGGACACGCCCCCAATCTCGGTCACCGCTTGGTTCGAACAGCCCATCGTCGGCAAGTCCGAGACCGCGATCCTGCGCTGGATCTCCAATGGCGGCACCGTCGTCACGATCACCGGGCTCGAGACCGGGACCGGCCAGCAAAGCTTCCCCGTCTCGGGCAAGACACCGCCCTTCCCCGGCATGCTGGCCATCACGCCCACGGCGCCGGGTCCCATGCCGCTCACCCTGACCGTGCGCACCAGCGACGGCTCCCAGAGCAACAGCACAACCGTCGTGCTGGATGTCCGGCGGCCCTATCTGGCGCGGCTGGCCGCCACGCCGGCCCCGGACACCCAAGTCGCCGCCGATGCCGAGGTCAGCCTGGACTGGACGATCCTCTATGCCCGCTCCGCCACGCTGACGCCGCCCTCGGGCGTCGGTCCCCTGCTGGTTCCGCGCGACACGTTGCGGCCGATGAAGGTCGTGCCCGGCGCCGATGCCCTGGCCGGCGCCCCGGCCCTGGACGCGATCCCCGCCAGCGCCACCTACGAGCTGATCGGATCGGGCTTCGGGCCGGACATCCGCGCCAGCATCTCCTACGGGATCGCGCCCGTGGCGCTGGCCTATTTCAAGTACCAGAGCAAGGATCCGAAGGGGACCCTGTCCCAGCCCGGCTTCGCCGTTCTGCCCAACGACTGGCAGGGCAAGCGAGAGATCCTGGGCGACGTGATGACCTTCACCCTCTACCAGCCTGGGGGCGGGTCGCAGACCTACTATCTGGGCGCGGCCGACACGACCCATCCGCAGATCCAATACTTCGCCCCGGCCGCCCCGGCCTCGGGCGGCCAGGTGACGGTCGAATGGGTCACCGCCAACCTGGACACGCTCACGCTCGATCCCGGCGGCCATACGATCGCGGCGGCCGATATCGCCAGCGGCTCGATGGCGGTGCCGGTGCCGGCCGACGGCATCGTGACGCTGACCGGCACATCGAAGACGCACGGGTCGGTGCCCAGCGTCCTGGCGCTTCCGAAACCCTGACCGTGCAGGATCTCGACCGGCCTCCCTCCATCGCCCGGCGGCCCGGCGCCGTCCGGCCCGGCACAGTCGACCCGCAGGCCTTCACCGATCTGGGCGACATGCTCGCCCGGCGCGCCCGCAGCCATGGACCGCGCCCGGCCGTCGCGCTGCTGACGGGACGCGACCCGACCGCCCCGGCCGATCAGCTCAGCTACCGGGCGCTTCACGACCGGGCCCAGGCCGCGGCATCGCTGCTGCTGGCGGCTCTGCCGCCGGGCGCGCCGGTGCTGATCGCGATGCCGACGACGATTGGCACCATCGTCACCTTCCTGGGCGCGGTCCTGGCCGGGCTCACCCCCGCCATCCTGCCCGCCCCGCGACGCGGCGCGTCCGACCGCGCCCGCGCGGCGCTCGACCGCCTATCCACCACGCTCGCCCATCTGCGCCCCGGCCCGGTGGGCCTGTGCCTCGGCCCGTCCGACGCCGCCGGCCTGCCGCCCGACATCGCCGCCGCCGCGACGGCGACCCTGGCCATCGACGACCGCATCGGCCTCGGCCATGGCCCCGGCATCGCCGACACGCCGCCCCCGCTCGATCCCGACGCGACCGCCTGCCTGCAATTCACCTCGGGCTCGACGGGCGCCCCGCGCGGCGTCCGGCTGTCGCACCGGGCCATCCTGTCCAACATGCACGACATCGGCCAGGTCTTCCGGTTCGGGCCGGGGGACCGGGCGCTGGGCTGGCTGCCGCTGCACCACGACATGGGCCTGATGGGGCATCTGATTCTTCCGCTCTATGCGGGCGGCACGGCCTATCTGGCCGCGCCCGATTGGTTCAGCCGCGATCCGCTCGCCTGGCTGCGGGCCATCGACCGGCTGAACATCCACGGCTCCGGCGGCCCGCCCTTCGCCTACGACCTGGTCCGCCGCCGCCTGTCCGCCGCGGCCGATGCGGGCCAGACGCCCGATATCGACCTGTCCCGCTGGCGCGTGGCCCATATCGGCGCCGAGCCGGTCCATCCCGACCTGCTGCACCGGGTCCATGGCGCCCTGTCGCATCTGGGCCTGCCAGACGATGCCCTGCTGCCCTGCTACGGCCTGGCCGAAAGCACCGTCTTCTGCGCCGCCGGGCATTGGACCCCGCCGCAAGGCGGCACGATCCGCTATCGCCCGCCCGACGGCACGACCCTGCGGATCGCCGATCCCGACACCGGCGCCCCCCGGCCCGACGGCGACCTGGGCGAAATCCACCTCGCCTCGCCCAGCCTGGCCTCCGGCCATACCGGCGCGGACGGCCAAGCCGCCTTCCCGCGATCCGACGGCCGGCGCTGGCTGAAGACGGGCGATCTGGGGCGCATCGGGCCCGACGGGCTCAGCATCGAGGGACGGCTGTCGAACGTCATCGTCCTGCGCGGCACCAACCACCATGCCGAGGATCTGGAGGCCACCTTGCGCGGCCTGCCCGACCTGGCGGGCGCGGCGCTGGCCGCCCTTTCCCAACCCGGCCCCACCGGCGAAGGCCTGGCCATCATCGTCGAAACCCGCGCCACACCCGATCGGCAGGACAGCCTGCGCCCCCGGATCGCAGCCGCCCTGTCGGACCACCACGATGCCATGCCCGACCGGATCGCCTTCGTCCCCCCCGGCTGGCTGCCCCGCACCACCAGCGGCAAGCTGCGACGGCCCGACATCGCCCAGCGGCTTGCGACGCTCGCCACGGCAGGGGCCGCGCCGCCGGCCGCCGCCGCCACGCCGCCCCCCGACCCGGCCGAGCCCATCGCGATCATCGGCCTGGCCTGTCGCTTTCCCGGCGCCGACGATCCGGCGGCCTTCTGGGACCGGCTGGCCCGGGGCGACGACCTGGTCACCGATATCCCACCCGACCGCTGGGACCGCGACGCCTATTTCGACCCGGTCCCCGCCACGCCCGGCAAGATGAACGGCAAGCGGGGCGGGTTCATCGACCGGCCCGACCTGTTCGACGCGGCCTTCTTCGGGATCGCCCCACCGGAAGCGGCCGAGATGGATCCCCAACAGCGCCTGGCGCTGGAAACCGCCTGGCGCGCCTTCGAAGATGCGGGGCTGACGGCCGAAACGCTCGCCGGCAGCGCCACCGGCGTCTATCTGGGCCTGTCGACATCCGACTACACCTACCTCCAGATCGCCGCGCGGTCCGACCTGTCCCGGCTCTCGGCCTGGTCGGGCCTCGGCGCGACGTTCAGCATCGCGGCGAACCGCGTCTCCTATGTATGCGACCTGCGCGGCCCCTCCGTCGCGGTCGACACGGCCTGTTCGTCCTCCGCCACGGCGCTGCACATGGCCGTCTCGGCCCTGCGCCGGGGCGAATGCGATCAGGCCGTGGCCGGCGGGGTCAACCTGATCCTGACCCCCGGCACCTCGATCGCGCTGGCGCAATTCGGCATGCTGTCCAGCGACGGCGCCTGCAAGGTCTTCGACGCCGGCGCCGACGGCTATGTCCGCTCGGAAGGCTGCGGCATGGTGGTGCTGAAACCCCTATCGCGCGCCCGCGCCGATGGCGACCGGATCGACGCCGTCATCCTGGGCAGCGCGCTGGCCCAGGACGGGCGCAGCGCCGGGATCACCGCGCCGAACCCGGACGCCCAGGCGACCCTGATCGCCCGCGCCCTGGCCGATGCCGGGCTCGCCCCCGCCCAGATCGGCTATGTCGAGGCCCATGGCACCGGCACCGCCCTGGGCGACCCGGCCGAGCTGTCGGTCATCGACGCGATCTACGGTCAAGCCACGGGCACGACCTGCCGGGTCGGATCGGTGAAGGCCAGCGTCGGCCACCTGGAGGCGGCGGCCGGAATCGCGAGCCTGATCAAGACGATCGGCATCTTCCGCCGGGGCCGCGTGCCACCGCAGATCCACCTGCGGGACCCGATCCCCAGCGTCAATCTGGCCCATGGACGGCTGCGCATCCCCCGGACGGAGGAACCCTGGCCCAGCCGCCCCGGCCAGACGCGCCGCGCCGCGCTCAGCTCGTTCGGCTTCGGCGGTGCCCTGGCCCATCTGATCCTCGCGGAAGGCGACCCGCCCGGCGACGCGCCCGTCCCGTCGCCCGGGCCGCTGCTGCTGCCGCTCTCGGCGCGGGACGGCCCGGCGCTCAAGGCCTACGCCACCGACCTGGCCGACCGGCTGGGCGCGCATCCGGCGCCGCTGGCCCACGTCGCCCGGACCCTGGCCCGCCATCGCAGCCATTTCGACCATCGGACCGCCCTTGTCGCCGACAATCTGCCGGACCTGGTCACGGCCCTCGGCGCCGTCGGCCCCGACAGGCCCGCGATCCCGGCGGGCGTCCCCCGGATCGCCGTCGCCTTTCCGGGCCAGGGCACCCACCGGCCCGGCCAGGGCGCGGGCCTGTTCCGGCGCTTCGACGCCTTCCGGGACGCCATCGACCAGGCCGCCCAGGCCCTGGCCCGCGCCGATCCCGACGCCCCGCCCCTGGACCGCCTGCTCTTCGACCCGGCGGGCAGCGATCTGCGAAATCCGCGCCTGGCCCAGCCCGCCCTGCTGGCGCTCTGCCTGGCCAATGCCGCGCTCTGGCGCAGCTTCGGCCTGCGGCCCGACGCGGTTCTCGGCCATAGCCTCGGCGAAGTGGCGGCGGCCACCGTCGCCGGCGCCCTGACGCCCGCGGAGGCGATGGCCTTCGCCGTCGCGCGCGGCCGGGCCATGGCCGAGATCGCCGCCCCCGGCGCCATGGCCGGCATCGCCCTGTCCGACGGCGACCTGGCCGACCGGCTGGCCCGATGGGATCTGCCGGGCCTCGCCATCGCCGCCGTGAACGGCGCCGACATCACCACCCTGTCCGGCCCGGCCGACGCCGTCCGCCAGGCGCTCGAACGCCTGACCGCCGACGGGATCGCGGCCCGCCCCCTGGATACCGCCCAGGCCTTCCATTCCAGCGTGATCGACCCGGCCTTGCCCGCCATCGCCGCCGCCGCGCCCGCTGCCACGCCGCCGGACCTGCCGTTGATCTCGACCCTGACCGGCGCCCGCCTGACCGAGGCGCCGGACGCGGCCCATTGGGTCGCCCATGCCCGGCAGCCGGTGCGCTTCGAACGGGCGCTCCATGCCCTGTCCGAGCACGGGATCACCCACCTGGTCGAACTCGGCCCCGGCTGCGTGCTCAGCGATCTGGCCCGGCACCAGACCCCGTCGCACCCCACCCTCCCCGGCGGTCCGGGCGAGGCCGCCGCCGCGCTGGCCGTGCTGGGCAAGCTCTACGAGGCGGGGGCCGAGATCGACTGGCGCGGCGCCGAGGGGCTGGCCCCCGCCATCGCCGCCGATCTGCGCCCGGCGCCCGGCCTGCCGGGCCATCCGTTCCGCCGCCAGCGGCACTGGTTCGATGCCCCCGTGGCGGCGCCGTCGACCGCCGAAACCGGCCCCCAGGATTGGCACGTCGACTGGCAACCGCTGCCGCAAGGCCCCCACCCGGCCAGCCCCGACCGCCTCCTGGCCGAACGGCGGAAAAACTGGCTCCTCCTCGGCGATGGCGGCGATCTGGCCGCCACGCTCGCCGCCCGGCTGGGGGCGGCGGGCGCCCAGGTCGTCCACCTGTCCCGCGCCGCCGGGACCCGGCCGCGCGCCTGGGCCCCGATCGGGGGCGGCGGGCCCGGCGTCCGGCGCCTGGCCCTTCCCGACCGCCCGGACGCCGACGGCCTGACGAAGCTGCTGATCGACCTCCAGGCCAGCCAGGTCACCTCGGACGACGCGCGCTGGACGATCCTGGTCTGCGGCCCGCTCGACATGGCCGCCGACCCGGCGCCCAGCCCCGACCGGATCGCCGCCGACCAGGCCCGCCACGGCATCGGTCCGCTGACCACGCTGGCCACCGCCCTGCGCCGGTCCGGCCTGACCGGCCAGGTCTGGGCCCTGACGCGCGGCGCCGTGGCCACCGGCCGCCCCGCGCCCCTGGGCGCGGCGGTCCATGGCTTCCTGGCCTCGCTCTTCCTGGAACATCCCGACCTGCGGGGCGGCGTCATCGACCTCGACCCCGTTCCTCCGCAGGACGCCCCCCGCCCCGACGGCGATCCAGCCGCAGCCATCCTCTCGGCCCTCGCCGATGCCAGCCCCCCGGCCATCGGCGCCCTGCGCGGCGACCGGATCCTGGCGCCGCGCCTGGCCCGCGCGCCACGGCAGCCGACCGCCCCCCTTACGCTCCGCCCCGATGGCACCTACCTGGTCACCGGCGGCCTGGGCGGCCTCGGCCTGGCCACCGCGCAGCGCCTGGCCGAACGCGGCGCCGGGCAGATCGCCCTTCTGTCCCGCTCCGCCGATCCGGCGGCCCGCCACCGCCATGCCGACGCCCTGACCCGCATCGAACGGGCCGGCGCCGACATCGCCCTGGTCCCCTGCGACACCGCCGACCCGGAGGTCCTGCGCCAGGCCGTCCGCGCCCTGATCCCCGGCCCCCGGCCCTTGCGCGGCATCGTCCATGCGGCGGGCCAGAACTGGCTCGGCCGGATCGCCGATTGCACGCCGGACCGGATCGCCCGGACAATGCGCGTCAAGGCCGACGCCGCCGCGATCCTGCATGCGGAAACCAAGGACCTGCCGCTCGATTTCTTCGTCCTCTATTCCTCCGTCTCCGGCCTTTGGGGTTCGGCCGAGCTGGGGCATTATACCGCCGCCAACCGCTTCCTGGATGCGCTGGCCCATGCCAGACGTGCCGACGGCCTGACCGCCACCTCGATCCGATGGGGCCCCTGGGCCGATATCGGGATGAGCGCCAATCCCCGCGACAGCCACATCGTCACCACGATGGGCCTGCCGCTGATCCCGCCCGGCACGGCCCTCGACGCGCTCGAACGGGCGGTGGCGTCGGGCCGCGCCGTGACGCTGTTCGCCGAGTTCGACTGGGACCGCTTCCGCGCCTTCGCCGATTTCAACCTCTGCCCCGGTCTGTTCGCCGCCCTGCGCGACGGGCAGGACCGCGAACCGGCAGCGGGTCGGATCGGCGACCTGGCGACACAGGCCCGGCCCGAGGCCCGCGCCACTCTGATCGCGGCCATCCGCCGGGAATTGGGCACCCTGGTCCACCTGCCCTCCGGCCGCCTGGTCGGACCGGAGGAACGCTTCAACCTGCTCGGCATCGACAGCCTCTCCGCCATCAGCCTGGCCCTGCGGGTCGAGACCCTGACCGGCATCCCCCTGGAGCCGACGCTGGCCTATACCCATCCCACAATGGGCGACGTGGCCGACCTGGTGCTGGACCGGCTGGCCGAAACCGCCCCCGCCCAGACCGCCCCCGCCCAGACCGCCCCCGCCCCAGACGCGCCGCCCAAGCCCGGCTGGCTGCCGCCCGCCGTTCCCGACGGCCCCCTTCTGGTCGCCCTGCCCTATGCGGGCGCCACCGGCACGGCCTACGACACCTGGTCGGACCGGCTGGGACCGTCCCGCCATCTCCTCCCCGTCGACCCGCCGGGCCGCGACGATGGCGGCCCCGGCGGATCGGTCGCCGAGCTTGGCGCGGATCTGGCCCGAAGCCTCCTAGCGCAGGACCTTCCGGCCCGCACAATCCTCTTCGGACACAGCTTCGGCGCCCGCATCGCGCTGGACGCCGCCCGCGCCCTGGACGCGGCGGGTCACCCGCCCGAGGCCGTCATCCTATCCGGTTGCAGCCCCCTGCGCATCGCCGGCGACCCCCTGCACCTGCTCGACGACGACGGGTTGCGCGCCCAGGCCGCCAAGCATTTCGGCGGGCTGGCCGATCCATCCACGCCCGACGCCGTGTGGGACCGGATGGCCCCCCGCCTGCGCGCGGATCTGGCCCGCCTGCACCAGGCGGGCCCCGTCGGCGGCCCGCCGCTTGCCGCGCCACTCGCGGTCCTCTGCGGCCGCGACGACGCGCTCGTCCCGGCGGGCCAGATGGCCGCCTGGCAGGACCATGCCATGGGCCCCCTGGCCATCCACCTGGTCCCCGGCGGCCACATGCCCTTCCGCGACGATCCCGACGCCTATTTCCGGGTCCTCCGCCGCCTTATCGCGCCGGAAACCCCGCCCTGACGCCCCCCGCGCCGCCCTCTCGGATCGGGGCACGGGCGCCGAATCCTGCTGATCCGATCCGGCGGACTTCGACCGGGTCCCCACCCTGGACGCCAACCGAGCCGCCATCCGTCGCGAGATCCTGACGGCACCCGCTCGGCCGACCCGGAGCCCGACCTCGTCCACGCATGCGTCTTCCCGCCCCGCCCCGGCGGACCAATGGCCTGATGTTCCGGGGCTGAAAGATGCGGGCCAACAGCGCCGCCTGCCCCTGGCCGTGCCCGCCGGTCCACCCGATTGCGGCATCCGGCTGGGCCCCAGCCCCCCCTTGGGTCGAGGTCCGGGCCACGCTGTTCCCCGGTTCCCCCACCCATGTCGCCTGGAACCCGATGGCGGCCCGGCGCGACGTCCCGATCGCGGCGCCAAAGCCGTTGCGGTTGGACCGGCGGCCGATCACCTTGTCGGCATGATCGCCATCACCCCCATCACCCGGGACCATGTCGCAAGTTTCCGATCCGCCGTCGACGCCGTCGCCCGCGAAAGCGGCCTGCTGGCCCGTCCAGAAGCCCCGCCCCTCGACGCCGCGCACGCCTTCGTCGACGCGAACCTGACCGCCGGCAATCCGCATCTCGTCGCCCTGGACGGCCAGCGGGTCGTCGGCTGGTGCGACATCACCCGTGGTCCGGCCCCGTTCCGCGCCCATTGCGGCACGCTCGGCATGGGCGTCCTGCTCTCCCACCGCCGCCAGGGCCTGGGCCGCCGCCTGCTGGAGGCCGCCGTCGACGTCGCGCAAGACGCCGGGTTGCGGCGCATCGAACTGACCGTTCGCGCCCGCAATGCCCCCGCCATCCGTCTCTACCAGGCCTCCGGCTTCGTCTCCGAAGGCCGGTTCGTGGCCCACACCGCAACCGCAGACGGCTTCGAAGACTCTCTCCCGATGGCGCTGTTGCTCACAACTTGAGCCGCGCCCCGATCTTTCCCCGCCCCCAGATATGGCCTATCCTGGGCGCAACAACACAAAACCGAGCAGCCCCCGGGGAGCCCCGAGATGCCCGACGATCTCCTCAGCGGAGCCGATTCCGTCCAAAGCTACGACGCCTCCTCCATCGAGGTGCTCGAAAGCCTGGACCCCGTCCGCAAACGCCCCGGCAGGTATATCGGCGGCACCGACGAAGGCGCGCCAGGCCGCGTCAGACCGTCGCCCGCAATCCCATGACTCCGCCGACGATGGCCAGGGCCGACACGATCTTCAGCGTCGTCAGGCTCTCGCCCAGCCACATCCAGCCCAGGAAGATCGTGCCCAGCGCGCCCACCGCCGTCCAGATCGGATAAGCCACGCTGACCGGCAAAGTCTTCATCGCCAGCGTCAGAAACGTAATCCCGCCCGCCACCGCGACCACGGTCACCGCCGTGGGCAAGGGGCGCGTGAACCCCTCCGACATCTTCATGCTCATCGCGAAAGTGATCTCAAACAGCGCGGCGAGCGCCAGATAAAACCAAGCCATCAAGGGGACTCCTATTTTATGTCTCTTTAGACACAAAACATCTATCGACGCCCGCGGCCACCACCGAAAAGCCCATCTTACGACAACGTGACCCGCGTCAGATGATCCCGCAAAACACGCTCGGCCACGCGGGCCAGGCCCGGCCGACCGGCCTGTGCCATCAATCCGTCCCCCAACGCCAACAAGCCCCGCCCCATCACGACCGGGCGCCCCGGCGCAACCGTCCCGTCGCCCTGCCCCGCCGCCACGGCCCCGGCCAAACGCCGAAGCAGCCGCCATTGGGCCCGGGCCAGCACCTGATCCATCGCCCCCACCCGCAGGGCCTCGGGATCGGACGTGGCCGCCACCAACAGACAGCCCGGCGCCTCCGCCCGCGCCAAGTCCGCCACCCACAGGTCGGCAAGTCCGGCCAGCCCGTCCTCGGCCAAGGCCGCCTCCACCGCCGTCACCCGCCGGTCGGCATAGCGCGACAGCGCGGCCAGATACGCCCCCGTCTTATCCTCGAATGCATAGGCAAGGCTCTGACGCCGCAATCCCGTCGCCGCCTCCAGCCGCGCCAACGTCGCTTCGGCCAGGCCATGGGTCAGAAAGACCGGCGCCATCGCGTCCAGGATCGCATCCGTGTCGAACGACCGCGGCCGTCCCCTGCGTCTCGTCTCGTTCATGGCCCGGATCCTGGATCGCCCATCGCGCCGAGGCAAGCGATCCACTGGCGCCGCCCCTCCATCTCGCCTATTCTGACCCCAACAACACAAGATAGAGCAGCCCCCGGAGCCCCGAGATGCCCGACGATCTCCTCAGCGGAGCCGATTCCGTCCCAGCCTACGACGCCTCCTCCATCGAGGTGCTCGAAGGCCTGGAACCGGTCCGCAAACGCCCCGGCATGTATATCGGCGGCACCGACGAACGCGCGCTGCACCACATGGTCGCCGAAGTCCTGGACAATTCCATGGACGAAGCCGTCGCCGGCCACGCCAACCGCATCGAAGTCGCCCTCCATTCCGACGGCTCCATCACCGTCACCGACAACGGCCGCGGCATCCCCGTCGACCCACACCCCAAATTCCCCGACAAATCCGCCCTCGAAGTCATCCTCTGCACCCTCCACGCGGGCGGCAAGTTCTCCGGCAAGGCCTACCAGACCTCCGGCGGCCTCCACGGCGTCGGCGCCTCGGTGGTCAACGCGCTCTCCGATTCCATGGTCGTCCAAGTCGCCCGCGACCGCGAACTCCACGAACAGCGCTTTTCCCGCGGCGTCCCCCTGGGCCCCGTTGCCAAGATCGGCGCCGCCCCCAACCGCCGCGGCACCACCGTCACCTTCCACGCCGACCCCGACATCTTCGGCCACCACCAACTCAAACCCGCCCGCCTCTTCAAGTCGATCCGCTCCAAGGCCTACCTCTTCTCCGGCGTCGAAATCCGCTGGTCGTCGGAAATCGACGACGGCGAAACCCCCACCAAGGCCAGCTTCCACTTCCCCGGCGGCCTCTCGGACTACCTGTCCGAAACCCTCGGCCAAGCCTCCACCTATGCCGACCAGGCCTTCGCCGGCACCGTCGACTTCCGCGAAAAGTTCGG
>JBCCCB010000007.1:0-35658 GCA_039033775.1 Pseudomonadota bacterium | reverse complement strand
GCGCTTGAGACTCTTGCGGTCTCCGCGCTGCCGCTCAACACTCAATCTCGACCGGAAGATTCTGGATCACCCCGGCCCTAATCGCGGGGGAAGGTCACCGAGGACCTCTGGCCGCAGAGATCCTCGGGTCGAGCCCGAGGATGACGCTGCGACCGGGACGGGCGGCCCAAAAGGTCGGATCGACCGGCGCCGATTTCGGCGCATGGGGCGGACCTGTCGCCCTGGCCCTTGCCATCGCGCTATCCATGGTCTTCTGATCGACCATGTTCGCCCGCATCGCCCTCTTCCTCGTCGCCTGCTGCGGTTGGGCCATCCTGTTCTTCGGGGGCTGGATCGCCTGGCGCGGCATCGCCCTCTATGCCAAAGATCCGGTGCTGATGGGCACCGGCGGCGGGCTGGCCATCGGTGGCCTGCTGGTTGTGGCGTTGACCATCGGCGCCAGCGCACAACTCTCGACCGCCAGGGACAGCGCGGCCATGCGGAAGATGATGGAAGACGCCGGCATGGCGGAGAACGCGGCCCCGCCCCAGGACGCCGAGGCCCGCCCGGAACCCACGTTGCGCCGCCAGAGCTAAGAGGGCTTGCCCAAGACGCAACCCTCGCGCAATCCTCGCGAAACGGCAGCCGGGGGCGCGGGTGGACCAAGACAGCAGACGCGGATTGACGCTGATCGCACCGCCCCTCGCCTATGCGATGGCGCTGCTGGCGGTGCCGCTGGTGGCCATCGTGATCTTCAGCTTCTGGAGCCAGGATTATCTGACCGTCGACCGGACGTTGACGCTGGCGAACTACCGCGAGGCGGTCACCGATCCGATCTATGCCACGATCATGGGCCGGTCGCTTTGGATCTCGGGCACGGTCACGCTCGTCACCGTCGTCCTGGCCTTCCCCGTCGCCTATTTCGTCAGCTTCCACGTCCGCCCCGAGCGCAAGTCGCTCTGGCTCTTCCTCATCACCATCCCGTTCTGGACCAGCTACCTGCTGCGCATCTTCCTCTGGAAGGTGATCCTGGGCTTCAACGGCGTCCTCAATTCCGGCCTCACCGGCCTCGGACTCATCGACGAGCCGCTGACCTTCCTCCTCTACAACGCCAACGCCGTGATCATCACGCTCAGCCATGCCTTCGCCCCCTTCGCCATCCTGCCCATCTACGTAGCGCTGGAGAAGATCGACCGCTCTCTCCTGGAAGCGTCCCGCGACCTGGGCGAAAACGCGGTCACCACCTTCGCCCGCGTGACCCTGCCGCTGGCCATGCCGGGCGTGGTCGCGGCCCTCCTGATCGTCTTCATCCCCACGGTGGGCGACTACGTCACCCCGGCCCAGGTCGGCGGGCCAGGCGGGCTGATGATCGCCAACATGATCCAGACCCAATTCCTGGGCCTCAACAACGCCCCCATGGGCGCGACGCTGGCGGTCATCGCTATGGCCCTGGTCACCCTCATCGCCCTCACCATCGCCTGGGGCGCCCGGCGCCTCTCCGGGGGGCGGTAGATGCTGCGCGCCTATGTCATCGTGTTCCTGATCTTCCTCTACGCGCCCATCGCCCTCCTGCCCGTCTTCGCCTTCAACGACGGCACCGTCATCGCCTTCCCGCTCGACGGCTTCACCACCCGCTGGTTCGGCGCCATGGCCGCCAATCCCGAGCTGCGCGGCGCGCTCCTCAACTCGCTCTTCGTCGCCGTCACCTCGTCGGTCCTTTCGGTCCTCCTCGGCCTGGCCGCCGCGCGCGCCAACATCCGCTACCGCTTCCCCGGCAAGGCGGCCGCCATGGGCCTCATCATGATCCCCCTGGTCCTGCCCGAAATCATCGTGGCCACCTCGCTCCTGGTGGTCGTCGTCCGCATCCTCGACTTCCCGCTCTCGCTCTGGACGGTCATCGCCGCCCACACCCTCATCTGCACCCCCTTCGCCATCGCCATCCTGAACGCCTCCTTCCAGGCCCTCGACCCGGCCATCGAGGAGGCCGCCATCGACCTGGGCGAGACCCGCGCCTCGACCTTCCGCCTCATCACCCTGCCCCTGGTGGCGCCGGGCATCGTCGCCGCCCTGCTGATCTGCTTCACCATCTCGCTGGACGAATTCATCATCGCCTTCTTCCTGACCGGTTCCGACCCGACGCTACCCGTCTATATCTGGTCCCTCCTCCGCTTCCCGCGGGAATTGCCGACGATCATGGCCCTGGGCACGGTCCTCGTCATCATGTCCATCGCCATCCTTACCCTCGCCGAATGGAACCGCCGCAGGGGCCTGCGCCGGGCCGGGGCCAAAGACACCGGAGGCTTCCTGTGAAGGACACGTCCATCGACGCGCCGCTGATCTCACTGCGCGGGGTTCAGAAGCATTACGGCGACTACCACGCCCTGCGCGGCATCGACCTGGACATCCAGCCGGGCGAGTTCTTCTCACTGCTGGGTCCCTCGGGCTGCGGCAAGACCACGCTGTTACGCACCATCGCCGGGTTCGAGGGGATCGGCGCGGGCACCATGTCCATCGGCGGCCAGGACATGCGCGGCGTGCCGGCCAACAAGCGGCCCACCAACATGGTGTTCCAGTCCTACGCGATCTTTCCCCACCTGAGTGTCGCGCAGAACGTGGGCTTCGGCCTACGCCGTCGCTCCGACCTGAATGCACAGGCCCGCGACACTATGGTGGAGGACGCGCTCGACATGGTCGGTCTCGACGGCTACGGGGCCCGCGCCGCCCACGCCCTTTCGGGCGGTCAACGCCAGCGCGTGGCCCTGGCCCGCGCCCTGGTGCTGCGCCCCAAGGTGTTGCTGCTGGACGAGCCGCTGTCGGCGCTCGACCGCAAGATGCGCGAGCAGATGCAAGAAGAACTGATCCGCCTGCAACGCCAGGTCGGCATCACCTTCATTCTGGTCACCCACGACCAGGAGGAGGCGCTGGTCATGTCCGACCGCATCGCGGTCATGTTCGACGGCACCATCGCCCAGATCGCCGAGGCCGAGGCCTTATACCGCCGCCCCGTCTCGCGCCGCGTGGCCGAATTCATCGGCGTGATGAACTTCCTACCTGCCCAGATCTCGGGCGACGAAGTCCAAGTGGCGGGGCTGGGCCGGATGACGGCGGCCGAGATGCAGTCCGAGTCCAGCACGGAGGGCGCCCCGGTCGTGGGCTTCCGGCCCGAGACGGCGACGCTGCTTTTCGACGGCCAGGACGGAACGGATCGGGTGGCCCAGGGGACCATCGCCGAGGTCGTCTATTATGGCGACATGACCTATTACGACGTGGCCCTGGACGGCGCACCGGGACCGGTCCGCATCTCTATGCGCAACGTTTTCGGCCGCCCAGTGCTGGACCGCGGCGCCCCAGCCCGGCTGGCGTGGTCGCCAGGGGCGGTGACGCTGTTTCGGTAGACCCAGGGCCCTGTCCGGGTACGGAGTGGGAGGCATAGACACGCAGAGCCGGGTGGCCGCACGCCGGCGGTGCTGTCTGGCACGTTCTGAGTCTGGGCTTGGTCCGGAGCGGATATTTGAGAGGTCAAGCTCAGACCGGTCCCGCGCCGGATAGGTGGTGCGGCAACCGAGGCGTTGGACAATGACACGTCATCGCGGCCGCATCCGAACACGCTCCGAGCGGAGCGGCAACCGGATCGCCGGGCCCAAGGGCGGCCCGGCGTCGCTTGGACAGTCCAGGATGAGGTCGTCGCTCTCAAATCCGCAGGACCGGGCCACACGCGGCGGCGGCGTCGGCTTCGTCGTGGGTGACCATCAGCACGGGAATCCCGACCTCGCGGGCGCGGCCGAAGACCAGTTTGCGCATCTGGTCGCGGCGGTCCGTGTCGAGCTTCGAGAAAGGTTCGTCCAGCAAAAGCGCGCACGGCTTGGAAAGCAGCACCCGCATGAGAGCGACGCGCGCGGCTTGCCCCCCCGATAGCGTGGCCGGATCCCGATCACCGTAGCCGGCCAGCCCGACCTGGTCGAGCGCATCGGCGACTTGGGCGCGACGGTCCGCGCGGGTGCCGCCACGGGGAAGGCCGAAGGCGAGGTTCGCCGCCACATCGAGATGCGGGAAGAGCAGCGGGTCCTGGTAGAGAATGCCGACGCCCCGGGCCTCGGGGGCGAGCTTGGCGAGGTCTCGACCATCCAAGAGGATCTGGCCGGTTGCCGAGAAGCCGCGCGGCAGAAGGCCCATGATATGGGCCAACAACGTCGATTTCCCCGACCCCGATGGCCCCATGAGCGTAAAGACCCGGCCCGGAGGGACGCGGGTGTTCACAGATAGAAGCGGCACGTCCCCCCTGCGGATCCTCACCGACTTCAGGGTCAGGCCCTCATCCATGGCGCAGTCCCCGGCGGTTTCGGAACACGATGGCGGGGATGATCAGCGCCAGCGCGAAGGGCAGAAAGGCCGCGGCGGCCTGGCCCAGCCCCCACACGCCAATGGCGCGGCGGTCGCCGCCAGCCGCCAGGGCCACCGCTTCGGTCGCCAGCGTCGAGATCCGGCCCCCGCCCAGCAGAAGCGTCGGCAGGTACTGGCCGACGGACACGGCCATGCCGACCGCAGCGGCCGTCAGGATGGGAGCCAGCAGCATGGGCGCGCGCAGGCGCCAGAGAACCGTGTCGGGCCGTGCGCCCAGACCGGCGGCCACGTGGGCATACCGGGCATCCCAGGCACGAAACGGGCCGGACAGGGATAGAAAAACGTAGGGCAGAACGAAGACGATATGCCCCAGCAGAACCACGAGCCATTCGTTCCCCTTGTCGAGCATGGCCGGAAGCAGTTGCAGGCCCGGCAGGAACGCGACCTGGGGAACCAACAGCGGCAGGTAGAGGAGCCAGAGGGCCCGTTGACCGGCTGTGAGGCCGAAGCGGTGCTCGGCTTCCAGGCAGCCCAGAACCAAGGTGAGGGAGATCAGCGTCGCGGCGGCCGCGATCAGAATCGTGTCGAGTGCGACCTGGCTCATGTCGGGACCGAAACGGGACCAGGACCGTAAGGTCAGGCTTTCAGGGCCAAGTTCGGGAAAGGCCCAGCGGGCAGCGACGGACCAGATGGCCAGGGCGGCAATGCCCGCCAGGATGGCCAGGGCGGACATGGCGGCCAGCAGAAGGCCTGCGCCACGGGCCGTGCGTTCCGGCACACCGAGGCCGGACCAGACCCAGCGGCGGGCGAGGGCGGCGGTCAGACGCTCGGCGCCAAGCCAAGAGGTTAGTATGGCAAGGACGGCGGCAAACTGGATCAGGGCGCCGGCAGCGGCGGTTGCGCGCAGGGCCAGATCGGGATCCAGCATCCAGCGGGTCACCTGGACGGACAGGGTGGGCGGCGTGTTCGGGCCCAGGATGATGGCCACGTCCACATTGGTCATGCCGTAGACCAGGACGACCAGGACCGGCAGCCGGATTTGGGCGTAAAGGCCGGGGAACACGGCCTTGAGCCAAGCGGCCACCCTTCCCTGCCCCAGACTGCGCGCGACGCGGTGACGACCAGGTGGCAGCTGCGTCTGAGCGGCCAGCATCATCAGGAGGAGGAACGGCAATTCCTTTGCGATCAAACCGGCCGTGAGCGAGAGGCCGAGTGGGTCCTGGAGGATCAGGAGGTCGGGCGGGACGTCCCAGCCCAGCGCTTGGGCCGGCAGGCGCAGGATCCAGCCTGAGGGCGCGATTAGGAAGGCGAGACCCAGGGCCGCGGCGGCGTGCGGGACGGCGAGGAGCGGTGACAATGCCCGTTCCAGCGCGGCGAAAACCCCGGTCCCATGCCAGCCCGCCATGATGAGGGCCGCAATGGCCAGGGCGCCGAGAGTGGAGAGGACGCCCGAGGTGACGGAGACGGTCAACGCGCGGGGAAAGCCCGGCCAGTCTAAGGCGGCCCGGAAAGCGTCGAGAGACAGGCCCATGCCCGTGGGACCGAGACCGAAGGCCGGAAGGATCGCGCCGGCAAGTCCGAGGAGAACCGGCCCGGCCAAGACCAGCGCGGTGAGAAGCGGGAGGGGTCGGAGCATCTAGGAAGGTTCGATGGGGCGGCGCAGTCGCGGAGTCCGGACCGCCCTGCCCGGTCGGTTCTCACGGGCTCTCGTCCGACCGACCCAGTCTCCAGGCACGTAGCGGTCATGCGGTGGGGGGAGGAGCTCGTCGGTCGCGTGACCCGTTCGGGTCACGCTCCCTCCTCGCCCCGGCCCGGCGATGTCGCGATGCGTCGCGGCCGGCGGCTTGGGGACCATACCCACCCGGCCCGCTCTAGGGAGACACGCCATAACGGGCGACCCAATCCTCGGACAAGCGTGTCGCCCAGGACGGGTGCGGCTCCGGCAGGGCTTGGCCTAGTTCAGCGGGCGACAGCGTGGCGGGGCCGAGATCAAGGGCCTCGAAGGCGGCGCGATCCTCAGGGTTGAGCTTATCCATGTCGAGGACGGTGCCGTAGCCCAGGATATCGGGGTCCTGGGCGCGAAGCTGGGCTTCGGGCGAGAGCAGGATATCGGCGATCACCATGGCGCCCTCCTTCGCAGACGAATTGTAGGGGATCGCCACGAAGCTGGCATTGCCCAGGGTGCCCTTGTCGAAGACATGGGTGCGCACGGTCTCGGGCAGCTCGAAATTGGCGATCGCGGTGGACGCTTCGCCCGGCGAGAAGCTGATGGCCATGTCGACCTCGCCATCATTGATCAATTGCAATTGGCGTGGGCCCGTCTGAGGATAGGCCCGCCCCTGGCGCCAGAGCAGCGGTGTCAACCGGTCCATGAAGTCCCAGAGCGGGGCGGAGACTTCTTCATAGGTGTCGCCGACGGGATCGGCCAGGCGTTCGGGCTCCGGCGACAGGTCCAGAAGCATCTGTTTGAGGAAGGTGGTCCCGAGGAAGTCGGGCGGTTGCGGAAAGGTGAAGCGGCCGGGATTCTCGGCCGCCCAGTCGAGGAGCTCTGGCGCGGAGCGAGGCGGCGACGAGACGCGCGCCGTGTCATGCATGAAGACCACTTGGGCCATGGCCCAGGGGCTCTCGTAGCCCTCGGTCGGGACGGTGAAGTCGGTGGTGACCGTCTTGCCGTCGACGTCGACCAGCGACCAGTTGGGCAGATCGAACGCCCAGGGACCGAAGAGCAGGTCGTTTTCCTTCATGGAGGCGAAGTTGGCACCGTTGATCCAGATGAGATCGACGGAGCCGTCCGTGTGGCGGCCGGCCTGCCGTTCGGTCAGCACGGCGCCCACGGCGTCGGCTGTGTCGGCCAGTTTCACGTGTTCCAGCGTGACGCCCTGCTCGGCGGCCTTGGTTCCGATCCAGGCGATGAAGTCGTTGGTTGTGGTCGACCCGCCCCAGGCGTGCCAGAAGACCGTCTGTCCCTGGGCGGCCTCGGCCACGGCGTTCCAGTCGGCGGGGTTCGGATCGGCGACGGCTGGCAGGGCCGAGAGGGTCAGGGCGGCAGTGAGAAGGCGCATGAAATCAGTCCGAAAGCAGGTGGCGCGCGTTCAGGACGCGCGCGGTGGCGGTGAAGAGACAGAGCCCGCCGAACACCCAGGCGAGGATCGCGAAGTGCTCGGGCAGCAAACAGATTAGCACGAAGAAGGCAATTGTTTCAGATCCTTCCAGGAGACCGGCGGAGTAGTATAGGGATTTCTGGCCTTGTGCTGTCGTCTCGATCCGGCGCTTCTCGGCCATGATCGCGTAGCCCAGAAAGGACGTCCCGTTGACGTAGAAGGTCAGCAGCAGGAAGGCGGCGGGAACGGCGTTGGCCGGGTCCAGGAACGCGAAGGCGAAGGGGATGGCGCCGTAGAAGATGAAGTCGCACCAGATATCCAGATACCCTCCGAAATCGGTCTTGCGCGTCGCGCGGGCGACAGCGCCGTCCAGCCCGTCCATCAGGCGCGACGCCAGGAGCGGGATCAACGCCCAACCGGGTGTGCCCAGCGCGATGGCCAGCGCCGCGGCCAAGCCCAGGATCAAGCCGGCCAGCGTGATCGCGTCGGCGGTGATGCCACGCCGCGCAAGCCCAAAGCCCAGCCGGTTCAGCGGCGGGTCGATCAGGGCGCGGATGCGGGCGTCGAACATGGATGGTCGTCTCCAGGGCGGGGCCTTGGTGCCTGTCCCCGGGAATGGGCGCAAGTGACGACAGTGTGATAGCGCGCACGGGCTCGTTCACGCATTCGAGCCCAGCCGCCTGCCACCGGTCGCACCGCCTCTCCGGCCAGCGGGGGAAGGCCGACGCACCGAATGGCGGATCAGTGTTGAGGCGATGGCCCCTCGGCCGCGATCGGGCGCAGGGCCGCTGCGGATAGCAGCACCATTGCCGCGGACACGGCCAGCGACAAGGCGAGCCCGCCCAACTGATAGCATATGCCCGACAGCACCGTCCCCAGCAGGCGCCCGCCCGCATTGGCCATGTAGTAAAACCCCACGTCGCGGGTCACCCGGGCTGACTTGGCGAAGTCCAGAATCAGGAACGAATGCAGCGAGGAATTGACGGCGAAGACCACGCCGAAGACCAGTAGGCCCGCCAGGACCGGCCATGCCGCCGTGCCCCCGGTCCAGAGATAGGCGGCCAGTGCGACCGGCAGGGTCGCCAAAACCAAGGCCGCGCCCGATGCCTTGCCCACCGATCCCTGGCGCACCAGCTTGGGCGTGGCGGCCTGCACCCCGCCGTAGCCGATGATCCAGATGGCCATGAAGCCGCCCACGACGAAGAACGCCTCGCGCGCTTCGATGCCGGTTGTGGCCGTCAGGGTCGTGTGCAGCCAGATCGGCAGCGCCACGACGAACCACACGTCGCGCGCCCCGAACAGGAACAGCCGCGCAGCCGACAGCCAGTTGATGCGGGGATCGGGGCTGATCATCTCGGTGAATTTCGCCGTCGCGTCCCGGGCCGACAGGTCTTTCGGCAGGAAGGCCAGGACGGATACGAGCACAACCGTCAGCATCGCCGCCATGATCCAAAGCGCCGGGACGAACCCAGCGATCGCCAACAAACCGGCGCCTACGAAGAACCCCAATCCCTTCACCGCGTTCTTCGACCCGGTCAAAGCGGCGACCCAGCGGAACAACCCTTGCCCCTCCGGCGCCAGCAGCTTCACCGCCGACTTCGACGCCGTCTTGGCCAAGTCCTTGGCCACGCCCGAGGCGCCCTGCACCAGCATCACGAACAGGACCGAGGTCGCCAACGCCCAGGTCGCATCCAGCCGCGTCAGCGCCACCAAAGCCGCGATCTGCAAGCCCAGCCCCAAATGCAATGTCAGCGCCAAGCCGAACCGGGCGGCCAGCCACCCGGCGGTCAGGTTGGTGACGATCCCGGCGATCTCGTAGAAAACGAACAGACCGGCCAATTGCACCGGCGTGAAGCCCAGTTCGTGGAAATGCAGCAGGACCAGCATGCGCAGCGCGCCGTCGGTCAGCATGAAGGCCCAATAGGCCCCCGTGACGGCCGCATATCCCCGCAAGGACGTCACGCGGCGACCATTCGGGCGATGTCGACCAGTCGCATCGCATAGCCGAATTCGTTGTCGTACCAAGTATAAAGCTTCAGATGCGTCCCCTGGATCACGCGCGTCGACAAGCTATCGATAACGACCGAGCGGCGGTCGCCGCGATAGTCGGAGGAGACGAGCGGCCGGTCTTCGACGCCCAAGATGCCCGCCATTTCCCCGGCCTCGGCCGCCCGGAAGGCGGCATGAACCTCGTCTTCGGTCACTGCACGCTCCATCTCGAAGGCGCAATCGGTCAGCGATGCGTTGAGCAGCGGCACGCGAACGGCATGGCCGGTCAGGCGACCCTCCAGGTCGGGAAAGATCTGCATGATCGCCGTGGCTGACCCGGTTGTCGTCGGAACAAGGTTCGTGATCGCCGAGCGGGCGCGGCGTGGATCCTTGTGAGGACGGTCCACGATTGTCTGGGTGTTGGTCACATCGTGGATCGTAGTGAAGCTGCCGTGCCGCAACCCGAATGCCTGCCGCAATACGGCCACCACCGGCGCCAAGCAATTCGTCGTACAGGACGCCGCCGTCAGCAGCCTTTGCGACCCGTCATAGCGGTCATGGTTCACGCCGTAGACCAGATTCAATGCATCGCCGTCCTTGACCGGCGCGGACACGACGACTTTCGCCACACCCGCCGCCCAATAGGGCGCGACTTTATCGGCCGTTTTGAAGACACCGGTGCAATCCAGAACCATGTCCACGTCCGACAGGTCCATGCCCTCGATCCGCCGGTGGAAGGTCATCGGGAGACGCGCCTCTCCGGCCAGTAAGTGATCGCCCTCCGACCGCACGGGCCGCGACCAGCGACCATGGACGCTGTCGAATTCTAGCAGCAGCGCGTGTTGGGCAATATCCCCCGCCGCGTCATTCACCGCGACCAGATCCAGTTCACCGGGCTGCTCCAGGATTTCGCGCAGGACGAGCTTTCCGATCCGTCCCAGGCCATTCAGCACAACCCGCATCGTCACCCCCAAGTGTCACCGCGGGGCCCTAGGCCCCGCATATGACGGCTTCATGACACTTCCCCCCGACCCCGGCGAGGTGTAGCTGACGCCCATCCGGGGGTGTGGCCGAGTGGTCGAAGGCACCGGTCTTGAAAACCGGCAGGCGGGAGACCGTCTCGTGGGTTCGAATCCCACCGCCCCCGCCACTCATTTTTTACCTCATTGAAGAATTCGGCAAATCGTAAAATTCACTAACGCCCAGCTGGTCTTTTTTGGCCGGTGTTCTTGCAGGTTTGACTGCAATGGCAGGTACCAAGTTTGCGATGCAGCCCAGATGCCAACGACGCGCGACTAGTCGTAAGCTCCGCGCCTCCTCACCTTCATACGCGGGCCTTGAACGGTTCTTCCAAGATCAGGTCCTTATATCGCCTGGAATAGTCCAAAGGCGACGCTGGAGCTTTCTTCGCCGTCTTTGGAATACCACGTTGATGCTTTGAAAGAGATTTGGTGTCCGACCACCCAGACGCGACTGCCACGTGATTCCCGGAATGGAACAGCCTGGCAGAAATGCACGCTCAACATGTAGCGTCCGGGCGCAGCGCAACTTCCGCCTTTCCGTCGACCTGTGAAAAGCGCGGTCGCCCCGCTTCGGGGCCATCTCGGCCCGCAGGAATTGCCCGAGACCAGTCGAAAGCGGATCTCGAAATACTAACTTCCGTTAACGCGTACTCGCTTGGTTCTCGTAATGTCCCTGAACGCGCGCTCTTGGTCACAATCTCCGCAACGTTGCCCCCTGAAGTCCTTGACGTTGCCCTATGTCATAGTCCTAGTGCGTAAACGACAAGCGCGGGACATCGACAGGACACGGATAGACGGACCCGAACGCTTAGCGGCGTTCGCGCCAGATCCCACCGACGATTGGTAGCTATTGGGAGGGCTACTCGACGTGGCGGAACCATTGAGATCACCTGTTATCCATTCGGCAAAGCTGGATGAGGCTTCGACGCTACGCACGTTGAACGCCTTTGCCGTCGATGTTATGGCCATTCGCAGTGCCGAAGATCTCTTCTGGTATGTCGCGCAAAATGTCGTCGGCCGGCTCAATTTTGTCGATTGCGTCATTTACCGGGCCGACGGGACGGAATTGACTCAAGTGGCCGCCTTGGGTGAAAAGAACCCCTATGGCCGCACGATCCTGAACCCGCTGCGCATCCCGTTCGGTCAGGGAATCACCGGCCAAGTCGCCGAGACCCGCGAAGCGATCGTGATCGAGGACCTGCTGAAAGATCGGAACTACATTCCGGACACCCAGCCGGCGCGATCGGAGATCTGCGTCCCGTTGATTTCGCAGGGTCGCGTAGTCGGCGTCATCGACAGCGAACACCCCGAGATCGCCGCGTTTGGCCAAGCGGAACTGGAGGTCCTGACCACCGTCGCCGCGATGACCAGCGCCAAGCTCGATCTGCTGGCGGAAGCGGAACGGTCGAGCCGGCGCTATGGCGACCTGGTCGAGGCCCATGTACAGCTCACGCAGGAGATCGACAGCCGGAAGGCGCTGGAAGCCGAACTGTTCGAGGCCCGCAAGCTGGAGGCTGTCGGCCGTTTGACCGGCGGTTTCGCCCATGAGTTCAACAATCTGCTGACGGTCATCGCCGGCAATCTCGACCTGCTGGAGATGCACCTGTCGGAGCCCGAGCCGTTGACCTGCATGCGCGATGCCCGCGATGCGGCGAACCGTGGCGCCAAACTGATCCAGAATATGCTGGCCTTTGCCCAACGGGCGCGGCTGGAGCCGAAGCTTACCGACCTGAACACATTGGTGAAGACGACCTGCGATAGCGATGGGCGCGGCCTGCATGAGGGCATTCACCTCGATCTCGTGGCGGATCCCTGGCCCGTGCAGATCGACCCGGTCGTCGCGGAAATCGCGCTGATCAACCTCATTATCAACGGTCGTGAAGCCATGTCGCCGGACGGCCAGTTAACGATCCGGACGGAAAACATCCATCACGATCCGGTCTGTGACAAGGCGCTGGCCATCGAGATCGGCCCTGGTCGGTATGTCCGCCTTAGCGTGACAGACCAAGGCGGCGGGATCGACCCGGATGCAATGCCGCGCATCTTCGACCCGTTCTTCACGACAAAGCCCACCGGCCAGGGCACGGGCCTCGGCCTGTCGATGGTCATGGGCTTCATGAAGCAGTCCGGCGGCTGGGTTCGCGCCCTGCCCGGCGAGAGTGGTGGAACAACGTTCGAACTCTACTTTCCTGCCGCCACCACCGGCGCCGGCGAAGCGCCGCGACACAGCTAGCCGGCGCGGCTTCACCCTCGATGCCCTTCCCCTTGTTTTCAATCACCAGTTAGGACGGTCCTGCCATGCCCCTCCCCCTTATCAGCGTTGCGGATCTCAGAACGAACGACCGCGATCTGACCAGGGCCGTGGCGGACGACATCGGAAACGCGGCTCGGGAATTCGGGTTCTTCCGCATCCGCGACCACGGGATCGATCTGGCCCTGATCGAGGCGACCTACGAGGCCGCGCGGCGATTCTTCAAGCAGCCCGAGGCCGAGAAGCTGCGCTATTACATCGGCGATAGCACCAATCACCGAGGCTATGTGCCGTTCACCGAGAAGGGCGATTACCCGGATGAGAAGAATCGCAGCTATGAGGCCTTCGACATGGGACTCGACCTGCCGGAAGACGATCCCGACTACCTGGCAGGCAATCGCATGCTGGGTCCGAACGTCTGGCCCGATCTTGTCGGTTTCCGCGAAGTCGTCGCCGCGTATTACGGCGAAGTGTCTCGGTTGGGTCATCTGGTCTGCACGGCGCTTGAGATGCATCTAGGCCTGCCCCAGGGCGCCATGACCGCTCAGATGAGCAAGCCGATTTCGCAGTTGCGCCTGCTCCACTATGTCCGCGATATCGGGACCAAGGATCACCAATCCGTCAATATGGGCGCCCACACGGATTATGAATGCCTACCCCTGCTGCATACGCGGAACGCCGGGCTTCAGGTCATGACCCAGGACGATGAATGGATCGATGTGCCGGTCGACCCTGCCGTTCTGGTCGTCAATATCGGCGACATGCTGGAGGCCTGGACCAACGGTTTGCTGCGGTCCACGCCGCACCGGGTGCTCAATCTCAGCCCGGAGCGGTTTTCGCTGCCCTACTTCGTGGCCGCCAACCACGACGCGGTCATCCAGCCCTTTCCCGAATTGGTCACCTCGGATCGCCCCGCGCGGTACAAGCCTTTCGCGGCCGGCGACCATTTGGAACGCATGCTGATCCGCGACTTCCCATATCTGAGGCACATGACGCGCCGGGGTCCCTATCTGGGAACCGGCGATAGGGGCGAAGACTACTCCAACCCCTTCGAGACGCGCTTGAACGGGATGGGCAACTGAAACATGCCCGCTCTGGATACGATGCTTGCGGTGGCCCTTGCGGGCCTCGCCCTCAGCGTGACGCCCGGGCCGTCGATGCTGTACGTCTTGTCTCGCAGTGTCGGGCAAAGCCGGGCCGCCGGCCTGGCGTCCGCCTTGGGGCTGGGTCTCGGTGGCGTGGTTCTGGCGGTGGCCACCGCAATGGGGCTGGCCGCGATCTTCGCCGCGTTCGGCTGGATGATTCCGACCCTCCGTATCGTCGGGTCGGTTTATCTGGTCTGGCTGGGTATCGGAATGATCCGCGACGCGCGGGTCGCGGCGCGCGTCAAGCTGGAAGCCACTGACGTCCGCCAAAGAAGCTTCTCCGAAATCGTCCGCCAAGGCGTCCTGGTCGAAGTTCTGAATCCCAAGACGGTTCTGTTCTTCGCCCTGTTCCTGCCGCCGTTCGTGGATAACGGGCTGGAGGCAAGCGTGACGACACAGCTGCTGGTGCTGGGTGTTCTGGTGCCGTTGACAGCGGTCCCGTCCGATCTCGTCGTGGCGTGGTTGGGCGGCACATTGTCCGAGGCCGTCAACAGCCATCAGGGGGTGCGCGAAGGCCTGGCGTGGCTGGGCGGGCTGACGCTGATCGCCATTGCTGCGAACATTCATCTGGGGGTCATCTAGCGCCGACCGGATAAGCCAGGTCATGCGGCCCCGAAAGTCACCTGCCCCGCGTCAAATGGGCAGGCGTTTGCCACTTTCGACGTCGAAGAGCACGAGCTTGCTCCGACCAAAGCGCAACGCCAATCGGTCGGTCGATTCCTCGTCGATGCGGCCGGGCACCTTCGCGGTCAGTGTCTGTCCGCCAAGCGGGAAGGAAATGTAGCATTCGGCTCCGGTATTCTCGATCATGCTCGGAATGATCGAGATGTCGGCTGCCCCTTTGTCCACAGAGATCTGTTCCGGCCGGATCCCCAGAACGACCTTGGCCGGCAATCGGGCCGCATCCCACTCGGGCATTCTGAGAAGATGATCCTCGACCCGCAAACCGTCCGGCACGACCTCGGCCGGGACCAGGTTCATCGGCGGCGCACCCATGAAATCGGCCACGAACGTGTTGGCGGGCGCATCGTAGATGTCCTGCGGCGTGCCGATCTGCTGCACATGGCCGTCCTTCAGGACGACGATCCGGGTCGCCAGCGTCATGGCTTCGATCTGGTCATGGGTGACGTAGACGATGGACGCGTTGGTCGTCTTGTGCAGCCGCTTGATCTCGGCCCGCATTTCCACCCGCAGCTTGGCATCCAGGTTCGACAGGGGTTCGTCGAACAGAAAAAGCGTCGGCTCGCGGACGAGGGCCCGGCCCATGGCCACCCGCTGGCGCTGTCCCCCCGAAAGCTGTGACGGTCGGCGATCCAGCAACGTCTCGATTTGCAGCAGCTTGGCCACGGCGCGAACCTTATCGTCAATCAGCGGATTCGGCATGCGTCGAACCTTCATACCGAAGCCGATATTCTCGGCCACCGTCATCGTCGGATAAAGCGCGTAGCTCTGGAACACCATTGCGATATCCCGGTCTTTCGGTGGCTCGTGGGTGACATCGCGGCCACCGATGCTGAGCTGTCCGTCGGAAATATCCTCCAGTCCAGCGATGCAGTTGAGCAATGTCGATTTGCCACAACCCGACGGGCCGACCAGGACCAGGAATTCCCCCTTGGCCATCTCCAGGTGGATGTCGTGAAGCACATCGACCTGGCCATAGGATTTCTTCAGGTTCGTCGCACGCAGAGCAGGTGTGGCAATCCTATCGGGCATCATGCCTCCTCCGGGGGATCAATCGAGATGCTGGGCCGCGAAGCGCGCCCGAACGCGCCGCTATGCAATATCGTAGGATCGTTCAGCCACGGACGGAAGCGTCATCGGGAGCCGGATGCCGACTCCTGGTTTCCGGCTTCCCCTTGGGGCGTTCCAAAGCCCCCCGCCCTGCGGCCGCCCTCCGCATGGGCAACCGCGCGCTCGACCCTGCCGCCAGCGTCTTTTGCCCATTTCATCCGCGGCGGTGATGACCCAATATCCCAACACAGGACCGGGAGGAGCCGACCATGAAGAAAAACCCACTTTTCACTGTCTTATTGCTATCCCTTGCCAGCCCGAGCCTCGCGCTCGAAGATGGCGAGATCCTCGTCTGGATCGGGTCGAACCGCGACCGCGACGCCATGGCCAAAGCGGTGGCGCCCTTTACTGACGACCTGGGCATCGACGTGCGGATCGAGGTCGTGGACCCAGATCTGCCGCAGAAGTTTCAGCAGGCGGCCGCCACCGGTGACGGCCCGGATATCGTTCTCTTCGCCCACGACCGGTTCGGCGAATGGGCCGATGGCGGCCTGATCGTGCCTGTCGATCCCGCGGAGGCCTGGACGGAGGGCGTGTTGCCCGCCGCGATGGACGCGGTGCGGTTCGACAACAAGACCTGGGGCTATCCCGTGTCGGTCGAGGCGGTGACCCTGCTCTACAACAAAGACCTGATCGACACGCCCCCGGCCGCCTTTGAGGATATCGCGGGCTTGGACCATGACGGCCAAAAGATCCTCTGGGACTACAACAACACCTATTTCACCATGCCCTTGCTAATGGCCGGGGGTGGTTATGCCTTCCAGAAGGTGGATGGGGTCTTCGACGGCACCACCACCGGCGTGAACACCGAAGGCGCTATCGCTGGGGCCGAAGTGCTGAAGTCGCTCTTCGATGACGGCGTGATGCCGCAAGGGGTGGATTACGGCGTCATGGACGGCGCCATGGCCAACGGCGACGTGGCCATGGTCCTGAACGGGCCGTGGAGCTGGGGCGCCTACAAAGAGGCAGGCGTCGATCTGGGCGTGGCCCCCATCCCGACCGTCGGCGGGCAAGTGTCTCCGCCATTTCTGGGGGTCCAGGCCATGGCGATCAACGCGGCCTCGCCCAATGTCGACCTGGCGGTCGAACTGATCGAGAACTATCTCGTCACGGACGAGGGCCTGGCCATCTGGAATGCGAACGGGGTCATGGGCGCGCTCACCGACATCTCCGCGGCCGACGCGCAGGACGATGCATTGGTGTCCGCCATGCTGGAGATCGCAGCCACCGGCGTTCCCATGCCGTCGAACCCCGAGATGGGGGCGTTCTGGGCCGCGATGGCGCCGGCCCTGACCAACATCACCTCCGGGACGTCCGCGCCGGCCGACGCACTCAACGATGCGGCGACGCGCATCTTGGGCGAGTGATCCCGCCGGACAGGCGACAGCCCCACGGCGCGGGATCGAGGGGCGAGTGATGGACATGGTATCCACCGCCCGGGCGTCGACGGGGTCTTCCGTCGCGCGATACAGCGCGGTCGGTGCGGTGACGGCCGTCCTGCTGTTCGTGGCGTTCTATCTGTACACCATCGCGCAGCCGCTGTTCGGCGCCATCGTCCTGGCACTGGCGACGGGCTTCGCCGTCATCTTCGGCGCGCGCCGGTACTACGCCGCGCGCTTCATCTTCCCCGGCATCGTGGCGGTTCTGATCTTCATCGCCTTCCCGGTGATTTACACGATCTATATCGGATTCACGAATTACAGCAGCTTCAACCTGCTCAGCTATGACCGCGCGGTGACCATCCTGACCTCGCGCGGATCCGTGGACAGATCGACAGAGCAGCCTTTCGCCGTCGCCCCCGACGGCGATGCGTACCGAATCTGGCTGCCGGACTCGGGCCTTCTGTCGGACCCCGTCGACCTTTCCGGACCGGCCGAGGCCGTTCTCGCGCCCGCGGATGCCCCGGCTGACCTGCTGGATCGCCGCGCCGCCGTTCAACTGCGGTCCGGCCTGGCCGAACTGACCCTGATCGCACCGGATGGGACGCGGATGCAAAATGCCGGTCTGCGAACCTTCGGAGCCGTCACGCCGGATTTCGTCCAGACCGGGCCGGACGAGTTAACCGGCGCGGACGGGACCGTCCTGGCGGCCGACCACAGCCGGGGCTTCTTCGTGGACGAAGCCGGGCAAACCGTCCCGCCGGGATGGCGCGTCAACATCGGCTTGGACAACTTCGCCCGCGTCTTCCAATCCGAAGGCATCCGCGAACCCATGGTCCGCGTCTTCGCCTGGACCTTCTTTTTTGCCGCCGCATCCGTCGCGCTGACCTTCGCGGCCGGCCTGACGCTGGCCGTCATCCTGCAATGGGAGCATTTTCGCTTCAAGGCGCTCTACCGCATCCTTCTGATCCTGCCCTATGCGGTTCCGGCCTTCATCTCGATCCTGGTCTTCAGGGGGCTGTTCAATCAGAATTTCGGTGAAATCAATCTCATCCTAGACGCCCTGTTCGGCATCGAACCGCGCTGGTTCACCGACGCCACCCTGGCCCGGACCATGGTGCTGATCGTGAATACCTGGCTCGGCTATCCCTATATGATGCTGCTGGCCATGGGCTTCCTGCAAGCCGTCCCCGCCGACCACAAGAAGGCCGCCGCCCTGGAAGGCGCCTCGTCGGTCCGGGTTTTCTTCACCATCACCCTGCCGCAGATCATCCCACCCTTCCTGCCGCTGCTGATCGCCAGCTTCGCGTTCAACTTCAACAATCTGGTGCTGATCTTCCTGTTGACCCGCGGCCTGCCCGACATCCCCGGCACCGTGATCCCGGCCGGCCAAACGGATATCCTGGCCAGCTTCACCTATCGCCTGGCCTTCGACAATGCGGGCCAACAATTCGGCCTGGCGGGCGCGATCACGCTGCTGATCTTCCTGGTCGTCGCGGTCATCTCCTACGCGAACTTCGTCGCCATGCGGCGCGCGGCCGAAAAACGCTCCGGGAGGGCCTGATCAATGATCGTCGAACGACCCCGAGACCTCTTGATCAAGAAGATCCTGGCCCATGGTTTCATGGTCCTCTTCCTGGTCCTGATCCTGTTCCCGTTCTTCATGGTGCTGTCGATATCGTTCCGGGAGGGCAATTTCTCGGTCGGCTCGATCATCCCGCAGAACCCGACATTGGAACATTGGATCCTCGCCTTCGGCTTCGACTATACCCGCGCCGATGGAACGGTGGTGGAGCCGCCCTACCCCGTCATGCGCTGGATGTGGAACTCGATCAAAATCAGCCTGCTCGCCGCATTCGGCGTGCTCGCCATCGCGACGATTTCGGCTTACGCGTTCTCTCGGATCCGCATACGGGGCAAGGGCCAGATGCTGGACGCGCTGTTCCTGATCCAGATGTTCCCGACCACGTTGGCGCTGGTCGCCATCTACGCGATCTTCGATGCCCTGGGAGAGGTCACGCCGATCCTCGGCCTCAATTCCCACGTGGCGCTGGTGCTGATCTACATGGCGGGCGTGACGCTGCATATCTGGACCATCAAGGGATATTTCGACAGCATCGACACGGCCTTGGACAAAGCCGCCGCCATCGACGGCGCCACGCCCTGGCAGACGTTCCGCTTCGTTTTCCTGCCGCTTGCCGTCCCGATCATGAGCGTCGTTTTCGTGCTGTCCTTCATCGGCTTCATCAACGACTACCCGATCGCCTCGGTCCTGATCCGGTCCGAAGACCAGATGACCCTTGCGGTCGGAAGTCGCCTTTACCTCAACGAGTTCCAATATCTCTGGGGCGATTTCGCCGCCGCCGCGATCCTGTCCGGGCTTCCGATCACGGTCGTCTTCCTGATCGCGCAGCGTTATCTCGTCTCGGGGCTCAGCGAAGGCGCCGTGAAGGGATAAGAGCATGTGAGTTGAGCGCAGGCGACCTCGGACGTTCCATCGGCCCAACGGTCATGACGACCGCTGGGCGTCGCGCAACAAAGCGGCGAGCCGGAAGAAGCCATGGACCATCTTGGAATAGGGCGCGGTCAGGAAAAAGGCGAGTACCGTCCCGAGATGGAGCGCAAGCAGCGGCGCGACCAGGCTCGTTTCAGTCGCGGCATAGAGCGCCAGCCCCGTCGCCCCGGTCGCCCCCAGCAGCAATACGAACGCCATTTCGCCGCCCCAATGGGACGCCGACCCCAACTCCGGATCCGCTTTCGTCTTCAGCCAGATCAGGGCCCCTGCCCCCAGGGTCAGCAAGACCCCACCGGGCAGGCCCAGCAGCTTGGGCAGGCTGACCAGACCGTAGGGCGCCGGTATGTCGAACCCGTAATGCAAAATCGTCCCGCTGCTTGTCGACGCAAAGCACAGCAGGAAGCCGTACATCACCGCATGATGGGCATGGCGACGCGCTTGGGAATAGCGGTCGCCTGCCTCGAAATTGCAGCCGCCAGCCGCCCCGCCGGACAGGTTTCTCAACCGCGCCGCGTCGCCGAACGCGGCGACCAGATGCACCCACCGGATGCGCGCGCCCCCCACATCGCGCCAATAACGATGCAGCCCGAAAGCGATAATCGGCAGCGGAGCCAGGAAGGCAGGTGTGAAGATTGCGACCATGGCGGCATGGGACAAGTAGGCGTAGAAGCCGGTGCCGCTGTCGGGTGAAAGCTCAGCCAATGCCCAGAACAGCGCGGCGATGCCGACCGCCAAAGCGACGGCCAGGGCCACGCCCTGTTTCTGAAACACCCGGGCGATCCCGCCTGGCCAGACATATCGGTCCCAACTGTCCACCCGAACCTCGGCCAGGACCGCCGGCAGGTTCAGGGCGAATTCGTGGGGCTCGGTATATTGGCAGGCGTAGTAGCAGCCCCGGCAATTGTGGCACAGGTTGGCCAGCTGGGTGAGATCCCCGTCCGAAAAGGCGCGCTGCGCGAAGGCCGAGGGGAAGACGGCGCAATAGCCTTCGCAGTACCGGCAGGCATTGCAAATCTCGACCTGGCGGCGGGCCTTTTGCAGCGACGTTGGGGCAGATGTGGTCTCAATCGACATGGGCGGCGGCCTCCTGTCCCGCAATGCGTCCGAAGACGGTGCCGATGGTCATCCCGAACCCGGCCAGATAGCCCTCGCCCAGGATCGAGCCGGCCATGATCTCTCCGGCGGCCCAGATATTGGCAAAGCGGCCCGTCGGGCCGGACACGCGCGCCGTCTCGTCCACCTTCAGGCCCAGATAGGTGAAGGTGACGCCGGTGCGCAGGGAATAGCCGTAGAACGGCGGCTCGGTGATCGGCCGGGCCCAGTTCGTCTTGGGCGGCGTCAGGCCATGGGTTGCCAGGCCATCCAGTTCCGTCGGCATGAAGTCGCCGGATCGGCAGGCCGCATTGAACGCCTCCACCGTCTCGCGCAGCTTGGTGCCGGAGATGCCCAGTTTCTGGCCCAGACCTTCCAAAGTGTCCGCCGTCTCGGGCGGATAGACCGAGGGCATGAAATTCTCGATGCTCTTCGCGTCGATGATCGAATAGGCCACCTGATCGGGCTGCGCCGCCACCAGGCGACCCCAGATGGCATAGCGCTTGGGCCAGACGTCTTCGCCCTCGTCGTAGAACCGCTCTCCGTTCTGGTTAACGACGATCGAGAACGGCACGCAATCCAGCCGGGTGACGATGCCGCCGTCGAATTTCGGCGACCGCCCGTCGATGGCGACCGCGTGGCATTGGGTCGGGTCGCCCACGCTTTCGGCGCCCTGGTCCAGCATGTCGCGCAGGACCACACCCCGATTATAGGGCGTGCCCCGAATCAGGAAGTTGCGCGCCGCCGGTCCCCAGGCATCGGCCAACCAGTCCAGATCGGCCTGGAACCCGCCCGAGGCAAGTACCAACGTCCGGCCCTCGATCCGCGTCTGTACGTCGCCGATGGTCGCGTCCAGACCTTGGAAGCGACCGCCCGCAATGGCGACATGGGTCACCTCGGCATCGTAGGCGACGGTCACATCCAGGTCCTCGGCCGTGTTGTAATAGGCGTTCACCAAGGCCTTCCCGCCGCCCAGGAAGAAGGCGTTCGTCCGGCTCAGCGACAGCGTCCCCGACAGTGACTTCTGGAAGGCAATTCCGTGGGCCTCCATCCAAGGCAGGCAAGCTTCGGACTGGCGAATGGTCATGCGGGCCAGGGCTTCGTCCGTCTTCCCCTTGGTCACGCGGATCAGGTCGTCGAAGTATTCGTCCTCGCCATAGGTCCCGGTCAGGACCGAGAGAGGACCGCGATGCATGCAGCGAAAGTTGCGGGTGTGGCGGGAATTGCCGCCGCGATAGGGCTTCGGCGCGCCTTCCAGCACCAGCACGCGCGCGCCGGTCTCGGCCGCTTCGATGGCCGCGCAAAGGCCCGCATTGCCACCACCCACGACGATCACGTCCCAGATCGTATTGGCCAGATCAGGCATCGTCTTGGCCTCCGCGCAATTGCCGAAGGCGGGCGCGATGGGCCGCCTCGATATGGGCCCGCATAGCGGCCTCGGCCGCAGCGCTGTCATGGGCCCGCAGGCCCGCAATGACGGCTTCGTGCTCGGCCAGGGCCCGCTCGGCCCGGTCCGCTTCCTCCATGGTCGACGGCCCCAGGATCAGCAGCGTCTTCTGGATCGACTGGATCGCCCGGACCAGGAACCGGTTCCGCGCGGCGTTCAGCAGGACCTCGTGGAACCGCGCGTTCAATAGGAACAGCCGGTTAACATCCTCGCCCGCGCCTGCCATCTCGCGGTTGATCGCCTCCAGCTCCGCCGTCTCGCTGTCATAGGCAGTCCGTGCCGCGAAACGGGCCGCCGTTCCTTCCAGGATGGCCCGCATCTCGTAAAGCTCGGTGATCTCGCCATAATCGAGCGATCGGATCGTCGCGCCCACCCGGGGCGTGTGGGTCACCAGCCCGTCGACTTCGAGGAGCCGGATGGCCTCCCGCACGGGGGTCCGACTGATCCCGAGCCGCGCGGCCAAGTCGGTCTCGGTCAGACGCGCACCGGGCGCCAGGCTGCCGGTCCGGATCTCGGCCAGCAGACGGGTGTAGGCGTCTTGGCCCTGGTTCGCGTCGGTGTTCTTCGGCTCACGCATATCGGGGCTCACAAAGGGAGTTCCCAAATTGCATACGCTTGGATACAAAAGGATGCAACATGACGAAGCCTGCGAGTCCCTCCCCGAGCGGCAGTCCCACGGTTCAGCGCGGTCTGACGCTGGCCATGGCCGTCTTCGGCACCTGGGCTTTCGGGCTGACGGGGCTGCCGCTGGCCTTCCTGTTCGGCCCGATGCTTGCATGCCTGGTCGCGGCCCTGCTGGGGGCGCCGCTGAAAGGCATGGGCCAAGTCTCTATCGCGGCCCGCACGATCCTGGGCGTCGCGGTCGGCGCGTCGATCACGCCCGAGCTGATGTCGCGGGTCCCGCAGTTGATCTACTCGGTCGCGCTGATCCCCTTCTACATCGCGATCATCGGCCTGATCGGCGTCCCGTTCTTCCGCCGGGTCTATCGGTTCGACTGGGCCACCAGTTGGTACGCCGCCATGCCGGGCGGCTTGCAGGACATGGTGATCTTCGGTCAGGAGGCCGGGGGCGACGTCCGTGCGCTGTCGCTGATCCATGCGACCCGCGTGCTGATCATCGTCACCATCGCGCCCATTGTCCTGACCGCCGGTTTCGGCGTTTCGCTGGACCAACCCATTGGCCAGCCCGCGGCGACCCTGCCTTGGCACGAATTGGTGTTGATGGTGGTGGCTGCCTTGGTCGGATGGAAAGGGGGTGAGTGGATCGGGCTGTTCGGCGCGTCGATCCTGGGGCCGATGATCGTGACGGCGATCCTGTCGCTATCGGGGCTGATCCATGTCCGCCCGCCCGCCGAAGCCATCCTGGCGGCGCAGTTCTTCATCGGGATCGGGATCGGGGTCGGTTATGTGGGTGTCACCCTGCACGAGCTTCGCCGCGACGTAGCCGCTGGCGTGGTCTTCGTGCTGTTGCTGGCCGTCCTCGCGGCGGGCATCACGGAACTTGCCTATCTGCTGGGTCTTGCCGCCCCGGTCGAGAGCTTCCTGGCCTTCGCCCCCGGCGGGCAGGCAGAGATGGCGATCCTGGCCATCGTGGCGGGCGCCGATCTGGGCTTCGTCATCATCCACCATCTGACGCGGATCGTGGTGGTCATCCTGGGGGCCCCCATCGCCGCCCGGTTGTTCCACGTCACCGAGCGGACTAGGTCCGACAGCGACGGAGGAGGCCCCGTACCATGACATTCACCACACGGCCCGAACTGGCGGGCACATTCGGCATGGTCGCCAGCACCCATTGGCTGGCCTCGGCGGCGGGCATGAAGATGCTGGAAGACGGCGGCACGGCCGCCGATGCCGCCGCGGCAGCGGGCTTCGTGCTGAACGTGGTCGAGCCGCATCTGAACGGCCCGCTGGGCGACATGCCCGCGATGATCTGGCCGGCGGGCGACGAAGCGCCGACGGTCATCTGCGGCCAGGGTACCGCGCCTGCCGGGGCGACCATCGCCCATTACCGGGCCGAAGGGTTGGATCTGATCCCCGGTTCGGGCCTGCTGGCAACGGTGGTGCCGGGCCAGTTCGGCGCCTTCCTTTCGATGCTGCGGGACCACGGCCGCCTGCCTCTCCGGCAGATCATGGCGCCCGCGATCCACTATGCCCGCCACGGCCACCCGATCCTGCCGCGCGTTGCCGCCACCATCGCCGATATGGCCGAGGTGTTCCGTCAGGAATGGCCGACCTCGGCCCCCGTCTGGTTACCGGGCGGCGTTGCACCGGCCCCCGGCAGCCTGTTCGCCAATCCCATGCTGGCCGACTTTTGGGACCGCCTGGTGGCCGAGGCGGAGACGGTCTCGGGCCACGACGCACAGATCGAGGCGGCGCGGCGGGCCTTCTACGAAGGCTTCGTCGCCGAAGCCATCGACACCTATCTCCGGGACGCCTGCGTCATGGATGCCACCGGCGCGCGGCGAAAGGGCGTGATGACCGGCCAGGACATGGCCGATTGGCAGGCAAGCTCAGAGGCGCCGGTAAGCGTCGACCATGCCGGGTGGGATGTCTTCAAATGCGGGACCTGGACCCAAGGCCCGGTCCTGCTCCAGACGCTTCGGATGCTGGAGCGGGACGACCTGGCCGACCTCGACCCATTGGGCGACACCTTCGTCCACCGGGCGACCGAGGCCCTGAAACTCGCCTTCGCCGACCGGGAGGCGTATTACGGCGACCCCGATCACGCCGACATCCCCGTCGGGACGCTGCTGTCGGCGGAGTATGCCGCCCAGCGGCGCGCGCTGATCTCCGACCAGG
The DNA here is from genome assembly GCA_039033775.1 of Pseudomonadota bacterium. GTDB lineage: Bacteria > Pseudomonadota > Alphaproteobacteria > Rhodobacterales > Rhodobacteraceae > Jannaschia. The sequence continues at coordinate 10,807 of JBCCCB010000007.1, read as the reverse complement.
CCTCCCATGACCAGCGCCCGGGGCGGATCCCAGGTCAGGAGGCGCTGGCCCAGGCCTTCCTCGACCGGGCCGCCAGACCCACGGCCGCGGATCGCGGCATCGGCATCGGCGAGCCGACCATGGCCCATCTAACCGAACGGCGCGGCGATACGGTCCATATCGACGTGGTGGACCGCTGGGGCAACGCAGTGTCGGCCACGCCGTCGGGCGGGTGGCTGAAATCCAACCCGGTGGTGCCCGGCCTGGGCGTGCCGCTCAACACCCGCGCGCAGATGTTCTGGCTGGACGAGGGACTGCCCAACTCGCTTGCACCGGGCCGCCGGCCCCGCACGACATTGTCGCCGTCGATGGCCCGTGCGCCCGACGGCACCCGGATCGCCTTCGGCACGCCGGGCGGCGATCAGCAGGACCAGTGGCAGCTGACATTCCTGCTGCGGATCATCCACCATGGGATGAACCTTCAGGAAGCCATCGACGGCCCGCTGTTCCACACGGCGCATCTGCAGGCGAGCTTCTATCCGCGTGGCACGACGCCTGGCCATCTGCTGGCGGAGCCCCATTTTCCACAAGCCACGCTGGACGCCCTGCGGGCCCGCGGCCACGATCTGGAGATCGCCGAGCCATGGAGCGCCGGGCGCCTGACGGCCGCCTCGCGCGGGCCGGACGGCATCCTGAAGGCCGCGGCCACGCCGCGTCTGATGCAGGCTTACGCCGTCGGCCGCTAGGCGCCCGCTAAGGGCAGGCGCAGCCGGACAGCCAGGCCCGTCCGTTCGGTGTCCAGATCCAGCCATCCGCCATGCCGGTCGGCGACGGCCGCGGCGATGGACAGGCCCAGCCCGCTGCCATCGCCGGGGCCGATCTGGCCGAAGCGTGCCAGGGCCACATCCGCATCCCCGCTGCGCAGCCCGACGCCATCGTCTTCGACGCTGAGGATGGCGTCCCCGTTTTCGCGCACCACCCGGCCCCGGATGTGTCGCAGGTCCGGGCCGCCATGTTGCCGCGCATTGTCCAGCAGGTTGGCGACGGCTTCGCGGACCATGACCTCATCGGCGATCACGAAGATCGGATCGGCGGGCATGTCGATGTCGAGTGCTACGCCGCATTCTGCGATCGCGGGCCGGGCCCGGGCGGCGACCTCGTCGAGGATCGCGCCCAGATTGACCCGGGCGCGCAGCGTCTCGGCCGGGGCGGCGCGGATCCGTTCCAGGGTCAGAAGTTTGTCGGCCAGGGCGCTGGCGCGGCGCGCGGCGTCCAGCAGACCTTCGGAGCGGTCTCGCGCGGCGGCGTCGGTCGGCGCGGAGCGGACGGCTTCGGCCATGGCGAGCACGCCGGCAATGGGATTGCGCAATTGGTGCGCGGCGTTCGAGATCAGCGTCGTCTGCGTCTCCATCGCCTGTTCGACCTGTCCGAACAGCGTGTTCAGTCGGGTGACCAACCCCCGCGTCTCGGGCGGAACGGCGCGCTGAATCGGCCGCAGATCGTCGGAGCTGCGCCGCGAAATGGCATCTTCCAGGTCCAGGAGCGGCCGCAGACCGACGCTGACGCCGAACCAGACGATGAAGGCCCCCGACCCGATCAGCACGGCGATGACGATGAAGGTGCGCAGCACCAGGTCCCGCACGAAGGCGTCGCGCACGGCGACGTCCTGCCAGACCGTATAGGTGAACAGGCCGTCGATGCCGTCCACGTTGGTCTCGGACCGGTAGCGCACCACGCGCACGTCCCGGCGATGGTAGCGGCCATCGTAATAGGCGATCTCGGCCTCCGTCGCGGTGGCGCTGCCCTGCGGAATGGGCGGCGTGGCGTAGCCCAGTACGTAGATGCCGTCGGGGGCGAAGACGTGATAGAAGACCTGCCCGCCCGACGTGTCCGCCAGTAGATCGGCGGTTTCCAGCGAGATGGCGTTGCCGTTCGTCCGCTCCACATCGGCGGAAACGGCCAGGGCGGCCGACAGCAGGCTGCGGTCGAACAGATCCGCCGCCGTGCGGCGCGCATCGGCGACCTGCCAAGCCCCGACCACCGCGCCGATGGCAAGCAGCGGCAGCAGGATGATCAGCGTCAGCCGCAGGCGGAGCGACGTGGTCACGTCGTCGGCCCTTCGGCGAGGGCGTAACCGAGACCGCGCTGGACGACGATAGCGACCCCATGGGGTTTCAGCCGTTTGCGCAAGCGCGACAGATGCGCCTCGATCGCGACCTCTTCGATGTCGCTGCCCGTGCCGTAAGTGTGTTCCAGCAACTGCGTCTTGGATACCGTCCGTCCCTCGGCCGCCAGCAGGGCTTCCAGCAGGCTGACCTCCCGCCGGGGCATCGGCAGCGGGGTGCCGTCGATCTCCGCCTGGCGCGCGTCCAGGTCAAGCGTGAGCAGCCCGAAGGACAGCACCTTGCGGAACGGCAAGGGTTTCCGCCGCGACAGAGCCCGCAGCCGCGCTTCCAGTTCGACCATCTCGAACGGCTTCACCAGGTAATCGTCCGCGCCCGCATCCAGACCCCGCACCCGATCGACCGTGTCCGACCGCGCGGTCAGCAGCAGGACCGGCCGCATATCCCCCCGCCCCCGCATATCCCGTAGCACTTGCAGGCCATCCAAGCCCGGCAGGTTGATGTCCAGGATGACCAGATCCGCGGGTTCGCGGCGCAGGAAGTCCTGCGCGTCCCGCCCGTCATCCAGCACATCCACCGCATGTCCCGCATCCTGCAAGCGATAGGCGATGCCTTGGGCCAGGCTCGCGTTGTCTTCGACCAGAATGATCCGCATGGCTCCCTCGAAAGACACAGCCTGCAAGCTTGACGCAAGGTTCGCAGCACATGACCATCGCATCAAGCGAGGCGGGATCCGCCGCGCCAAAGAGATCGCGTGATGTGTCCGGGAGGGACCTTCGGCGACAATGGGAGGAAAACATGACGAAATCTTCTGCAATGCGCCGCGTGGCGCAATCAATGGCCGTTGGCAGCGTGGCGGCGGCCCTGTCCACGGGCGTGCAGGCCGACGGCCATGGCGGGGTGAACCTGGAGGGCAAAACCGTCGAATTCGTGATTCCGTTCTCGGAATCCGGCGGCTCGGCCCGCTGGGCGAATTTCTACGCACCGCTTCTGTCCGAAGCCCTGCCGGGCAACCCGACCGTGGTCGTCCGCTTCCGCCCCGGCGCGGGATCGACCACCGGCGCCAATTGGTTTCAGGAGCAGACGACCGATGACGGCACGCTGATCTTCGGGACCTCCGGATCGACCCAGTTCCCCTACCTGCTGGGCGATCCGCGTGTGCGTTACGAATACAATGATTGGCAGGTCGTCTTGGCGTCGGGCACCGGCGGCGTCGCCTATCTGCCGCCCGACATGGCCGAGTTGATGGACGGGCTGGACGCGACCCCCCTTCAGGATACCGACTTCATCTGGGGCAGCCAGGGCGCCACGCGCCTGGACCTGGTCGCCAACCTCGCCTGGGAGATGCTGGGCATGAATGTCGAGCCGGTCTTCGGCATCGAAGGCCGCGGCGACGGCCGTCTGATGTTCGAGCGGGGCGAGGCGAATATCGACTACCAGACCTCGTCGGCCTATCTGCGGTCGGTCCAGCCCATGGTCGAGGAAGGCCTGGCCGTCCCAATGATGAGCTGGGGCGCCCTGGACGATGCGGGCAATATCGTCCGCGATCCGACCTTCCCGGACATGCCCAGCTTCAAAGAAGTCTGCGAAGCCACCCCGGCCTGCGAGACGTCGGGGGCCAGATGGGATGCCTGGAAGGCGTTCTTCATCGCGGGCTTCCCGGCGCAGAAGATGGTCTTTCTGCCCGGCAGCGCATCCGCAGATGTGGTCGAGACCTATGCAAAGGCCTTCGAGGACGTGATCGCCCGCGACGATTTCGACGAGCTGGCCGAAACCACCCTGGGCGTCTATCCGCAGATGACCCGCGGTGCGGCCGATGCCGCCTTCGCCCTGGGCACGCAAGTTCCGGACGAGGCGCGTGATTTCGTGGTGAACTGGCTGCAAGAAAGCTATGGCGTCACCCTGAATTGATCAGCGACAGGCCCCGTCCCCATCCGGGCGGGGCCAACCCATTTCTTCTGAAAGACGGGGGTTCCGATGGATCTCTTGGCGACGGCGCTTCCGGCGCTTGGCGAAGCCTTTGCGCTGATCCTGCAACCCCAGCAAATCGGCTTTCTGATGGTCGGCGTGCTGCTGGGCCTGTCGGTGGGCGTCTTCCCCGGCCTTGGCGGCATTGCGGGGCTGTCGCTGGTGCTGCCCTTCATCTTCGGGATGGACCCGGTTTCGGGCCTGGCGCTGATGGTCGGGCTGATCGCCGTGGTGCCCACGTCGGACACATTCGCATCGGTTCTTCTGGGCATTCCCGGCTCGACGGCCAGTCAGGCAACCGTGCTCGACGGCTTCCCGCTGGCCAAGAAGGGCGAGGCCGCCCGCGCGCTATCGGCGGCCTTCGTTTCGTCCCTGTTCGGCGGGTTGCTGGGGGCAATCGTGCTGACCTTCTTCATCCTGATTGCGCGGCCGCTGATCCTGGCCTTCGGCACGCCCGAAATGCTGATGGTCACCCTTCTGGGCCTGTCGATGGTCGCCATCCTGGCGGGCCGGGTGCCGCTAAAGGGCGTCGCGGCGGCGGGCTTGGGGCTGATGGTTGGCACCATCGGCGAGTCGGACGCCTCCGGCAGCCTGCGCATGGCGACCTACGACATCCCCTACCTGACCGAGGGCATCAAACTGGTCATCGTGGGTCTGGGTATCTTCGCCGTGCCGGAAATCGTCGCCCTGCTGCGTCAGGACCGCGCGATCTCCAAGACTGGTGGCCTGGGCTCCGGCTGGATGCGGGGCATCCGGGACTGGGCCGCCAATATCTGGCTGTCGGTCCGCTCGGCGGCCATCGGCGTCATCGTCGGCGTGATCCCGGGCCTCGGCGGCTCCGTCGTGGATTGGATCGCCTACGGGTTCACGGTCCAATCGGCCGGGGACAAGAGCCAGTTTGGCCAAGGCGACATCCGCGGCGTGATCGGCCCGGAAAGCTCCAACAACGCCAAGGAGGGCGGCGGCCTGGTCCCCACCCTGATCTTTGGCATCCCGGGTTCCGGCTCCATGGCCGTCTTCCTGGGCGGCATCGCGCTTTTGGGATACGACGCCGGGCCGCACATGGTGCGCAACAACCTCGACATCACCTACACCATCGTCTGGTCCCTGGCGCTGGCCAACGTCTTCGGCGCGGGCCTGTGCATCCTGCTGTCGGGTCAGATCGCCAAGATCACGACGATCCGCTTCACGCTGGTCGCCCCGTTTCTGTTCATGCTGATCGCCTTCGCGGCCTTCCAATCCAGTCAGTCCCTGATGGACCTGGCCTTCCTACTGCTGATCGGTTGCCTGGGCATCTTTCTACGCCGGTTCGAGTGGTCGCGACCTGCCTTCCTCATCGGCTTCGTGCTGTCGTCCCAGGCCGAGAGCTTCGCGAACCAGGCCGTCCAGATCGGGACGATCCAGTTCCGGCGCAGCTTCGCGCAGGGGATGGACTACATCTTTTCGCCCGTCTCCATCGGTATCCTGATCTTGCTGGTGATCTCGGTCGTGATCGGATTGCGGCAGGGCAAGCACATCCTGGGCGATGCCACGCCGCCGACGGGCACCAAGCGCGCGCCGATGATCTTCCTGATGGCGGTGACCGCCTATGTCGCCATCGCCGTATACGATGCTTCGTCGATCGCGGTCCTGCGCGACAAGATCTTCCCCGTGACCGTGGGGATCGTGACCCTGATCGCCTGCGCCACATTGATGGTGCAGATGATGAAGCAGCCCGAAACCGCGCCCATCTTCTCCGATCTGGAAAAGGGTGGCGACGACGCGGCCGCACCCCACGGTCTCTGGGCGACGCTCGGTTGGTTCGCGTTCCTGCTGGGCCTGTCCGCGCTGATCGGTTTCATCCTGGCCTTGACGGCCTTCCTGATCGCGTTCCTGAGAATGCGGGCGGGAATCTCCTGGACCCGCGCCGTCGTCCTGACGGCCATCGGGCTTGCCGTGCTGATCTTCCTGGGCGGCACACTCGGCCGCGACTTCCCGCCCGGCCTGTTGCAGGACGTCGTCGATCTGCCGTGGCCGCTGACATGAAACTTCGCCTGCTTGCACTGCCCGGCGATGGGATCGGGCCGGAAATCATGGAGGCGACGCTCGCCGTGCTGCACGCGGCCTGCGCCGCCACCGGCACTGGGGTCCGGATCGACCGGGCCGAGATCGGCTTCGCGGCGCTGGAGAAGACCGGAACCACGATCCCGGACGATGTCATCGCAGCCGCCCGCGCGTCGGACGGCGTCATCCTTGGTCCGGTCTCGCACAACGCCTATCCGCCCGTGGCCCAGGGCGGGCTCAATCCATCCGGTGTTCTTCGCAAGGCGCTCGCATTACACGCGAATATCCGCCCCGCACGAAGCCACCCGGCGGTGCCCACCCCGACCGGTCATCGCGTCGACATGGTCGTGGTCCGCGAAAACCTCGAAGGGTTCTATGCCGACCGCAACATGCATCATGGCCCGGCCGAGTTCATGCCGGTGCCCGGTGTCGCCCTGTCCATGCGCCGCATCACCGAGGCCAATTCCCGCGCCATCGCCGAAACCGGCTTCGCCCTGGCCCGGCGCCGCGGGGCCAAGCGCGTCGCGATCATTCACAAGGCCAACGTTCTGCGACTCTCGGACGGGCTGTTCCTGGAAACCGTCCGCGACGTCGCCCGCGCAGACCCCGCAATCGAGACCGAGGAGCTGCTGGTCGACGCCGCCGCCGCCCTGATGGTCCGCGACCCCAACCGCTTCGACGTGGTGCTTTCCACCAACATGTACGGCGACATCCTGTCGGACCTCGCCTCCGAACTCGCCGGCGGCCTTGGCCTGGCCGCCTCTCTCAACCACGGACCGAACCACACCGTCGCCCAAGCCCAGCATGGATCCGCGCCCGACCTTACGGGCAAGGACATCGCGAACCCGGCCTCCCTGATCGGCTCGACCGCCATGCTGCTCGATCATCTGGGCCATGGCGGGCCGGCCGCCCTGATCCGCCAAGCGCTCGACGCCGCGCTGTCCGACCCGGCCAGCCGCACGGCCGATCTCGGGGGAACGGCAAGCACGACCCGCATGGCCCAGACCGTCGCAGCCCATATCGAACGAGAGACCGCATGACCCAGCGTGCCATCCCATACCATTTCTTCCGGGGCGGCACCTCTCGCGGTCCTTATTTCAGGCGCGCCGACCTGCCCGACGACCAGGCCAGCTTGACCGATACATTGGTGCAAGTCATCGGCTCCGGCAATCCGCGCAATATCGACGGCATCGGCGGCGGCGACCCGGTAACGACCAAGGTCGCCATGCTGAGCCCCTCCGCCGAGCCGGATATCGACGTGGATTACTTCTTCGCCCAGGTTTCGCCGACCGAGCCCCTGGTCGATTACGGCCCGACCTGCGGCAATATCCTGGTCGGTGTCGGACCCGCCGCCATCGAGATGGGACTGGTCCAGGCCCGAGTTGGGACGACCATGATCCGCATCCGCGCAACCAACACCGGCGCCAAGGTCGAAGCGCTCGTCCAGACGCCCGGCGGCCAGGTCACCTACGACGGGGAGACCGCCATCGACGGTGTTCCCGGCACGGCGGCCCCCATCGCGCTGAATTTCCTGGACGTCGTGGGGTCCAAGTCGGGGCAGATGTTTCCGACCGGTCGGCCCATCGACATCATCGACGGCATCGAAGTCTCGTGCGTCGACGTCGCCATGCCCATGATGATCGCGCGGCTGGCCGATTTCGGCCTGCATGGACACGAGACCAAGGCGGATCTGGACGCCGACGGCGATCTGTTCGCCAGAATGGAAACGATCCGGCGACAGGCAGGCCAGCGCATGGGCTTCGGAGATGTCTCCGGGCAGGTCATCCCGAAGATCGGGCTGATCGGCCCCTCGGAGACCGGACATCTGCTCGCCCGCTACTTCATGCCTTGGAAAACCCACCCGGCCCTGGCCGTCACCGGCTCGCAATGCCTGGCGGCCTGCGCCCTGGCGCCGGGCACCGTCGCTGACGGCATCGCGAAGCCGGTCGAGAGCGGCCCCGCCACCATGACCATCGACTATGCCACGGGCCAGATGGACGTCGCCGTCGACTTCGCGCGCAGCGGTCGGACCCTCGACTTCCGCTCTGCCGGACTGGTCCGGACGGCCCGTCTGATCGCGCGCGGCGACGTCCTGGTTCGCACCTGATCGGAGATCCCATGCAAAACAAGACGCCCAAAGTCTTCGACACCCTCGCCCGCTGCGTCTTGCAGGAAGACGTCGCGATCTGTTTCGCCCTGCTGGGCGACGCCAACATGAACTTCGCGACCCGCCTTGCCGAAGGCGGGTGCCGGATGATCTATGTCCGGCACGAACATTGCGCGGTCGCGGCGGCCATGGCCTATGCGCGCAAGTCCGGCCGGGTCGGTGTCGCCACCACGACCTGCGGTCCGGGTCTGACCCAAATCATGACAGCCCTGCCCGCCGCCGTGCGGGCCCGCCTACCCCTGGTGGTGCTGGCGGGCGAAGCCCCCCTGAGATCGGCCTGGTACAATCAGGCCATCGACCAGGCGCCATTCGTGGTCGCCACCGGGTCGGCCTATCACGCGCTGCACCACCCGGATCGGATGCCCACGGCCATTCGCGACGCTTTCCTGCAAGCCAGGCGCGAAGGCCGGCCGGTCGTGCTGGGTGTCCCCTTCGATCTGCAAAACCGCCCTTGGACGGGATCGTCGGACCTGCCGACACCGTCGTCGGACCTGCTGCCACAGCTGTCTCCGATCCCACCCAATCTACAGGATCTCGACCGGGCCGTGGACCTGATCCGCGAGGCCGAGCGCATCATCGTCATGGCCGGTCTCGGGGCGGTCGAGGCGGGCGCAGGCCCCGCTTGCCGGGTCTTGGCCGAACGGTGCGACGCGCTGCTGGCGACGACCTTGCCCGCGCGCGGTCTTTTCCATGACGATCCTTTCAATCTGAACGTGGCCGGCGGCTTCTCGTCCGAAACGGCCCGCGCGTGTTTCGCCGACGCAGACCTGGTCATCGGTGTGGGAACGTCGCTGACCCATCACAATTCCGACGGGGGCAAGCTTTGGCCGAAGGCCCGTCTGCTCCAGATCGACACCGATCTGGTCACGATCAGCCAGGGCCGGGTCGCCGCGCAAGCCCATCTGCGGGCCGATGCGCGCCTGGGGGTCGACGCGCTGATCCCCTTGGTCCCCAACCGCGCCCCCGTCTGGCGCAGCGAAGCCCTTGCCACCCGGATCGCCACCGCCCCCGCCGACAGCGCCGTCTTCGCGACTGAGACGGGCCTGCACGATCCGCGCGATGTCATTGCACAACTTGAAGAACATCTTCCAACCGATTGGCAGATGGTGAATTCATCAGGTCACTGTTCGTATTATGCGGCGCAGATGCCGTCTCGCCCGCACAGCCATTTCCTGACCATCCGAGAGTTCGGGGCCATCGGCAACGGCATCAGCTTCGCCATGGGGGTCGCCGCCGCCAGGCCAGGTGATAGGGTCGTGATGTTCGACGGCGATGGCAGCCTCCTGATGCATATCCAGGAATTGGAGACCATTGCCCGCCACGATCTGAACATTCTGATCATCGCGCTGAACGACGGCGCCTATGGCTCTGAAATTCATAAACTTCGCGCCGAAGGCATGTCCGACGACGGCGCCGTCTTCGGTCGAACCGACTTGGCCGCGATCGCCAGAGGCTTCGGGATCGGCGGCGAGATCATTCATGATCTCGCGCGGCTCCCGGGGTTGATTTCCAGTTTCGCCGACACCGGCGGCGCCGCCGTTTGGGACGTTCCCATTTCAGACCAAGTCGCGTCGCCTGTGATCCGGCGGGCCCATCCGCCGAAATAACGATGATGGACAGGCCGATCTATTTTAGTATACTATGGTATACAATACAAACGAGGCCACCATGACCCCCCATATCGACACGAGTTTGCAGGACGCCCGCGACGCCCTTCGGCGTGCCCGGCGCAACGTCGCTCATGAGATCGGATCATATCCCACGCCCATCTCCGGCTGCGACGCGCAGTTCAATCACCTGCTCGCCCTGCGCAGCCAAATTGGCCGGGCGCTGGATGCACTGGAAACGGCCGTCTTCGTGCCGACCCCGCGCAGACCCGATCTGTCATCCCGCGTCGAGAGCCGGTGAAGATTCACATTCTGGACGATTGGTTCGACACCCTTCGGACCTTGCCGAGCTTCGCGAAGCTGGATGGCCACGATGTCACGATCTGGACCGACCATGTCGACAACGTCGACATGCTCGCGCATCGCCTTGCCGACGCGCAGGCGCTCGTCCTCTTCCGGGAGCGGACCGCGATCCGGAAACCTTTGCTTGACGAACTGCCGGCCCTGAAGCTCATCAGCCAACGCAGCGTTTATCCCCATGTGGATATCGATGCCTGCACCGCCAATGGCGTCCTTCTCTGCTCAAAAGTGAATGATGGAGCGCCCTCGGTCGCCGCCGCCGAACACACATTCGCACTGATCCTGGCCTCGGCCCGACAATTGCCGCAGCAGATGGCCTCGATGCGGGCCGGGCATTGGCAATTGGCGCCGGGTCAGACTCTGGCTGGCCGGCGCCTGGGCCTCTACGGATACGGACGGATCGGCCGGCAGGTCGCCAGATATGCCGAGGCCTTCGGGATGGACGTGGTCTGGTGGGGCTCGGAGGAAGGCCGTGCCAGGGCGGCGGACGATGGGCTGAAAGTCGCGGCCAGTCGCGCGGTCTTCTTCGCGGAAAGCGATTTCGTCTCGGTGCATGTCCG
>JBCCCB010000006.1:0-36481 GCA_039033775.1 Pseudomonadota bacterium | reverse complement strand
TCCGCCGCCTATACGAGCAGCCGCTGGCCGGGCCTGGTCGTCCCCGACGTCGTCGCCCGCCTGGGCCGTCTCGGCGCCCTGATCGGGGCGGAGCGGACTTGCAACGTCACCACTCCAATGCCTCAGATTTTCCGGCTCGATCCCTGACCCTTCCGATGCCGAAGAGCGCGCCAAAGGCCAGCGATGAGGCCGCGTGTCCCATGTGAAACCCAACCGGCGCGTCCTATCTGCTGCAATCAAACCGCATCCGGAGGCGCCCGTGACGACCACCATCGACGAGACCGAGATCGCCAAGTTTCAAGCCATGGCCGCCGAATGGTGGGACCCGAACGGCAAGTTCAAGCCGCTGCATATGCTCAATCCATGCAGGCTGGATTACATCACCACGCAGATCGCCGAAGAATTCGACCGCGATCTGAAAGCCGACAGACCCTTCGACGGTCTTCGCATCCTTGATATCGGTTGCGGCGGCGGCCTTCTCTGCGAGCCCATGGCGCGGCTCGGCGCGACGGTCGTCGGCGTCGATGCCGCCGAGCGAAACATCCCCGTCGCCCGCACCCATGCCGAGCAATCCGGCCTCGACATCGACTACCGTCACACCAGCGCCGAAGCCCTGGTCGAGACTGGCGAGGCGCCGTTCGACGCCATCCTCAACATGGAAGTGGTCGAACACGTCTCCGATCCGCTGGCCTATCTAACGGCGTGCCAGGCTCTGTTGCGCCCCGGCGGGCTGATGACCTGCTCGACCATCAATCGGAACCCGCGAAGCTATGTCATGGCCATCATCGGCGCGGAACACGTCATGCGATGGCTGCCGAAGGGCACCCATGAATGGTCCAAGTTCATCACCCCCGACGAGTTGTTCGACCTGTTGAAAGAGGCGGGCCTCACCCCCGTCGACCGCACGGGCTTCGTCTTCAACCCGATCGCCTGGACCTGGAAACTGTCCGACCGGGACCTGTCTGTGAATTACGTCACCACGTCGCTGAAGCCGGCCTAGGCGCCATACCGTGCCATGAAAGTGGTAACCGCGCCGTCCACCACGCGCGCGATTTCTTCTTTGGACGCGCCCCGGCGGACGCCGAACACGGCCTCGACGAACAAGATCGCGTGGCACAGTTCAACGAATTGGTTGGCCGCCAGCGGCACATCCTCGATCGCCAATTCGCCGCGGTCGATGGCGAGCAGGAGGTAGTCTTCCAACTGCGCGCGATAGACGGCCGGACCGGTGCGGAAGAATTCCCGCCCCAATTCGGGGAAGCGATCGCTTTCGGCGACGCACATCCGAAAGATCGCCTGGCCCACATCCGACAGGATGAATCGCATGATCCGCAGGCCGGCGGCGCGCAGCGCATCCTCGGCCCGAGCGTCCGGTGACAGGATCGCGCGCGCCTCCTCGATCTGCGCCGCGCATTCGGTACGCGCGACTTCCATAAAGAGCAGCTTCTTGTCCGGGAAGTAGCTATATAGCGTCGCCTTCGACACACCCGCAGCCCGCGCAATGGCGTCGACACTGGCTCCCTCGTAGCCGTCCTGCAAGAAGACGGATCGCGCCCCATCCAGCACTTGGTCGAATTTCCGGCCTCGCTTGATCGGCTCGGCTGAGGTCGTTGCCGTGATGGGCGTCGCGTCGTTCATTGTAAACCCCGGTTTTTCGACCGAAATATAGGCATGGCGCATGATTGCACAAGTTACCCATCCAGACAGGTCCCGGCCAAGCTGGACACCTCTCCCTCTGCCCGATAGCCGTGCCGGTATGCTTGCGATCTTCCTGAAGACCGTTCCCTTCTTCGCCTTGATCGCCCTGGGGTACTTCGCGGGCCGCACCCGCTTCTTCACGCCCGAAGCCACGGCCTATCTGACGAAGTTCGTCTTCTATTTCGCTCTGTCGGCGATGCTCTTCAACTTCGCGGCCAATCTCACATTAGGCGACATTTTCGATCCGAATTTCATCCTGGCCTATCTCTGGGGATGCGGCATCGTCTATCTGATCGCCACGGCCGTGGGTCTGTTCCGGGGCCTGTCGGTCGCCGAAGCCGCGGTGGAAGCCCAAGTCGGGACGATCGGCAATGTCGGCTTCCTGGGTATCCCAATGTTTATCCTTTTGTTGGGACCCGAAAGCGCCGGGCCCATGCTGATGGTCCTGGCCACGGACCTTATTGTCTTCTCGTCCCTCATCGTCATCCTCATCACCGGGTCGCGCGAAGGCCGGGTCGGCCTGACCACCCTGCGCACCGTCGCCCTGGGCTTGGTCAAGAACCCGATGATCGTCTCGATCTCGGCAGGCATCCTCTGGTCCGCCACCGGCCGAGAGCTGTGGATCCCGGTCAATGAATTCCTCACCATCCTCGGCGCGGCCGCCACGCCCGGCGCTCTCTTCGCCATCGGCGCCTCACTGGCGGGCAAATCGGCCGAACGCCTATCGGTCGCCTCGTGGTTGACGTTCTGCAAGCTGATTCTGCACCCCGCCGCCGTCGCTCTCTCGGCGCTCGTCCTCTTTCCCGTCGCCGATCCCTTTGCGGCGACCGTCATGATCTCCGCCGCTGCATTGCCCGTCGCGGGGAATGTCTACATCTTGGCACAACATTACGGCGTGGCGCCCCAGCGCGTGTCGGCGGCGATCCTGGTTTCCACCGCGCTCTCCATCGTCACAGTCTCGGTCATCATCGGCCTGCTCACCGGAGGAACCTGATCTTGAAGACCCTCAGCGAGAACCGATGCTTCGGCGGCATCCAGGGTGTGTACGAACACAGCTCCGACGCGACCGGGACGCCCATGGCCTTCGGCATGTTCCAGCCCGAGCACGCCACCGGCGCCGTGCTATGGTATCTGTCGGGCCTGACCTGCACCCACGAAAACGCCATGACCAAGGGGGGCTTCCAGGCCTGGGCGTCGGAGGCCGGGCTGACGGTCGTCTTTCCCGACACATCCCCCCGGGGCGAGGCAGTGCCCGACGACGACCGCTACGACATGGGGCAAGGCGCGGGGTTCTACGTGGATGCGACGGAAGGCGTCTGGGCCCAACATTTCCAGATGGAACGCTACATCACCCAGGATCTTCCCGACACCGTCTTCACCGCTTTCGATCTCGATCCGGAACGTCAGGGCATCACCGGCCATTCCATGGGCGGTCACGGCGCCCTGACGTTGGCCATGAAGAACCCCGGCCGATGGCGCGCCGTTTCGGCCTTCGCGCCGATCTGCAATCCGTCCGAAAGCGACTGGGGCATCCCCCAATTGACCGCCTATACCGGCGAGCCGACCGACCATGATGCGACGATCCTGATCCGGGAAAGCGGTCTCGATGCTCCGCTGCTGATCGATACCGGCACCGAGGACCAGTTCCGCGACAAGCTCGGCACCTCGGCCTTCGCCCAAGCCCTCGCCGCCCGCCACGCCGAGGCCACGCTGCGGCTCCAGAAAGGATATGACCATTCCTATTTCTTCGTCGCCAGCTTCGCCGAAGACCACGTTGCGTTCCATGCCGAGCAGCTGTCGTGACCATCCAAGCGGTCGTCTTCGACATCGGCAACGTCCTGATGGAATGGAACCCTGAGCGGTTCTATGACGTCCGGATTGGCGAAGCCCGTCGGCGCGCGCTCTTTTCCGAGGTCGACCTGACCGCCATGAACGAGCGCATAGACCTGGGCGCCCCATTCGAGGCGACGATCATGGCCACCGCCAAGGCCAATCCCGCCTGGCAGGCTGAAATCCAGCTCTGGCATGACGAATGGCTCAAGATGGCGAGCCCCTTGATTGGCCATTCCGTCCGCCTGCTCCGCGCCCTGAAGGGAAAGAACATCCCGGTCCATGCTCTCAGCAATTTCGGCACGGACAGCTTCAAGCTGGCGCAACGCGCCTACGACGTGCTCACCGAGTTCGATGTGACCATCATCTCCGGCGACCTAAAGGCCCAGAAGCCCGACGCTCTGATCTACGAGACCCTAGAAGTCGCCGCCGGGCAGGCGGGCGATGCCCTTCTGTTCACGGATGATCGCGCGGAGAACATCCAAGCCGCCGACATGCGCGGCTGGCGCACCCATCTCTTCGATACTCCCCGGGGCTGGGCCGACCGCCTGGTCGCGGAAGGTCTGCTGACTCCGGAGGAAGCCGCATGAGCGTCCCCTTCATCGGCCCCGAGGCCGAGAGCAAGCTCGATTGGCTCGCCCTGACCCGCGCTCTGGCCGCAGGTCACGACCTGCCTCGGGCCGAAATCGGCGATACGTTTCTCTACCGCGATCCCGATACGCTGCTGTCCCGCGCGGCCTGGATCGACGGTCTGGGCGCTCTGGTGAAGACCGCCACGATCTTCCCAGGCAATACGGCCCGCGGGAAGCCGGCCATCGGCGGCGCCGTCTCCCTGTTCTCCGACGACGATGGGACCCTGGCCGCGATGCTCGACTTCACGCTGGTCACGAAATGGAAGACCGCCGGCGACAGTCTCCTGGCCGCGACCCGTCTGGCCCGTCCCGATGCAGACCGCATCCTGATCGTCGGCTCCGGCACCGTCGCCGCCTCTCTCCATGCCGCCTACTCGGCTGCCTTCCCGAACGCCACCTTCACCGTTTGGTCCCGAACGGACGCCTCGGCCCGCCGCTTCGCCGACCTGCACGCCATCGGTCATGCCACCGACCTGTCCACCGCCGTCCGAGACGCCGATATTGTCACCTGCGCTACCATGACGACCGAGCCGACCCTGAAGGGTGCCTGGCTCCGCCCAGGCCAGCATATCGACCTGATCGGCGCCTATCGCCCCGACATGCGCGAGGCCGACGACGACGCCCTGCGGCGCGCGCGGATCTTCGTCGACTCCCGGGCCACAACCCTGGACCATATCGGCGAACTGAAAACGCCCATTGCCACAGGCGCCATTTCGAAATCCGACATCGTCGCCGACTACTACGATGGCCCGGCCATGCGCCGCGGGTCGGACGATGAAATCACCCTGTTCAAAAACGGCGGGGGCGCCCATCTCGATCTGATGACGGCGCGCCACATCCTGGATGTCGTCGCGTGATCCCAGCCGATGAGGGCGCGCAGCGACCGAAGAGGCCTCAGAGCAACCCTTCCGACCGAAACGACAATTCACGCGCCTTCCCCACGATGAGATGATCGTGAAGCACGATCCCCAGCACCTCGGCCGCGTCCCGGATCGCATAGGTCATCGTCACGTCCGCCTCCGATGGGGTCGGGTCGCCCGATGGGTGGTTGTGGACCAGTATCAATGCCGATGCATTCAACTCCAGCGCTCGCTTGACCACCTCGCGGGGATAGACCGGCACATGGTCCACCGTGCCCTCAGCCAATTCCTCATCGGCGATCAGCACGTTCTTGCGGTCAAGATACAGCACGCGAAACCGCTCCGTCTCCTGATGTGCCATGGCCGTCTGAAGATAGTCCAATAACGCATCCCAAGACGACAGGACCGGCCGTTGGATCACCTTCGCCCGCGCCATACGGTGCCCGACCGCTTCCAGGATCTTCAGTTGTTCGACGACCGCCGGCCCGACACCCTTCACCTCGGACAAGCGGGCGGGTGGCGCTGCGAAAACGCGGTTCAGATCCCCGAATGTCTGCAAAAGCCGCTTAGCCAGGGGCTTCGTATCGCCCCGGGGCAGAGCGCGGAACAGGATCAGTTCCAGCAACTCGTAATCCGGCATCGCCGCCGCCCCGCCCTGCATGAAACGGTCCCGCAGCCGGGCCCGATGGGCAAGGCGATGGTCCGGTTCATCCTCGGATGGCGGAGCCTGCCGCATCGCAGGACGGGGCAGAATATCGACCGGATCCGCGAAGAGATCGGCGGGCAGCGGGGCCTCGGACAAACCGGGAGTGGCGACACGTGAACTCATGCAAGCGTTGTGCCGCAGCGATCCCTAAGAAAAAGTTAAGCCTGCCAGGTCGGGTGATATCGACCCGTGCGCGACGGCGTGAAAATCTCGGCGCCCGTCGCCGTGACGCCCACCGAATGTTCGAACTGCGCCGACAGCGACTTGTCCCGCGTGACTGCCGTCCAATCGTCGGCCAAGACCTTGGTCTCTGGCCGGCCCAAGTTGATCATCGGCTCGATGGTGAAGAACATACCCTCTTCCAGCACCGGCCCCGTTCGAGGCCGACCGTAATGCAGCACATTGGGCGGCGCATGGAACACTCGGCCCAGGCCATGACCGCAGAAATCGCGCACGACCGACATGCGGTGGGCCTCCGCATAGGCCTGGATCGCATAGCCGATATCCCCGAATGTCGCACCCGGCTTCACGGCTTCGATGCCCTTCATCAGGGCGTCGTGGGTCACCTGGATCAACCGCTCGGATTTCCGCGACGGCTTGCCCGCCACGTACATCCGCGACGTGTCGCCGAACCAGCCGTCGACGATCACCGTCACGTCGATGTTGAGGATATCCCCCTCTTTCAGCATCTTATCGCCCGGAATCCCATGGCACACCACATGGTTCACGCTGATGCAGGAGGCATGCTTATAGCCCTTGTATCCGATCGTCGCCGAGGTCGCCCCCGCCGCCTCGACCCAATCGGTGATCATCCTGTCCAGCGCGCCAGTTGTCGCCCCCGGCACCACATGCGCCGCGATCCGGTCCAGAATGTCGGACGCCAGAGCCCCGGCCACGCGCATGCCCTCGAAATCCGCATCCTCGTGGATGCGAATCCCTTCTCGGGTCAAACGGCCGCGATGCTCGTCCACGTCAGGCTCCTTCTCGTCAACGAGGCAGATAATGGCGTCGCTCGGATTTATCCACCAGCCATCGGCAGGGGCAATCCAGCCCGAACTCCCTCGATTGTGATCTCGGTCGACAGACATATCGCCTCGACACCCGACCTTCGCGCGGCCGCGAAGGTCTCGGCGTAAAGCGGATCCAGATCGGCTGCCAAGCCCATCTCGGTGCAATCCGTCCGCTGCACCAGATACAGCATCACCGCCCGATGCCCCTGCGCCACCATCTCCGACAATTCGCGCAGGTGCTTCGCCCCACGGGCGGTCACGCAATCGGGAAACTCCGCCAGCGTGCCGGCCCGCCGCAAATGGACGTTCTTCACCTCCACATAGGCGTCCGGCAGCCCATCCTGGGTCAGCAGGAAATCCACGCGGCTGTTTACCCCATACTTCACCTCGGCCCGCATGCCGCCATAGCCCTCCAGCCCCGGCACCGCCCGCGCCCGCAATGCCTCGCCGACGACCTTGTTGGGCACACCCGTATCGATCCCGGCCAAGTGCCCTCCGTCCAGCTCCACCAACCGCCACCCATAATCCAACTTCGTCCGTGGGTTATCGTTCGGCTCCACCCAGATCCGCCGCCCCGGCTCGTTCAGCCCCAACATGGCGCCCGAATTCGGGCAATGCACCACAACCTCGCCGCCGTCTTCCAATACGGCATCCGCCAGGAACCGCTTGTAGCGGCGGACCAGCGTGGCAGGGATCAGCGGAGTGGCGAAGCGCATGGCCGCGCCCTATACCCCAGCGCGAAGGAGACCAAGATGCCAAATCCGACCGCCGCCATGCTCGTCATCGGGGATGAAATCCTCTCGGGGCGCACCCGCGACGCCAACATGCACCACCTGGCGGGGCAGTTGACCGAGGTCGGGATTACGCTGGGCGAAGTCCGCATCGTGTCGGACGACCACGACGCCATCGTCGCGGCCCTGAACGCGTTGCGGACCGCCTGGGACACGGTCTTCACCTCCGGCGGCATCGGCCCGACCCATGACGACATCACCGCCGACGCTGTGGGCGCGGCCTTTGGCGCCACGGTCGATATCCGCGACGATGCCCGCCAGCTCCTGGCCGACCATTATGCCCGAACCGGATCCGAGTTGAACGACGCCCGCCTGCGCATGGCCCGCATACCCGAGGGCGCCACGCTGATCGACAACCCCGTCTCGGTCGCGCCGGGCTTCACCCTCGGCAATGTCCATGTCATGGCGGGCGTGCCGGCGGTCTTCCAAGCCATGGTGGCATCCGTTCTGCCCACGCTGACGGGCGGTTCGCCGCTGACCTCCACCTCGACCCGCATCGACCGGGGCGAAGGCGACATCGCCGGACCGCTGGGCGAGATCGCGCAAGCCTTCCCCGACCTCTCCGTCGGCTCCTACCCGTTTCAGAAGGACGGCAAATTCGGTGCCAATGTCGTGATCCGGGGCCAAGATCCGGCCCTGGTCCAAACCGCCACCAACCGCCTGCGCGCCACCTTCGCGTGACCGATTGGCAAGCCATCATCGACGCCTGCTGGCCTGCCGAGCGGATCTGGACCGACGGCCCCTGGACGCACCGCGCCACCCCAGGCGCCGGCGGACGCGTAAACGCGATTTCCGGCAATGCCCCCGACCAGATTGACCGGGCCGAAACCATTGCCCGCGACACCGGACGACGGGCCAGCTTCATCATCTGGCCGGAGCAGACTGCGCTGGACACGGAACTCGCCCGTCGCGGCTACGTTATCCAGGATGCGGTACACCTCTACACCATCGACATAACAACCTTAACGACCGAGCCCATGCCCCACGCCACCGGCTTCACCATCTGGCCGCCCCTTCAAATCATGCGCGACCTCTGGAACGCCGGCGGCATCGGCCATGAACGCCAGGCCGTCATGGTCCGTGCCGCCCGGCCCTGCGCCGCGATGGCCCGTGTGGACGACCGCGCCGCCGGAGTGGGCTTTATCGCGGCCCATGGCGACACCGCGCTTTTGTCAGCGGTCGAAGTCGTTCCCCGACACCGCCGCAAGGGCGTCTCCGGACTGATCCTGCGGGCCGCCGCCCATTGGGCCCGCGCCCAGGACTGCAGCCGCGTCGCCTTGGTCACAACCCGCGATAATCTTGCGGCGAATGCGGCGTATTCTTCCCACGGCATGGCGATCGTGGAAGGGTATCACTATCGCCGCGCCCCCCAGTCCTGAGCCACGGATCCAATGGATCGACCCACCGCCCTCGACCTGCCCCAGATGGACCCACTGCCCCCCGAGACGCAGCGTTACTTCGACATCTGTGTGGAAAAGCTGGGCTTCGTCCCCAATGTCTTGCGGGCTTACGCATTCGACAAGGCGAAACTGGACAACTTCACCGCCCTTTATAACGATCTCATGCTGGGCGACAGCAACCTCACCAAACTGGACCGCGAAATGATCGCCGTCGCCGTCTCGGCCGAGAATCGCTGCTTCTATTGCCTCGTCGCCCACGGCGCCGCAGTGCGCCAGCTGTCGGGCGACCCGGCCTTGGGCGAGATGATCGCCATGAATTACCGCGTGGCCCCGATCACGTCGCGCCAACGCGCCATGCTCGACTTCTCGGTTCAATTGACCAAAGCCTCGGCAACGATCGAGGAACCTGATCGGCAGGCGCTGCGCGACCATGGCCTGGACGACCGCGACATCTTCGACGTCATCTCCGTCGCCGGGTTCTTCAACATGACCAATCGCGTGGCCTCGGCCACGGCCATGCAACCCAACCCGGATTACCACGGACAGGCGCGGTGAGGCTGGCACTGCCCTTCCTGTTGTTCGCCGGCCCCGCGCTGGCGCAACTTGCCCCCGGCCCGGCGGCCGAGCGGACCTATGTGGACACGACACCGTTCGGCAGCCACCTTGCCGCGACAGGCGCGTTCATCGATACCCTCCCCTCGGAGACGATCGAGGGCGCTGTCATCCGTGAAGTCTGGCAGGTTCCCGCCTCCGATGCGACCACGCTGCAACTGCTCGATCCCTTGCGGGATCAGTTGGTCGCGGAGGGCTGGGACGTTGTCTTCGACTGCCATACCCGTGCCTGCGGCGGGTTCGACTTCCGCTTCGAGATCGACGTGACGCCGGCCCCCGATATGTTCGTCGACCTGGCCGATTACCGATATCTCTCCGCACGCAAGGGCGGCGCATGGACGACCCTGGTCGTCAGTCTGTCCGGCGATCTAGGTTATATCCAAGTCACGACCGTCGACCCGGAGAGCAGTGTCGACCCCGTTGTCAAGAGCGCGTCAAACGCCACACCGCGGCGAATCCGGGCCGGCGAACCCAGCATGGTCGCGACTTTGGAAAGCCTCGGTCGGGCCGTCCTGGACGATCTCGAATTCGCGACCGGTTCGACGGAACTGGCAGGGCGAGGCTTCACGTCTCTGGAAGAACTTGCCGCCTTTCTGAACGCCAACCCCGGAACCACCATCGCATTGGTCGGGCATACCGATGCCGAAGGCGGCGCCGAGGGCAATATGGCCATTTCTCGTAGTCGGGCCAATTCAGCGCGCGACGTGCTGATCGACAGTTACGGGATCGCGTCAGACCGGATCGACACCCATGGTGTCGGCTTCTTCGCCCCCGTCGCGCCCAATGACACGGCGGCCGGTCGCGAAGCCAACCGTCGCGTCGAAGTGGTGATCACGTCGACCGAATGACCGCATGCGCGGACCGGTCGGCCAGCGCTCTGCTTTGACAACGCCCGTCCTATCACAGCCTGCTTCAAAAAAGACGGACCGGGCCCAAAGGCGCGATCCGTCTTTGCACTATCCGAATTTGCCCGAGTATCCGTCAGGCCATGGCCCTCTCACCAATCGTCGGGTCCGCGGTCGCGGAAGCTTTCCACCAGGAAGTCGATGAAGGCCCGCACCTTCGGCTGCGTATAGCGGCCCGGCGGGTAGACGGCGTAGACGCCCTGCGTCTCGGGCGGGTGCCCGTCGATCGCGGCGACCAGTTTCCCATCTTTCATCGCATCGGCATAGAGGAACGACGGCAGAAACGCGATGCCCAGCCCATTGATGGCGGCGTTCAGAAGCGATTGCCCGTCGTTGACCGTCAGCCACCCGGCCGAGCGGACCTGACGCTTTTCACCCGACGGTGCCGTCAGCTTCCAGACCGAGCCATTGGCCTGGTTCGAATAATGCAGCAGCTTATGCTCGTTCAAGTCGTCGATCCGGCGCGGATGCCCGTATTCTTCCAGGTATTCCGGCGACGCGATCATCTGCTTGTGGGTCTCGGCCAGCTTGCGGGCCCGAAGCGAGCTATCTTCCAGGTCGCCGATCCGAACCGCCAGATCGAAGCCTTCCGAGATCAGCTCCACGTAGCGGTTGTTCAGCACCATGTTGACGGTGATGTCGGGATATTCGTGCAGGAACCCGCCCAGGATCGGCGACAGATGGTTCACTCCGAAATCCGTGGCCACCGACACCCGCAAGACACCCGATGGGGCCGATTGCATCGACGTCACCAAGGCGTCGGCTTCACCGGCATCGTTCAACACACGACGCGCGCGGTCGTAATAGGCCAGACCGATTTCGGTTGGGCTGACACGGCGCGTCGTCCGGTTCAAAAGACGGGCACCCAGGCGCGTTTCCAGTGAGGAGACATGCTTCGACACGGCGGATTTTGAGATGCCTAGCTTCTTTGCGGCATCCGTGAAGCCGCCCTGGTCGACGACCGTGGCGAAAGCTTCCATTTCTGACAGGCGGTCCATGTTCGGCTGACCCTCGGAACTGTTTTACTTGGGCCTAGGCATGCTCCTTGAATGGGGCGGAACCATGCCAAAGGGCGGCCAATCACGAGATGGTTTCGGGATTTAAGCGAGGCGGGAAACGTCAAATCGTAGCAATTCGATGCGATTTTCGCGTCCTGGAAAGGGCCTGGTAACCGATCGGCGTCTAACGACGCGCCATGACCCTCACACCCAACCCCCGCGATTTGCACCCCTATCCGGTGCCCACGAACGAACCGGCGCGCCAGCGCCTGATGGCCGCGCTGAACCTCGAGCGGCGGCGCGACGATCCCTTCTTCGGCCATGTGGTCGCTATGGCCCAGGGTATCTTCGACGCGCCGGTGGCCTTCATCTCGCTCATCTCGGGCGACGATCAACGGTTCCTCCGGATCGAGGGGATCGAGATGGAGGGGACGCCGCGCACACATTCCATGTGCGCTTATACAGTCGCCGCGCGTCACAGCATCGTCTCGGCCGACACCCATGACGACCCGCGCTTTCGCAACCATCCGATCGTGGCGCAACCGCCACATGTCCTTTTCTCGGCCAGCGCGCCGGTCATCCTGTCCTCCGGTTTCTGCATCGGCACCGTCTGCGCCGTCGACTTGGTCCCGCACGATCCGCCCTGCGCCGATCAGATCGCTCAACTCGACACTTTGGCCGCAATGGTCGCCCGCTTCTACGAAGTCCCGCTCGACCCCGATCCGACCGATCGCGCGGCAATCCAGACGATTGAGCGCGACGCGCAGGAGGCGTTCCTGGCCCTCGTGGGGCACGAATTGCGCACCCCTCTGAACGGTATCGTCGGCCTTTCCCATTGTCTCACGCCCGCCACGGCGGAGGACAAGGATCTTGTGGGCGCGCTCCAAAGCTCGGCCTCGCATCTCGATGCGATCATCGAGAATATCCTACATTTTACCGAACTCCGTTCGGGGGACATCTCCCTCTCGGAGGAGGAGACCGATGTCGCAGCGCTCCTGCAACGCGTGGCCGCCAGCCTCGAGACGTTGATGCAGGCAAGGGGCAAGACCCTGTCGGTCACGGTCGAGGATTGTGCCGTCCTTGTGGTCACCGATCGGGCGAAGCTGGAACTGGCGTTGACCTGCCTTCTGGACAACGTCCTCGCCCATGGGGGGACGCGGGCCGACGTGACGCTGAGGGTGGACCCGGACGACGGCGTGACGGTGACCCTCACCGATGACGGCCCAGGCATTTCGGAAGACCGGATTGATGCGATCTGGTCGGCCTTCGGGATCGGTGCCGATCTGCATACGCGCACGGCCGACGGCATGGGCCTCGGCCTGCCGCTCACACGTCGGATCGTCGAACTCCATGGCGGATCGGTTCAACTGGACTCCAGCGGCGCGGGCCTGACCGCCCTCCTCCGCTTGCCGGCCTGGCGCGTCGCGCGGGGCACCTGCCAGACGGCCGGTTGATCTGCCGGTCGGTCTTCGCTCGGGTCCCGTCCCATCGCCAATCGCAGGTCGATCAGCAGCGGCCCCGATCGCGAGCGGGCCCGTTACCAGACCATCGCCATCGGACCCATGTCCACGCATCGGCATACCCCCACCCTCCACCGGCGGCATGATCCGATGGGCGGAGCCGTGCGGCTATAGGATCGCCGCCAATCGGGCGGCCTGGTCGATGGCTCGCTTCGCATCGAGTTCCGCGGCCACGTCCGCTCCGCCGATCACATGGCAGGCGAGACCATCAGCCTCCAACGCATCCGCCAGCGACCGCTCCGGCACCTGACCGGCGCAAAGAACGATGGTGTCTGCCTGGATAGTCGCCGGCCGCTCCCGCGCCTCGCCGAAGCTGATTTGCAGGCCCTCGGGCGTGATCCTCTCGTAGTTCACGCCGGGCACCATCTTCACATCCTTCATCGCCAAGGCCGCCCGGTGGATCCAACCGGTCGTCTTGCCCAGCCGCTTGCCCAGCTTCTCGTTCTTGCGCTGCAGCAGCGTAATCTCCCGCGCGGATGCTTCGGGTTGGGGCCCCTCGGGCTCCAACCCGCCACGATGGTCTCCCGGATCGGCGACGCCCCATTCGCGCAACCAGGCGGCCAGGTCCTCGGTCGTGCTGTCGCCGCCCGCATGGGTCAGAAAATCGGCCGTATCGAAACCGATCCCGCCGGCGCCGACCACGGCGACTCGACGCCCCACCTCCACGCCGTCCCGCAACACGTCGATATAGGAGACGACATTGGCCCCGTCCTGCCCGGGGATCCCGGGATCACGGGGCGACACGCCGGTGGCGATCACGATCTCGTCGGCCCCGCGCAGATCCTCGACGCCGGGGGCGGCCCCCAACCGAAGCTCGATCAACGGATGCGCCACCATCCGCTCCATCCAGGCGACCAGCCCGACGAACTCCTCCTTGCCGGGGATGACCTTCGCCATGTTCAGTTGCCCGCCGATGCGGTCGGCCTTGTCCCACAGCGTGACCCGGTGCCCCCGCTCGGCCGCGACCATGGCGACGGTCACGCCGGCGGCGCCGGCGCCGACCACGGCGACATGCTTGGCGACACCCGCAGGCTGATATCGCAATTCTGTCTCGTGACACGCGCGCGGATTGACCAGGCAGGACGAAATCTTCCCCGAAAACGTATGATCCAGACAGGCCTGATTACAGGCGATGCAGGGCGCGATCTCGTCCGTGCGCCCCGCGGCGGCCTTCTTCACGAAATGGCTGTCGGCCAGGAAGGGCCGTGCCATCGACACCATGTCGGCGCAGCCACCGGCTAGCACCTGCTCGGCCACGTCGGGCATGTTGATCCGGTTCGACGTGATGATCGGCACCGACACCGCACCCATCAGTTTCTTGGTGACCCAGGCGAACGCCGCTCGCGGCACGCTGGTCGCGATGGTCGGGATGCGTGCCTCGTGCCAGCCGATTCCGGTATTCAGGATAGTGGCCCCTGCCGCCTCGATCTTCTTGGCCAGGCCGACGACTTCTTCCCAGGTCTGTCCCATCGGGATCAGGTCGATCATGCTCAGCCGGTAGATGATGATGAAGTCGGTGCCAACGGCCTCGCGCACCCGCCGGACGACCTCCACCGGCAAGCGCTGCCGGTTCTCCAGGCTCCCACCCCAGCGATCCGTCCGCTTATTCGTATGCTCCACAAGGAACTGGTTCAGGAAATAGCCTTCCGACCCCATCACCTCGACGCCGTCATACCCCGCCTCCCCCGCCCGCGCGGCCGAAAGGGCGATGTCGGCGATCTGCTTTTCGATCCCAGCCTCGTCCAGTTCCTTGGGCGGAAACGGCGAGATCGGCGACTTCACCGGCGACGGCGCCACGCAATCGGGCGAATAGGCATAGCGGCCCGCATGCAGGATCTGCATCGCGATCTTGCCGCCTGCCCCGTGCACGCGATCCGTGACCACCCGATGGTTTGCAATGTCCCCGTCCGAGAAAAGCCCCGCAGCCCCGGGAAACACGCCGCCTTCCCTGTTTGGCGCCATACCCCCGGTCACCATGAGCGCCACGCCACCCTCGGCCCGTTCAGCGTAAAAGGTGGCGACGCGGTCCCAGTCCTTCGTCTCCTCCAGTCCGGTATGCATCGACCCCATCAACACCCGGTTCTTCAACGTCGTGAAGCCCAGATCCAGCGGGGCCAGCAGATGGGGATAGTCGGTCATGGGCGTCCTCCTGTCGGCGTAGGATGACGATGGGGCATGGGCGTGTCACCCGCAACGCCGCGTCAGTGCGGAACCTCGGCGGGAGGGCATGTGACGACCAATGTCCCGCCGCACGATTGCGGCCACGGCAACCTGGAACGTCACGCCGCCACGGGACGCGGAACGATGCCGCCATTCGGACCGTGCCAGGCGGGGTTGAACGCGGCATCGCCGCGCCCGGCCCCGCACCGAGACGCCCCTTTAAGGACCAGTGCGTCGGAGCCCCGGCCACACAGAGTGGCCCCCGGCTCCTACTGAGTTTCAGTCACATGCCGTCGGAAGGCCTGTTTCAGGATCGCGACCTCGGCCCGCAGTGCCGCCAACTCCGCCCGCAGATCATCCGGCGCATCCAACCCACAGATGACCGAGAAGCTGTCCAGCACCGTCCCATCCCCCGTGCGGATCGTAACCGCGCGCGTCCCGTCGGTCAGCGGGAGGGTTCCGATCTCGCCCTCCATCCGCCAGCCGCCCTCGACCGGGCTGGGCGTCAGGTTCCCCAAGCTCTCGCCCTCGACGACGATTTCCAGAGCGGGCGGGTCGCCTTCGCCCACCAGCAGGCCCCGATAAAGGCCCGAGGTCACCGAGATCCGGTTCAAGATCCAAGTCATGGAAAACCTCTCAGATATCCGCGCGCGGGCGCCGGGTCAGGGTCAGATCCGCGATCCGCACCAGGTTCATCTGCGGCTTGTCGAAGATCAGGTCGATCCAAGCATGATCCAACTTCGCCGACTTGATGTCGTGAAATCCCAGGTCAAACTCGGCGGTTACCGGGCTGTCGGGGCGCTCGCCCGGCTTGAGCTCGCTGACCAGCTGCTCGGTGTTCGGCCCTTGCCGGATGTTTAGCCGCGCGAAGATTTCCGCCTGCCGCTCCATCCAGATGGTCGTCGACAAACCCACGATATGGCTGCGTTGCAACGTCGTGGCGCCAGCCTTAGGCATGTCCATCGCAAGCGACAGGAAGCTGCCGGCGAAGCCCAGCGCGTCCATCTCCAGGGCGTAGGGGGCCGAGGCGCCCGGACTCGACGCGCGAACCTGACGGAGCGTGATCTCCGCCAGGGGGCAGTCGTGAAAAAGCGTCACGCCCTGAGTCAGCGCGTCGCCCCCCTGCACACCCGCCCGCGTGCTTGGCGACAAGGCGGTCGCCCAAGGGTCCGGCCGCCAAGCCCAATCGCATTGCGGTGGCCAGTCGGCCCTGCGGCCGGCGGATGTCCCGGCCAGCCGCATCTCCGACATCCGCGCCACTTCCGCCGCATGGCGCGCCAAATCCCTCGCCAGGGGGGCAAGCTTCGCCAAAGTGCCGATATCCGCCATCTCGCCCGCCTCGGCCGCGCGCTGCCAGTCGGCCGCCGCATTCCGCGACCGCAGGCTCGCGATCAATCCGGGCAGACGGTTCGGCATTCAGAGATCCATGTAGACATGCGCTTCGTCCGCCGCCCCCGGATGGGTTGGGGCACCCTTCGCCGCCGACCCGACCAGCCGGGCGTATTTCCAAAGCGCACCCGACGCATAGATCGTCTGCCGTGGGCCCTTCCAATCGGCCTTCCGTGCCGCAAGCTCGTCTTCGCTCAGATCGACAGAAATCGTGCCCTCGATCGCATTCAGCGTGATGACGTCGCCATTCTTCAACAGCGCAATGGGGCCACCATGGGCCGCCTCTGGTCCCACATGGCCGACACAGAATCCCCGCGTCGCCCCCGAGAACCGGCCGTCGGTGATCAGCGCGACCTTCTTGCCCATCCCCTGTCCTGACAGGGCGGCGGTCGTCGCCAGCATTTCCCGCATGCCCGGACCGCCTGCTGGGCCCTCGTTGCGGATGACGATCACCTCGCCTTCCTCGTAGTCCCGCGCCTTCACGGCGGCAAATGCGTCTTCCTCGCATTCGAACACGCGGGCGGGGCCGGTGAAGATCTGGTGCTGCTGTTCCATCCCGGCGACCTTCACGATGGCCCCCTCGGGCGCGAGGTTCCCGGTCAGGCCGACGACGCCCCCGGTCTTGGTGATCGGCGTCTCGATAGGATAAATGACACAGCCATCCGCCTCACCTTCGATCCGGTCCAAATCCTCGCCGATGGTCCGCCCTGTCGCAGTGACGCAATCCTCGTGCACCAGCCCCGCCTTCCGAAGCTCCTTCATGACGATGGGCACGCCGCCGGCCTCATAGAGGTCCTTGGCCACATATTGCCCGCCGGGCTTCAGGTCGACGAAATACGGCGTGTCGCGGAAGATGTCGCAGACATCGGCCAGGGTGAACTCGATCCCCGCCTCGTGGGCGATGGCGGGCAAATGCAGGCCCGCATTGGTCGACCCGCCCGTGCAGGCCACGACCCGCGCCGCGTTTTCCAGCGACTTCCGCGTCACCACATCGCGCGCCCGGATGTTCTTTTCCAGAAGCTGCATGACTGCCTCGCCCGAGGCGATGGCATACTGGTCCCGGCTCTCATAGGGCGCTGGCGCCCCCGATGAATTCGGCAGCGCCAACCCAATGGCCTCCGACACGCAGGCCATGGTGTTCGCTGTGAACTGGCCGCCGCACGCCCCGGCGGACGGGCAGGCCACCCGCTCCAGGATCTCCAACTCCTTGTCGGACATGTTTCCCGCCTGGTGCTGGCCCACCGCTTCGAACACATCCTGAACGGTCACATCCTTACCGTTCAACCGCCCCGGCAGGATCGACCCGCCATAGATGAACACCGACGGCGTGTTCAGCCGCACCATGGCCATCATCATCCCCGGCAGCGACTTGTCACACCCCGCCAGCCCCACGATGGCATCGTAGCAATGCCCCCGCATGGTCAACTCGACCGTGTCCGCGATGGCCTCCCGCGAGGCCAGCGACGAGCGCATCCCCTCGTGCCCCATGGCGATCCCGTCGGTCACCGTGATCGTGGTAAATTCCCTGGGCGTGCCGTTTGCCTGCTTCACGCCCAGCTTCACCGCCTGCGCCTGGCGGTTCAGGGCGATGTTGCACGGCGCCGCCTCGTTCCAGCAGGTCGCCACGCCGACCCAAGGCTGGTGGATCTCCTCGTCGCCCAGCCCCATCGCGTAGAAATACGACCGATGCGGCGCCCGCGCGGGTCCTTCCGTCACGTGGCGGCTGGGCAGCTTCGACTTGTCCGTGGGTCCCTTGAGCATCTGGCGTCCTTCCCTGTCTTAGGGTCACGGATAGACCCGGTGCCCCCCTGGAACAAGCGCGGTTCTGCCACGCTCCCGCCCGATTGCCGCAGCACGTTATGGCCGCTAGGTGAAACAAGAGCTAACGGCAGAGCAGCGCCCATGTGGACCCCCGAATTCGTGGCCTTCGTGGCCCCCGCCCGCCACAAGCCGCAGATCTGGCGGCTGCTGCTGGGCGGCCTGATCATCGCCTTCTGTTGGGCCGCCAGCACCTTCGGAACCTTCGCCGTGGGTGGGATCATTGGCGCTCTCAATGGCTTGGACCCGCAGGCGATGCAGCGCGACTTGCTGGCGGGAACGTCCCCGTTGGGCACGCTTCTGGTGCTGATCACCTTTACGGGCCTCTTTGTGGGTGTGATCCTGGCGGGCCTCGTCCATGGCCGGTCCGTCCGGTCCCTGTTCGGCGAACGCCAGGCTTGGCCCTTCGTGCTGGGGTTCGGCGCCATTGCGGCGGTCAGCCTGCTGAGCCTGATTTTCCCGGCCGAGTTGGAAATCGTCCCCAATCTGGCGGCCCAGACGTTCCTGACATTCTTGCCGTTCACGATCTTCTTTCTGTTGATCCAGACCGGCGCCGAGGAATTGCTGTTCCGCGGCTATCTCCAGACCCAACTGGCCGCCCGCTTCCGGTCCCCCATCGTCTGGATGTTCCTTCCGGGCCTGCTGTTCGGCGCGCTGCACTATGCCCCGTCCGAGTTCGGGCCCAACGCGTTGTTCGTCGTCGCCGCGATCACGCTCGTCGGCTGGCTCACGGCCGACCTGACCCGCGTCTCGGGCGGCATCGGCGCTGCCTGGGGCCTGCACTTCGCCAACAATGCGGGCGGCATCATCCTGGTCGGTTCCCCCGGTCCGCTGGGCGGCCTCGCCCTTTACCGGCAGACGACCCCCCCGGACGACCCGGCCCTGGCGCCCTTGCTGGCCGTACAAATCGCCTTCCTGATCATCGCCTGGCTGCTCTGCCGCCTCTGGATCGCCAAGGGTCAGCTTCGATCCGCCTCTTGACGCGCCTGCGCCTTAAGCCACGCGGGATAGGCTGCCAAGACCTTCGCGACGCCCGAATCGGTCAGAGAGAGACGGCGCGTCCGATGCCCTAGGATCTCGACGACCAGCCATCCCTTCGCTGCCAGAGACGTGACCGAACGGCTCAAGGTCGAGATATCCATCTCCAGAAGGTCGGCGATCTCGGCCATTCGACCATTCCCAAGACGCCCCACAGCCACGAGAACGGCATATTCCGTGGATCTGAGACCCTGGTCGGCCAGCGCCTTGTCATAGGCTCGCGTCAGGCGCCGGGCTTCGATCCGCGCCTTGGTGGCGCGGCACGACCCCGCAACCTCCGCCACCACATCGTCCAGATTCATGGCACCCCCCAGGTCCGATCCAGATACTGAGATACGGATATCTGTGGCGGAAGACCAAATTCGGCGACCGCCTCCGGTGTTTCCCAGCGCGGCTGATAGGCAGCCACGAAGCGGACCAGGCCCAGAACGTTGGATGCGGATGGCCAGGGGCGTAGCATCGCCTGTCCAATGGCCGCGAGCCAGGCCGGCATAGCCACCACGCGCACGCGTCGCCCGACCCGGGCGGACATCAGCCGCGCGACCTCGCCCCACGTGACCCATGCGGGACCGCCCGCCTCGACGATCCGGTTGTAAGCATCCGCGCGGCCGATAACGCCGACCAGCATCCGGGCCACATCCTCCGTCGTGATAAAGGGCGCGCCGTGCCCCGCACCCCCAGGCGCCACCAACACACCAAACCGCGAGACCACGCGGCCGGTCAGAGACCGCCAGGCCTTCAAGAATCCGAACGGGCGCGCCGTCGTCGCGTGGGGATGACGGGACGCCGCTTCCGCGGCGCCGGCCATTACCAGCCAAACATCCGTGAAGGCCGGATTTCGAATAATGGTCCAAGGCATGGTCGACGCCGCCAACCTTGTCTCGATAAGGCGTTTCGCTCCCAGTTCCGGAACCACCCGCTCCAACGGATGCGACGGAACCGAAGCCAGGACGAACTGCGATACGCCTGCACGCTCGGCCTCGGCAATCAGTGCACCGTAGCCATCCCGGGCAAGCGCCGTCGCGGTCGACGTGCCACCCACAGGCAAGATCGCATTCGCCGTTGCGACAACGACGTCGATCCCATCTAGGGCGCGGCGCAGGCTGGCCTGGTCTCTCAAATCGCCGATAACGATCTCGGGCGTCGCTCCATGGACCACCGCATCCTTCGACCGAACCATCGCACGGACCCGGTGGCCCTTCGCCTGCGCAAACGCCACCGCCTGGGCGCCGACCTGGCCTGTGGCGCCAACAATCAAAACATCGGACATGGTGTTTCCCAGTTATTGCATATACAATTATAACAACGCAAGACAGATCGAATTGCAATCCCCGGCCACGCCTCCTATTTCGACGGCGATACGGGGGAGCACCCATGAACTGGATCTCGAACTACGTCCGGCCCAAGATCAACAGCCTGTTCTCGCGCCGCGAAGTGCCCGAGAACCTGTGGACCAAATGCGACGAATGCGGGACGATGCTCTTCCACCGGGAGCTGAAGGACAATCTGAACGTCTGCACATCGTGCGGCCACCACATGCATATTCCGCCCCGCGAACGCTTCCAGGCCTTCTTCGACGGCGGCATCTTCACCGAGGTTTCGGTTCCCGCCCCCATCGAAGACCCCCTCAAGTTCCGTGACCAGAAGAAGTACCCCGACCGCCTGCGCGCGGCCCAGAAAGCCGTGCAAGAGGCCGAGGCGATGCTCGTCGCCGAAGGTGAAGTGCACCGCACCCCCATCGTCGCCGCCGCCCAGGACTTCGGCTTCATGGCGGGATCCATGGGCATGTATGTGGGCAATGCCATCATCGCCGCCGCCGAGCGCGCGGTCGAGTTGAAGCGCCCCCTCGTCCTGTTCTCGGCCGCCGGAGGCGCCCGTATGCAGGAAGGCATCCTGAGCCTCATGCAAATGCCCCGCACCACCGTCGCGGTGGAAATGCTGCGCGAAGCGGGCCTGCCCTATATCGTCGTCCTGACCCATCCGACCACGGGCGGCGTGACCGCCAGCTACGCCATGCTGGGCGACGTCCAGATCGCCGAACCCAATGCCTTGATCTGCTTCGCGGGCCCCCGGGTCATAGAACAGACCATCCGCGAAACCCTGCCCGAAGGCTTCCAGCGCGCAGAATACCTTCTGGATCATGGCATGCTCGACCGGGTCACGGCTCGCGGCCACATGCGGGACGAGATCGCCACGATCCTCCGAATGCTGTTGAACGAAGGCCCCGTGGTCCATGGCGACCTCCCGCGCCCTGTTGAGACGACCCAACCCGGTCCCGCGGCCGCGGCGCCTGCGAATGTCCCCGAGACGACCTGACCGCGCGACCGCGCGCAACTCGCTTCGGAGCGCGTGCTACCTGCGTTGGAACGCAGATGCGCAGAGCCGCCCTGCCGCACGGCCATGACCACATCCGACATCGTCCTCGACCGTCTCATGGCGCTGCATCCGAAGCATATCGACCTGGTGCTCGACCGGGTCCACCGCCTGCTGACCGCCCTCGACCACCCGGAAACCCGGCTACCCCCCGTGATCCACATCGCCGGCACCAACGGAAAGGGGTCGACGCTGGCCATGCTGCGCGCCGGGCTCGAAGGGGCCGGCGAAAACTGCCACGCCTATACATCGCCGCATTTGGCGCGCTTCCACGAACGCATCCGGGTCGCCGGCGATCTGATCTCCGAAGAGGCGCTCGTCACCCTGCTCCAGGAATGTGAAATCGCCAACGACCACGAACCGATCACCTATTTCGAGATCACAACTTGCGCTGCCCTGCTGGCCTTCGCGCGCAGCCGCGCCGACTGGACCCTGCTAGAAGTGGGTCTCGGCGGTCGCCTCGATGCGACCAACGTGGTCAATCCCACGCTCACGATCATCACGCCCATCTCCATGGATCACGAGGGTTTTCTGGGCGACACCTTGCCCAAGATCGCCGCCGAGAAGGCCGGGATCCTGAAGCCCGGCGTGCCCTGCATCGTCGGCCCCCAAGACGAGGCCGCGCTTGAGGTGATCGAATATCGTGCCGCTCGCCTGAACGCGCCCCTACAGGTCCATGGCCAACACTGGCACGTGACGGAAGAAAACGGCCGCCTCGTCTTCCAAGACGAGACCGGGCTGATGGATGTCGCGCTCCCCCGTCTTCTGGGGGCCCACCAGATCCAGAATGCGGGCACCGCCGTTGCCGCGCTTCGCGCCCTTGACCGGGCCCAAGGGGCCGAGGCCGCCATGCGCAACGTCCACTGGCCCGCCCGCATGCAGCGTCTGCGTTCGGGGCCGCTTGTCGACGCGGCCGGGGCCGCCGAGCTCTGGCTCGACGGCGGCCACAATCCCGCCGCCGGGGCCGCCATCGCCGAAGCCCTGAGCCGCCTGCCAAAGCGCCCGACACACCTGATCTGCGGCATGCTTAGGACCAAGGACATAACAGGTTATATGGCGCCCCTGGCGCGGCACGTCAGCCACCTCCACACCGTCGCGATCCCGGGCGAGTCGGCAACGCTCTCGGCCGCCGAGACCCAAGCCGCGGCCCAGACCGTTGGCATTCCCGCGACCCAAGCGCCTGCCGTGGCCGACGCCGTCGCACGGATCGTCGCTCAGGATCCGGATGCCCGGATCCTCATCTGCGGTTCTCTCTATCTCGCGGGGCGGGTTCTTCGCGACCATGCGTAACGCGCGGGTTTCCACATCGCACCCGCCATCCGACATTGATCGCCGGGCCATTTCCCCCGATATCCCTGCCATGTTTCGTATCGCCGTGCTCCTCGCCGCCCTCGCCTCCCCCGCCCAAGCCGTCACCCATGCCTTCTGCTGGATCGGCGCCAACGGCTACCGGATGGAGGGGTTCATCTCCTACCCCGACGGCACGACCGGCCTCGTCACCGAAACCAGCGTCACCGGCTTCGGGATCACCGGCTGGCGGGACGACACCTGGCTGGGCCAATGGTCGCTGAAGGACCTCACGCCCGAGACGTCCTGGACCCTCCGCTTCGACGCCGATGCCTTGGCGTTCCGCATGGGCGGTTACCCATCGGAGGGGACCTACCAGGAATGGAACGCAAACGGCTTCGCCGACAATTGCGGCGACCCCGGTTTCGGCTTCAACGGCGGTAACCGCGCCCAGGATGTCTGCGTCAACGGGGTCTTCATCGACGAAAGCGGCATTCCGCCTGACACGCCCCTTTCGATCTCACCCGACCCGTCGAACCCTTGCGGCCCGCTGCCCATGTCTTCCTTACCGACGCTCCGTCAACACGGGTGAGAACGAGGGCCGCTGGCGCGGAGGCCCCTGATCACTCCAGGTTAGGCGCATCATCCTCGCAGGCCTCGGCCCGCAGGCAGGACATCGCCTGGACCTGGGCCTCTTCAGACGCCGTCAGGGCCGAGAACGGGCAGGGTCCGGCAGCCAGGACATAGCGACCATTGCGCTGTTCCAGGAAGGCGATCACCTCGCCCTCTGGCACGCCGCCGCACCAGGGCCCGGCGCAACCGACCTCGACCGTCAGCGGAATGTCCAAGGGCCGATCGAAGCCCGAGGCCGTTGCCATGTCCCCGGTGAATTGAGCCTGCACGACATAGGATTGCCTTTCGTTCAGCTCGCCCTCCGGCTCGGATTGCTCACCCGGCAGGGAGGCCACGGTGCCGCGCACCATGATATACGTTTCCTCCGCCGCGTTCAGCGCGTTGAACGTGCCCGCAATCGAGGGACGCTGGCACGACAGCGCCGCGGCGGGCTGGGCGATGGCCAGCATCAGACCAGCAAGGCCGAATTGACGGATCATGGTTATCCTCCAGATTTGGTCGGCCCCGGTCGAGCGTGGGACCGAACGCGAGACGATATGGCTTAGATCAGGCCGAACCGCCCTAACACCTTGGCATAGATATCGCGTTTGAAGGGCACGATCGCGGCCACAACATCGGGCCCGGCCATCCACCGCCAACGGGCGAATTCGCGGTGATGGTAGTCCAGATCCACCGCATCGTCGGGCCCGTCATATTCCATCCGGAACCAATATTGTGCCTGTCCGCGATATCGCCCCTTCCAGACCTTGCCCAGAAGCTCCGGCGGCAGGTCATAGTGCAAAGGTTCCTCGATACCATCCAGCAAGCGCACGGCCTCGGGGCGCAGGCCTGTCTCCTCCCTCAACTCCCGTAAGGCGGCCGCTTCGGGCGTTTCGCCCTTGTCGATCCCGCCCTGGGGCATCTGCCAGGCCACCGGCGATCCGGCCGGCCGGTCCAGCCGCTCGCCCACCCAGATTTGCCCGTCGGGCCGCGTCAGGCAGACGCCTGCGCAGGGCCGATAAGGCAGCTTGGCAATCTCTTCGGGCGTCATCGGCAGAACTGGGCGGCCAGAGAGGCCGCCCGCTTCTTCATTCGACCTCGATGGCCGACAGACCTTTCAGGATGTCGACGGCATAGGCCAGCTGATAATCCTCGTTGCGCAGCTCAGCGGCTTTCTCGGCGGCCTCCTGCTCCTCGCGGATCTGCTCCTGCTGTTCATCGGTCAGGCTGTCATTGGACAGCGAGCCGCGCAGCCCTGCCTCGGTGCGGCGGGGCCGATTTTCATCCTCCTCGGCCGCTTCAGGGTCCGGGCGCGGTTGCACAACGACGATGTCTGGCGAAATCCCGAGCGCCTGGATCGACCGGCCCGACGGCGTGTAATAGCGCGACGTGGTCAGGCGGATCGCCCCGTCGCCCTGGACCGGCATGATCGTCTGGACCGAGCCCTTGCCGAAGCTCTTGGTGCCCACGACCACGGCCCGGCGATGATCCTGCAAAGCTCCCGCCACGATCTCGGAGGCAGAAGCCGATCCGCCATTGATCAAAACGACCATGGGCAGCCCTTCGATCATGTCGCCCTCGCGGGCGTTGAAACGGTCGCCTTCCTCGGCGTTGCGGGACCGGGTGGACACAATCTCGCCCTGTTCCAGGAACGCGTCGGCCAAAGCCACGCCGGCAGTCAGCAGCCCGCCCGGATTGTTCCGCAGGTCGAGGACCACGCCATTCACGGCATCCAGACCGCCCGCCGTCTCCAGCACTTCCTCGATCCCGACGCGGACATTGGGCAGCGTCTGGTCGTTAAAAGTCGATACCCGCACCACGACGCTATCGCCTTCCTGGCGCACGCGGGCAGCGGTCAGCTTGATGGTGTCGCGCGTGATCGTGATGTCCAGGGGCTCCTCCAGCCCCTCGCGCACGATGGTCACGATGATTTCGGATCCTACGGGACCGCGCATCAGATCGACCGCTTCTTCCAGCGTATAGCCCAGGATGCTCTCGCCATCGACGGCGGTGATGAAGTCGCCTGCCTCGACACCCGCCTCGTAGGCGGGTGTGCCATCCATGGGCGTGATGACCTTGACGTAGCCCTCTTCCTGCGTGACCTCGATGCCCAGCCCGCCGAATTCGCCCCGAGTATCGGTCTGCATGTCCTCGAAGTCGCGCGGGGGCAGATAGCTGGAATGCGGGTCCAGCGAGGTCAGCATGCCATTGATCGCTGCCTCGATCAGTTCGCCCTCGTCCACGTCCTCGACATATTGGTTGCGGATCCGCTCGAACACGATGCCGAACAGATCGAGCTGCTCATAGACGTTCGCTTCAGTCGCATTCTCTTGCGCCAGAAGCGGTCCTGCGATCTGCGTGGTCGTCAGGACCCCCGCGACCACACCGCTTGCGGCAGCCAGTGCGAATTTCTTCATTGCTCTTCCTCACCTACTCGTCAGCGAACCAAGCCGCTGGATCCACGGGCCGTCCGCCCTGCCTTACTTCGATATAAAGCGTCTCAGGCCGCGAAGTGCTACCTCCCGCGCGCGGCTGTCGCAGGAAATCCGTCGCGTCAGGCGACGCTCCGCCCATCAAACCCAGCGGGGACTGGACCTCCACGATCTCCCCGACCCTGGCATAGATGTCTGAAAATCCTGCAAAAACCAATAGCGTCTCCGGCTCCGGCTCCAGAATTATCACGTTCCCGTAATCCAGTAGCGGTCCGGCATACCGCACGGTTCCTGCGGCGGGCGCCGTGACCAAGGCGCCACCATAGGTTGCCAGCACCAGCCCGGGCCGCGCGATCCCGGCAGCATCGGCCTCTTGGAAGCGTCTCAGCAGAGTGCCCTCGACCGGCCGCGGCAGGGGGAGTTCCATCTCCGCCGCGCCCAGAAGGGCGGGCAAGGTCCCCAGCCCGCGAGCAAAGGCTTCCAGCGTGTCGACGCGCCCCAACAGATCCGCCATCCGGGCATCGTCCTCCGCCACGCGTCCAGGCAGAGGCGCGCGGTCCGCAATGGCGTCCGACAGGATCGCACGCGCCTCCTGGATACCGGACAACCCTTCCACCAGGCTGGCGGCGGCGGCGTCCTCCAGCGCCCGCAAGTCCTTCAGGCGTTGCAGGTCGTCGCGCAGCACTTCTGCCTCGCGCTGCAATGCGGGCGTAACCTCGGCCAACATCATCGCCGATCGCGCCGTGCCCAGAGGCCCCGAAGGATGCAGTAACAGAAGCGGTGAGGCCGTTTGCTCCATCCCCTGCAGCGCCGCGATCAGCCGCCCGATCTCGGCATCCCGCGCGGCCAGATCGTCTTCCAGTGCGCGCTGCCGCACGGCCACTTGCCGCAAGCCATCCCGCAAGGCCGACAGCCCGTCCTCGTAGGCGCGCACTGTCGCGGTCAGCGCGGCGACTCGGTCTCTGGCTCCCTCGGCCGCCTGCAAGCGGCCGGCCGCGCGTTCCAATTGATCGGCCGCGGCGCGGGCGATCTCTTGCGCGGTCTGCGCCTGAGCCGGCGCGGCCAGGACCAGAAACACGGCGAGCCATCTCATCGGATCAGGCTCTCCCCCGTCATCTCCTCGGGCTTGTCCAGGCCCATTAGCTGCAACAGCGTCGGCGCCAGATCGCCCAGCTTGCCGTCGGCCAACCCCGCCCCATCGGGCCCGCCCCAAAGGATCGCCGGCACCGGATTCAACGTGTGGGCCGTGTGGGCCTTGCCGGTCTCCGGGTCGACCATCGTCTCGCAGTTCCCGTGATCGGCGCAGACGATCATGGCTCCATCGGTCCCATCCAGCGCCTCCAAGACCCGCCCCAGCCCGCGATCCACCGCCTCGCAGGCGGCGGCGGCGGCCTTCAGGTCGCCGGTATGACCGACCATGTCGGGATTGGCATAGTTCACGACGATCAAGTCATAGCCCTTGCCGATGGCCTCCACGAAGGCATCGGTCACCTGGTCGGCCGACATCTCGGGTTGCAGATCATAGGTCGCCACATCCGGCGATTTCGGCATATGCCGATCCTCACCCGCCTCGGCCGCTTCCTTCCCGCCGTTCAGGAAGAAAGTGACGTGAGGGTATTTCTCGGTCTCGGCGCAATGGAATTGCGTCAGCCCCTTGTCGGCGACCCAATGGCCCAGCGTGTTGGGCACTGTCTGCTTGGGGAAGACCGTTGCCATGTAGCGGTCGTGCTTTTCGGAATAATCGACCATCCCCAACATCTTCAGCTTGGGCCGGTCATTGGTCTCGAATCCGTCGAAGTCCGGATCGGCCAGGGCCGCCAGGATCTCCCGCGCGCGGTCCGCCCGGAAGTTCAAGCAGAAGACCCCGTCGCCAGTCTCCATCCCATCGTAATCGCCCAAGACTGTCGGCTGAACAAATTCGTCGCTCTCGTCGCGCGCGCGCGCTGCCGCGACCGCTGCCTTGGCGTCTTCCACATGCTCGCCTTCGCCCCAAACCATCGCCGCCCAGGCCCTTTGCACCCGGTCCCACCGATTGTCCCGGTCCATGGCGAAATAGCGCCCGGTTAACGTCGCGACCTCGGCTCCATCGGGCAGACCGTCCAGCAGAGCCTCGACGAACCCCTCTGCCGAGCGTGGCGGTACGTCCCGCCCATCGGTAATCGCGTGCAGCTTGACCTTTACGTTCCTGGCCGTCACGGCCCGGCACGCCGCCAGAAGATGGTCGATATGGCCATGCACCCCGCCATCGGAGATCACACCGATCAGATGCGCCGTGGCGCCATCCCCCAGCGAGTCGATCCAAGCCACCAACGTCTCGTTCTCGGCGAACTCGCCGGTTTCGATCGCATGGTCGATCAGGCCCAGATCCATCCGCACCACGCGGCCCGCGCCGATATTCATGTGTCCGACTTCGGAATTGCCCATCTGCCCCTCGGGCAGGCCCACGGCCGGGCCATAAGTGACCAGCGTCGCGTTCGGGCAGTCGGCCATCAGCCGGTCGAAATTCGGCGTATCGGCCACATCCGGCGCCGATTGCTTGGGCCGGTCGCTGATCCCCCAGCCATCGAGGATGCACAGGATCACGGGTTTCTTGGACATGGCTCTCCTCCGATCCGGACCCGTTCTAGGCCGGGCTCAAGCCCGATGATAGGGGCCCCCGGCCAAGATGGACGCCGCGCGGTACAGCTGTTCGGCCAACATGACGCGGACCAGCATATGGGGCCAGACCATCGCGCCGAAGCTGATCGCCAGATCGGCGCGCGCCGTCAGCGCCGGCGCCAAACCGTCGGCCCCGCCGATCACCAGGCTGACATCGCGTGCCTCGTCCCGCCAGGCGCCCAGGCGATCCGCGAATTCGGGCGAAGTCAACGACCGTCCTCGTTCGTCCAATACGACCAGGGCGGCCCCCGGCGACACGGCGCGGGCCAGGGCGTCGCCCTCCGGCACGCTGCCGCCTTTCGCTTCGACCTCCGTGAGGGTGACGACCGGCAGACCCAAGCTCCGGCCGGTCTTGGCGAAGCGATCCAGGTAGTCGTCCACCAACTCCAGCTCGGGACTTTTGCGCAGGCGCCCGACCGCCAGAAGTTGGAGCTTCACGTCAGTTGGCGCGCGGCTCGGACGGGTCCTGCCACATCTTCTCGATCTGGTAGAATTCGCGCACCTCGGGCCGGAAGATATGGACGATCACATCGCCGGAATCGAGCAGAACCCAATCCCCCTGGGTCTTGCCCTCCATCTTCGGCATCTGGCCAAGGATCGGCTTCAGCCGATCCCCCAGCCTTTCGGCCAACGCGGTCACTTGCCGGGTCGAGCGGCCGGAACAGACGACCATGTGATCGGCCACGGTCGATTTACCGCGCAGGTCGATCTGCACGATGTCTTCGGCCTTGTCGTCTTCCAGGGATTTGAGGATCAGAGCCAGCATAGCGTCGATGCCGGCCATATCGCCTTTCGGGGCGGCGTTGGCGGCCGTTCCGGCCGCGATGGTGTCAACAGACAGGGGTCCGTTCCTCCGGGGTGGTGAGGGCCCGACAGGGCCGTGACGATAGTCTAGCATCGGCCCGATGACCGGGCAACGATGCGAAGGATATGGTCACCCCGCTTGCGGCAATCAATCCACTGCCCCGTCAGATCGCCCGGAAGTTGGTCATGATTTCGTCCACGCTGCCCGCCAGCTCGGCACTGGCCGCCTCGGTTTCCTCCGACAGGGCCTTGATTTCGCGGGCGATGACGCCGAAGGCCAGCCCGGCCTCACCGGCGCGGGCCGCCTCGACCCGCGCGTTGAGCGAGATCAGCCGAACGGTGCGCGCGATATGGTCGATGCGTTCGCGCGACTTCAGGGCGCGCGCCTGTGCGCCGTCCGCCGCGGCCTCGAACACCGCGCGATGCGTCCGGCCGATGGCGGCCATCTCGGCCATGAAGCCGAGCATCGCGGGATGAAACGGATCGTAGAGCGTCAGCAT
This sequence comes from Pseudomonadota bacterium, assembly GCA_039033775.1. Lineage (GTDB taxonomy): Bacteria > Pseudomonadota > Alphaproteobacteria > Rhodobacterales > Rhodobacteraceae > Jannaschia. Next base: position 6,448 of record JBCCCB010000006.1, on the reverse strand, counting down.
CAACCGATCCGCCTGCTCGGCATCCGGCACGTCGCCGGCGGCCATGACGCGGAGCACCCCGTCGATCTCCCCCCGATATCGGTCGATCGCGGTTAAGACCGCCGCCTGGTGGGGCATGGCGTCTTGGCAGAGCGCGATGATGTCGGGATGCAGCCCGGCATAATCGTTCCATCCCGCCAGCAGATCGGCGATCAGGCCATATCCACGCGCGGCCCGCTTCACCCCATAATGGGACGCCTCGCGCATGTCGTCGCGCCGGGTCAGCGCGGCGGAGGCCGTGAACGTCATCACGCGCAAGGCCTGGACCCGAAGCTGATAGGGCAGCCCCAGAAACGCCCGCAGCGCCACGGGCCCCTCGGTCCGCCGGTCCAGTTCGGCGGGAAGGTCGATTTCAAAGCTGGGATCGAAGGCCATCATCGCTGGGATGGATAGGGCACCGATCTTAAGACTGTCCTAACCGGCCTTGGCGTCCTCCAGCATCCGCACCTCGCGCTGCGGGAAGGGAATGCTGATTCCATGCTCCCGGAAGGCATCCCACAGCGCCAGATAGACGTTGCCCCGGATATTGGTCAGGCCCCCCGTCGGATCGGTGATCCAGAACCGCAGGATATAGTCCACCGACGAATCCCCGAAGCCGACGATGTGGCAGACCGGCGGCTTCGACGCCAAGACCCGCTTAGTCCCCGACGCGGCTTCGATGGCGATCTTTCGCACCAGATGGGGATCGTCCCCGTAGGCCGTTCCGAAGTAGATATCCAGCCGCACGAAGCTGTCGGAATGGGACCAGTTCACCACCTGGCCGGTGATCAGATCCTCGTTAGGGATCAGATATTCCCGGCCATCCCGTGTGGTGATCGACACGTAGCGCGCCGTCAACGTCGTCACCCAGCCGAACGTTTCGCCCAGCGAGATCACATCGCCCGGCTTGATCGACTTGTCGAGCAGGATGATGAAGCCCGACACCAAGTTCGACACCACCTTCTGCAAACCGAAGCCCAGGCCCACGCCGATGGCGCCCGACAAGACGGCAAGCCCTGTCAAATCGACGCCCACCGCCTTCAGCCCGATGAAGAACGCCCCCGCATACAGGATAATCTGCAACATCTTGACGACCAGAACGCGCATAGACGGGCTGATGTCTTCGTTGGACTGTATCCGCGAAGATGTGGTGCTGGACACGAACCGCGCCCCGGTGAACAGCACGCCGATCACGACCAACGCCGACAGGAGATCCAGGATGGATAGCCGGAATTCCCCGATTTCCAGCGCGAGGGTATCCAGGGTCGCAGACGTCTCGTCCCAAATGCCCAGCAGGTATAGCGTGACCCAGATCCACAGACCCCAAGTCACGATCGTTCGCAGGAATGGGTTGCGCACCAGCCGGGCCAGGAAGCTGACGGCCATCCAAGCCGCACCGATCGTCGCAGCCAGCCCGATCAGGAAGCTGCGGGACGGCCACGTGATCTGCTGCATCAGCATGTAGGTCGCCCAAGCCAGCAGCGCGAAGAGGATCAGCCCCAGCCGGTTGCGGATCACGACCAGCGACCGAAGTTGCCATTTCGGCCGACCGGTTTGCGTCCGCATCCAGGCGGTCATCCGGTCGGCAAACCAGCGGCGCAGCAGCCAGGCCACGGCGACCAACCCCAGGATGATCAGTACCTGATAGAGCGTCCAGCCCGGCCGCATCAGGCTTTCCAAGAAGATCTCCGCCCGCGACCACAGGCGGACGACCTCTTCTTGCATGGACAGCGTTTCGAGGAGAGTTTCTTCCATCGTTCCTCTATGACCCGCCAAACGACCGCGAAGCAACGGGGATGGATTTGGCGGAACCCGCGCCTGTCGGGCCCGCCGCCGGCGCGGCGGGAGACACCGTTCGACCCGCCCTTGCCGGTCCGGCGGGCGACCTGTAGCTACGTGCCATGACACGACTTCTGGATCTGAGCGATCGTCGGCGCCTGACCGAGCGGTTCCACGGCGCCGCCCGCGCCGTGTTGGCACGTCGAGGCTGACCAAAGCGCAGCAGCGCGCCCCCTTCGCTCAACCGACCATATTCCGCACGGGACCGACGCCAATGACCGGCAAGACGCTCTATGACAAAATCTGGGATGCCCATCTCGCCCATGAAGCCGAGGACGGCACCTGCCTGCTCTATATCGACCGCCATCTGGTGCATGAGGTGACCAGCCCCCAAGCCTTCGAGGGCCTGCGCCTTGCGGGCCGCCAGGTCCACGCACCCGACAAGACCATCGCCGTGCCCGACCACAACGTGCCCACGACCCTGGACCGCGCCAACGCGGAGACCATGACCGAGGACAGCCGCATCCAAGTCGAGGCGTTGGACAGGAACGCCAAGGATTTCGGAATCCACTACTACCCCGTGACCGACATCCGGCAGGGCATCGTGCATATCGTCGGACCGGAACAGGGCTGGACCCTGCCGGGTATGACCGTGGTCTGCGGCGACAGCCACACGGCGACGCATGGGGCCTTCGGCGCGCTGGCCCATGGGATCGGAACCAGCGAGGTGGAGCATGTGCTGGCCACCCAGACGCTGATCCAGAAGAAGTCCAAGAACATGAAGGTCGAGATCACGGGCAAGCTGCGCCCCGGGGTCACGGCCAAGGACATCACCCTGTCGGTCATCGGCAAGACGGGGACGGCGGGGGGCACGGGCTATGTCATCGAATATATGGGCGAGGCGATCCGCGACCTCAGCATGGAAGGCCGCATGACGGTTTGCAACATGGCCATCGAAGGCGGTGCGCGCGCGGGCCTGATCGCGCCGGACGAGAAGACGTATAAGTATTGCCAGGGCCGCCCCCACGCGCCCAAAGGCGCGCAATGGGAAGCCGCCCTGGCTTGGTGGAAGACGCTCCGATCAGACGACGATGCCCAGTGGGACAAGATCGTCACCATCAGAGGCGAGGACATCGCCCCCGTCGTCACCTGGGGTACGTCGCCTGAGGACGTGCTGCCGATCACAGCCGCCGTTCCCGCGCCCGAGGATTTTCAGGGCGGCAAGGTCGACGCCGCCAAACGGTCGCTGGACTATATGGGTCTGCAACCGGGCACACCGCTGACAGAAGTCGAGATCGACACGGTCTTCATCGGATCCTGCACCAATGGCCGCATCGAGGATTTGCGCGCCGCGGCCCAGATTCTGGAAGGCAAGAAGATCAAGGACGGCCTGCGCGCCATGGTCGTTCCCGGCTCGGGCCTGGTCCGCGCCCAAGCGGAAGAAGAGGGCATCGCCGATATCTTCAAGGCGGCCGGGTTCGAATGGCGTCTGGCGGGCTGTTCCATGTGCCTGGCCATGAATCCCGACCAGCTGAAACCGGGCGAGCGCTGCGCCGCCACGTCCAACCGCAACTTCGAAGGCCGACAGGGCCGCGGCGGCCGGACCCACCTGATGTCGCCCGCCATGGCGGCGGCCGCCGCCGTAACCGGCCGGCTGACGGATGTGCGCGATCTGATGTGAGGACATGAATGGCCAGTGATCCAAAATCGGTGGGCAAATAGCAGCACGTCTATTCTGGGACCTGCCCGGTCTGCGACCAAAGCGTCACATTCCGAAGCGTGTCGCACAATCTGCGCGACGATCTTCATTGTGAGTCCTGCAACTCGATCCCCCGGGAGCGAGCCGTGGCCTGGGCCCTGGCGACGCATGTTCCCAATTGGCGCGACTTGGCGATCCAAGAATCGTCACCTGCCGACCGCGGTATCTCGGCGCGGCTCCGGCGTGAGGCTTCGAAACATGTCCCCAGCCAGCTTTGGGCGGACGTCCCCACGGGATCGGTTCGCGACGGCGTCCGTTGCGAGAACCTCGAAGGGCTGACCTACGCCGACGAAACCTTCGATCTCCATATCCATCTCGACGTGATGGAATACGTGGATCAGCCCAGCGATTGCCTCTCAGAGATGTGGCGGACCGTAGGCCCGGACGGAATGATCGTTTTCACAACGCCGATCCACGGAAACCTCCGCCAGACCAACCGCGTCAAACCGCGTCTTGGCAAACGTTCAGTTGCCGACCAGCTCCGACGCGGCTTCCGACGGACTGCCCAGAACGACGATGGTCCCGACGGCGTCGCAGCTCGGCATCATTATCGTCAGGTCGAGATCTCCCAGCAGCAGGTCAGGTCCCGACAGAATTGTCCTTCCGGCGATCTCCCGGTCGCAATTGGCCTCGGTGACCGGCACCTCGATGCTGATATCGGCACTAACATCCACCGGGTGCGTATAGACCGCCGCCAGGCGGGAATCCGGCAAGGAAGGATCACCCAGAATTGTCAGAAAGCCACCATTGCCAGACAAAGCATGGGCGATGGTTCGCGGCGCTTCGGCCCAGACGTGACCGTCCTGACCGTAGTCGGCATCGCCCTCGAAAGCATGCAATTCCAGCCCCGAGTCACCACGCCAATGCAGGATCGCACGGGCGTAGCGGTCGGCCTCCCGCGCGATGCTGGCTACCTCGACCGGCGCACGTGTTCCCACGCGGATCTGAAAGCGGGGCTCCGCAACCAAGGCGGGCATTCGGATAGCGGCAAGACCATCGCCATCCGTACGCACCGCCACCTGAAGCGGTCCTTCCTTCAACTCGACGCGGGTCTCCGCGTCGCAGGGGGCTTCGATCTTCAATGCGATCATGGCCACCGCTTGGGGAATGGCCTCGACCCGAACCGCACAATCGACGGTTGACGCCTGCATCGGCTGGATGTTGGTGATCCGGTCCATCGGCACCGCCTCGCCCCCATTGGCACCCGATGCGAATGTCGCCGCGCGCCCGGACGCGACCGGCAGGGCTGGCATGGGATGATCCGCTGGAAGGCTCAGCTGATCGCCCAAGGTCGGGGCCGCCGGCGTCACCAGATGGGTGACGGTCGCCAGGGCGGCCAGACCGAAGGCGGCCCCCGCGGTCAGTCTGCGCGGATGCGTCAGGCGCCACCAAAGCGACGCGCCAGGGCGCCGCTGTCGGTCGGCCGGTCTTGCCGATTGGGACGGGACCGGGGACGAACCCTTTTGCCCGCGCGCGGACAAAGAGGCGGGCCCGCCAGTGACGCCCTCGATTTCCAGCCGCAAGAGCTCATCGAATGCCGCCTCATCCACTTGTACCTGGCTGTCGGCCATCGCGCCGTCCTTCCGGGACCTCAACTTTTCCTCGGAATTGACGAACGATTCGGGCCGAACTGTGAAGCGTTCGGTGCGATCTACGGGCGATTTGCGACAAACCCGAGTGATCTAGCCTACTATGCGGGGCGTCAGAACCGTCCGTGGCAGTGCTTGAACTTCTTCCCCGATCCGCAGGGGCACGGCTCGTTCCGGCTCGGATTGCCCCAGGTCGACGGGTCGTCTTCCACGAACCCATCCGAGGCATCGCCGCCCGCCGATGCGGTCGCCAGGGCAGGCTGCGGCGCCGGGGCCGCGGAAGGGGCCTGGACCTGGGCCGCCTGTCTCTGCTGTTGGAGCTGGGCCAGAATGGCTTCTCGCTCCTCCTCCGAGATCGGGCGGATCTGCGCCAACTGCTTGGTCACCTCGGCCCGCAAGCTGTCCAGCATGCCCTCGAACAACTGGAACCCCTCGGTCTTGTATTCGTTCAGGGGATCGCGCTGGGCGTAGCCGCGGAAGCCCACGACCGACCGCAGATGTTCCAGCGTCAGCAAGTGTTCGCGCCACTTCTTGTCGATGGTCTGCAACAGGACCTGCTTTTCGATCCGGCGCATTTGGTCGTCACCGAATGCTTCGCCCTTCTCTGCCATCAGCTTGTCACTGGCCTCGTAGAGCCGTTCGCGCATGACCTCCTGGTCGACGCCATCTTCGTCAGCCCATTCCAGCACCGGCTCGTCCAGCGCCAGAACCTCGATGATCGACGCATAGAGTCCCTGGGCGTCCCACTGATCGGCATAGGTCTTGGGCGGTAGGTATTGATCGACCAGATCGTCGATCACCTGGTGCCGCATGTCTTGCGCGATCTCGCCGATCTCCTCGGCCTCCATGATCTCCAGGCGCTGCTCGAACACCGCTTTGCGCTGATCGTTCATGACATCGTCGAACTTTAGCAGCTGCTTGCGGATGTCGAAGTTGCGCCCCTCGACCTTGGCCTGGGCGCGCTCCAGCGACTTGTTCACCCAAGGGTGAACGATGGCCTCGCCTTCTTTCATGCCCAAGGTCGACAGCACCTTCTCCAACCGCTCGGACCCGAAAATCCGCATCAGGTCGTCATCGAGCGACAAAAAGAAGACCGACCGCCCAGGATCGCCCTGGCGGCCGGAGCGGCCGCGCAGCTGGTTGTCGATGCGCCGGCTTTCATGGCGTTCGGTGGCCAGCACGAACAGACCGCCGGCGGACAGGACCTTCTCCTTGTCGGCGGCAACGTCGGCCTCGATGCGGGCGCGGGTCTCGTCCGGATCGGCATCCGGGTCGGCGGCGATGGCTTCCAACACGCGCATCT
>JBCCCB010000005.1:0-37032 GCA_039033775.1 Pseudomonadota bacterium | reverse complement strand
TGGCCATTCGCCCCGTAAGCCGCCAGCGCCGCATCGATCCGCCCCGTCGCCAGATCGCGCGTCGCCTCCCGCTGCCAGTCCGCGCGCTGACGGCGCACCTCGCCAATCCGGGCACCGCCATGACGGTCGTGGAGTGACAGGAAGGCCGCCCCGGCCTCGATCGACTGCAGTTGTTGGGGATCGCCCACCAGCACCAGTTTGGCCCCGGCGTCGGAGGCCTGCGACAGCACGCGTTCCAGCTGTCGCGTGCCGACCATCCCGGCCTCGTCGATCACGAGGATGTCACGCGGGGAAAGCGCATCGCGCCCCTGCGCCCAGCCCTGCTCCAGGCTCGCGATGGTACGCGACCCGATCCCCGATCCGCCCTCGAGGTTCTCGGCCGCGATCCCCGACAGCGCCGCACCACGAACGCGGTAGCCCGCCGCCTCCCAGGCCTCGCGCGCCACGCCCAGCATCACGCTCTTCCCCGTCCCGGCATGACCGATGACAATCCCGAGATCGCGGCCGTCGGTGACATGGGCCAGCGCCTCGGCCTGCTCGGAGGACAGGAGTAGGCCGCGGGCCTCGACGCGGGCAATGGCGGTGTTGCGGTCGCGGGTTCCAACGCCATGACGCGCCCGCTCCGCCATTGCCATCGCCGCGCGGTGCAGGCGCCGTTCGGTCTCCAGCATGTCGCGCGTGGTGAAGCGCTCCGCGCCCCGCATGTCCTGCCCCAGCGCCACCAGATCGGGCGCGCGGCGCATGGCCCCCAGCACCGCGTCGAACTGGCCCGGTCCGTCGCTGTGGCGATGGGCGAAGGCGGCAATGTCGCGGAGCGTGAAGGTCGCCTGCTGCCGGGTGATCGCATCGAGTGCAAGGCTTGGATCGGCGATGATCCGCGTCCCATTTTCGCGTGCGATGGCGCGATGCATCTCGGCGCGGTCAGCCTCTTCCCCAGCACGCACGATCCGCTGAGCGGGCGCACCGATCTTGTCCTGCGGCTCCAGCCCGATGCCCTGCGCATCAAGGCTCCGATGGTCGATCCGCGCGTCGATGTCGAGCTCGGCCAGCCGCGCATTGGCGAAGCCCGCCCAGCGTTCCCGCCAGCGTTCGAGCAGGTCGGTCCGGTTCCACTCGCGGACCTTCGAACCGAAGCCGTCCTCGCCCACCGACCGCATGGTCAGCATGACATGGGCATGGGGTTTCGGGAGACCATCGGCAGTCCGGTCCCAATGCACGTTCAGGTCGGCGATCATGCCCCGGTCGACGAACTCTAACTGCACGAAGTCGCGCGCCAGCTCGATCGCCTGCGCCTCGGTCATCTCGCGCGGCAGGGCGAATTCCAGCTCGCGCGCGAGCTGCGCGTCGCGGCGAAGCTCGCGGGCCTCGACCTCGTTCCAGAGGCGTTCGCGGTCGGACAGATCCTCGGGCGCACCCTCGGGCAAAAGCACCTCGGAATGGACCACGCCGCGCTTGGCGGTGAAGTCGTGGCTGCGCGCGATCCGCTCGTCGCGGAGCCGCGAGGCGGATCGGTAGGCGGCGGCCGCGACAGCACTTGCGCCGGAGGACCGTCCGATGACCTTCATGTGGAGGTGATAGATCGCCATGATGGGGCGATCTGTGCCACGGGCACCGCGACGTCGGAACGACGTATAAGCACGCCCTCCCTCGAAAAATTCTCGGGCGGGACCGGGCCGTCCCGCGCTGTCCCGGCGACCCCGGAGCCTTTCGGGCGGGGTGCTTGTATCCTCATCGCATCAACACTTTGAGGAGGATGACATGCGCAAACCGAGGGATTTCGACGCGGAGCTGAAGGCACTCGAGGACAAGGCGCGGGAGCTGAAGACCCGCAAGGTGCAACAGCTGGGCGAGCTGGTCATCGCCACCGGGGCCGACGCGCTGGCGCCCGAGGAACTGGCGGGCGCGTTGATCGTGCTGGCCGAGACCAAAGATGCGGCGAAACGGGAGGCCTGGGCGAAACGCGGGGCGGCGATGTTTCGGGGCAAGTCCCGGCGATCTGCTTCAACGGATGGCGGTGACGGCAGCAGCGCAGAGGCGAAACCGGGCCGCGCGCAACCGCCATCAGGCGGCCCGGGCACGGCATGACGGGCGCGGCTGGCAGATGGATCGGCGCAAACGCACGCGGCAGCTGATCGAGCTTGGCGGGCTGATGAAGAAGGCGGGCATCGTCGAGATCACGGGCGACGACCGCACCCTGATCTTCGGCGCGCTTCTGTGGATGGCCGAACGGCTGGAGGGCGAACAGGGCGAGCACGCGCGGAAGGTCTGGAGCGACTGGGGACGCGCGGCGTTCGAGATCGAAGCGAAGGAGAAGGCCGGGAAGTGAGAAAGGGCGCTTAGTTTTACCGGACAAGCTCCACGATCTCGCCGCTCTTGCCCGTGGCGAAGCGCCCCCAGGCGTCCATCAGCACGCGGCGCCGGTCGAAGAGATCGGAGCGTGCATAGGCCCGCTCGACCTCGTTGCCGGTCGCATGCGACAGCGCGGCTTCGGCCACCTCGCGATCGGCATGGGCGCTCTCGCTGCACCAGTCGCGGAAGGTGGAGCGGAAGCCGTGCACCGTGAACCCGTCCGCGCCCATGCGGCCCAGAAGTGGCTTGAAGGCCATGACGGAGAGCGGCTGCGCCTTGTGGTCCTTGCCGCGCTTCGGGCTGGGGAAGACGCAATCAGGTTCGAGGCCGCGGACCTTTTCGAGCACCGCCAGCGCCTCGGGCGAGAGGGGCACGCGATGGGGCACTCCGCGCTTCATCCGCGCATCCGGAACCAGCCAGACCGCCTCCTCCAGATCGAACTCGGACCATTCCGCGCCCCGCACCTCGCCACTGCGCAGCGCGGTCAGGATCAGGAATTCGAGACAGCGGGCCGAGACCGCCTCGCGCGCCGCAAGCTGCGCCATGAAGGCGGGCAACTCGCGCCAGGGCAGCGCCGCCATGTGCTCGGCCTTCCGCTTCACGGCGGGCAATGCCTTTTTCAGGCCTGCCACGGGGTTCTCGTGCGGATAGTGTCCCGCCCCTTTCGCCCAGTCGAAGACCGCGGCGATGCGCTGTTTCACCCGGCGCGCGGTGTCGTGCTTCTTCGCCCAGATCGGGTTCAGGATGGCGAGGACATCGGCCGAGGTGATGGACTGGACCGGACGCTTGCCGATCTTGGGGAAGGCGTAAAGCTCGAGCGAGCGCAGCCAAAGCTCCGCGTGACGGTCGCTCTTGAGGGTGCGCGAGAGCGAGGCGTGGTGACGCTTCGCCGCCTCCTCGAAGCTCAGTTCCTCGCGTTTCCGGAGCAGGTCCGGGTCACGGCCCGACCGGGCCTCGGTCCGCAGCTTCCGCGCCTCCTCGCGCGCCTCGGCAAGGCTCATCCAGGCGAGGCTGCCTAGCCCCAACTCCCGGCGTCTGCCATGCACGAGGGTGCGCAGGATCCACGATTTCGCGCCGGTCGGACCGACCCGGAGGTAGAGCCCGTCGCCATCGCCATACATCCCCGGCTTGCGGGTTGCGGCGACGCGTTTGACCGACAGTTTTCCCATCCTTCCGCCCTCGCAGGCCTAAACTTCTGTCCCGCCATTTGTCCCACCACTCGGCATGAGAAATGGTGGGAAAAATGGTGGGACAGAGTGAAATTGACTGGGACAGGTGAGGCCCAATTACGCTTCAAGTATATGCTATGAAATGATATTCTGCAACGGTGCGAGACAGTATGACGAAGGGGTTATGTAGCCCTACGGGCTGCCACTTTCTCCCATCATAGTAGTGCGGGAAGATGGCCTGACCTCCGCTGAACGCCTGTGACGAGCCGGACCGCTCGTGCCGGTTGCCGAAGACGCTCTCCGCCAAAGTCGAGCGACCTGCCCGGTTCGTATCGTCCGACCCTCGGGTCATGGCCAATGGCGGCAGACCGGGCGCCACGCCCCGCTCCGACGCGCAGGAATCGGACACCAACCCCGCTTACGGCTGCCCGACATCCTGCATGGATCTCGGACCGCCCGATCGCCACGGCGACCCCGAAAACGGGGCAAGAAAGATGGCGCCCGCCGGGCTGTTGCGCGAAGACACGGTCTTCGTCTGCCGGCCGCCCAGCACGGCTTTCGACCGGCCCACGGCGCCCCTGACCCGGGCGCGCGAAGCGGGGGCTCGTGTCCCATCGGACCGCTCCGCCGGTCTCTGTCCGTCGTTCATTGGTCTGGGCGCTGACCGCCGGGGCCAACCGATTGGACGACCTCGTCGGCGGGCCAGCGCCGCCCGCAGGATCGGCCGTCCGGCCGATCGCCCTCCATCGTGGGTGACTGCCTTGCACGAATGATCAACGTTTCGAGTTGCCGAGCAGGGTCATGACGGCCTAGCCATAGGGAGGGGAGCATGGCACGTGTCAGAGAGATCACCCAACGCGTCGCCGGCCGAGGCAGGCCCGGACAGGCGAAGCCCGGCATTCCCGGACCGGAAGGATCTAGAGGCCTTAAGCGAGGGACGCCATGTGGCGCCATTCGATGTGCTGGGTCCACAGATGCGGGACGGTCATCGCTGGGTCACCACGATCCAGCCCGACGCGACCCGCGTCGAAGCCGTCGTCGGGGACCACAAGACACCCCTGCCCCGCCTCCACCGCGACGTCTTCGGGGGCCCGGTGCCGGACGGCGCCTACCGCTTGGCCATCACCCATCAAGACGGACAGCGGACGACCGAACACGACCCCTATGCCTTCGGCCCAGTGATTACCGATGTCGACAGCTATCCCATGGGCGGTGGCACCCACCGGCAGCTCTGGCGGGCGCTTGGCGCCCATCGGCGCAATCATGAGGGCGTGGCTGGCACCCATTTCGCCGTCTGGGCGCCCAATGCCAAACGGGTGTCGCTCGTCGGCGACTTCAACCGGTGGGCTGGGCGGCGCCATCCCATGCGCCATCTCGGCGCAACCGGCGTCTGGGAGATCTTCCTGCCCGATATCGGGGATGGCGCGCTCTATAAATACGAGATCGTCGACGCGACCGGCGCCACCCGGCTAAAGGCCGACCCGGTCGGCTTCGGGTCCCAGCATCCGCCGGAACAGGCCTCCATCGTCCGCGATATCGCAGGCTATGGCTGGCGCGACGACGATTGGCTGGCGGGCCGCGCCGCGCGGTCGGATCGCACGGCGCCCATCTCGATCTACGAAGTCCATCTGGGGTCGTGGCGCCGGCGGTGGGAGGATGGGGGCCGGCCTCTCTCCTACAAGGAATTGGCGCAGGACCTGGTCGGCTACGCCAAGCAGATGGGCTTCACCCATATCGAACTGCTGCCGATCTCGGAATTTCCCTTCGACGGCTCTTGGGGGTATCAGCCCGTCGGGCTTTTTGCCCCCACCATCCGTTTCGGCCCGCCCCACGAATTCCGCGACCTGGTCGATGCCGCCCATGCGGCGGGTTTGGGCGTGCTGCTCGATTGGGTGCCGGGCCATTTCCCCACCGACGACCACGGCCTGGCGCGGTTCGACGGCACGGCGCTGTATGAATATCCGGACCCGAGGGAGGGTTATCACCAGGACTGGAACACGCTGATCTACAATTACGGGCGCAACGAGGTGAAGAATTACCTCGTCGCCAACGCGCTCTACTGGCTGGAGGAATACCACCTGGACGGGCTGCGCGTCGATGCCGTCGCCTCGATGCTCTACCGCGACTATTCCCGCCAGGACGGTCAATGGGTTCCCAACAAGGATGGCGGCCGCGAAAACTACGAGGCCATCGCCTTCCTGCAAGAGATGAACGTGGCCGCCTACGGCGCCGATGCCGGCATCATGACCGTGGCCGAGGAAAGCACCGCATTCCCCGGCGTGTCTCGGCCCGTGCATGCGGGCGGGCTTGGCTTCGGCTACAAGTGGAACATGGGGTGGATGAACGACACCTTGCGATACATGGAGAAAGACCCGATCCACCGGCGATACGATCATCACCTGATGACCTGTCCCATCGACTGGGCCTTTACCGAGAACTTCATCCTGCCGATCAGCCATGACGAGGTCGTTCATGGAAAAGGGTCCATGCTGGCGAAGATGTCGGGGGACGAGCCGCAGAAATTCGCCAATCTGCGGGCCTATTACGGCTTCATGTGGACCCATCCGGGCAAGAAGCTGCTGTTCATGGGCTGCGAATTCGCCCAGCCCGAGGAATGGAACCATGACGATGATCTGAACTGGGAGGCGGCGAAACAGCCGGCCCATGCCGGCATGCAGCGGCTGGTGCGGGACCTGAACCGTCTCTACCGCGAAACGCCCGCCCTGCATGTGAAGGATTGCGAGGCGGACGGGTTCCGGTGGCTCGCCAACGATCCGGCGCAATCGACACTGGCCTTCGCGCGGTTTGGGGCGACAGACGACGCCCCGGTCGTGGTCATCTGCAACTTCACGCCCGTCGAACGAATTCGTTTCCGGCTGGGCGTGCCACGGCCGGGCGCCTGGGCGGAAGTGATGAACACCGATGCGCAGGTCTATGGCGGCGGGAACCGGGGGAACCAGGGGCAAGTTATGTCCTATGACATGGAATGGGACGGACAAAAGCAGTCGGTCGAACTGACCTTGCCACCGCTGTCGACGGTGGTTCTGCGGCTGAACGCATAAGACCGAGAGTTCTGGGAGGAACGAGATCATGGAAACCACAAGACTGACCCAGCGCTCGATGGTCTTCGTCCTCGCCGGCGGGCGCGGCAGTCGCCTGAAAGAGCTGACGGACCGGCGCGTGAAACCCGCCGTGCCCTTCGGCGGCAAGGCGCGGATCATCGACTTCGCGCTGTCGAATGCGCTGAATTCCGGCATCCGCAAGATGGCCATCGCCACGCAATACAAGGCCCATTCCCTGATCCGGCATCTGCAACGCGGCTGGACCTTCTTCCGGGCCGAACGCAACGAATTCCTGGACATCCTGCCCGCATCCCAGCGCACCGGGACGGAAAGCTGGTACAAGGGCACCGCCGATGCGGTGACCCAGAATATCGACATCGTCGACAGCTACGACGTGGATTATGTCGTCATCCTGGCCGGCGACCACATCTACAAGATGGATTACGAGATCATGCTGCGCGAACACGTTGAGACGGGGGCCGACGTGACCGTCGGCTGCCTGACCGTGCCGCGCATGGAAGCCGTGGCCTTCGGGGTCATGGCGACCGACAAGGACGGGCGCATCACGTCCTTCCTGGAAAAACCCGCCGATCCGCCCGCCACGCCCGAGGACCCGGACAAGGCGCTCGCCTCCATGGGGATCTACGTCTTCAAGTGGTCCTTCCTGCGCGACTTGCTGCAAAAGGATGCCGAGGATCCGAATTCCAGCCATGATTTCGGCCATGACCTCATCCCCGATATCGTCAAGAACGGCAAGGCCATGGCGCACCGCTATGACAATAGCTGCGTCCGGGAAGACGGTGCGCCCGTCTATTGGAAGGATGTCGGCACCGTCGACGCCTTCTGGGAGGCGCATATCGACCTGACCAACTTCACGCCCGACCTGAACCTCTGGGACCGCGAATGGCCGATCTGGACCTATTCCGAAAGCGTGCCGCCCGCCAAGTTCATCCATGACGAGCGGGACCGGCGCGGCATGGCGATCTCCTCCATGGTGTCGGGCGGCTGCATCATCTCGGGCACCGAGGTGCGCAATTCCTGCCTCTTCACCAACGTCCACACCAATTCCTATGCGGTGCTGGACCATGCCGTGGTCCTGCCCCGTGTGGTGGTAAGCCGCTCGGCCCGGCTGCGGCAGGTTGTGATCGACAGCGGCGTGGTCATCCCCGAAGGCCTGGTCGTGGGTGAAGATCCCAGCGAGGACGCCAAGTGGTTCCGCGTCACCGACAAGGGCACGACGCTGATCACCAAGGCCATGCTCGACGCGCGCGCCGCCCAGGCATGACGCGGGTCCTGTCGGTCGCCTCGGAATGCGCGCCGCTGGCGAAGACCGGCGGGCTGGCCGATGTCGTGGGCGCCCTGCCCGGCGCCATGGCCCCGCTGGGGGACGAGCTGCGGACGCTGATCCCCGGCTATCCGGCGGTGATGGACAAGATCGGCAGGGGCAAGACGGTCACCACATTCGACGATCTGTTCGGCGGCCCGGCCAAGCTGGTCTCGGCCCAGGCGGCCGGGCTCGACCTGCTGGTCCTGGTCGCCGACCATCTCTTCGACAGGCCGGGCAGCTTGTATCTGGACGCGTCCGGCCGGGATTGGCCGGACAATGCCGAACGCTTCGCCGCCCTGTCCTACGCCGCCGCCCATATCGCGGCCCACGGCGCCGGCAAATGGCGGCCCGACATCGTCCATGGGCACGATTGGCAAGCCGGTCTGATCCCGGAATACCTGACGGCCCTCGGGGCCGATGCGCCCTTCGTCTTCACCATCCACAATATCGCGTTCCACGGAAACGTCCCCGGCGACCGCGTCCAAGCCCTGCGCCTGGATCCCGGTCGCTTCGACGCCGACCATTACGAGTTCTGGGGCCAAATCTCGGCCCTCAAGGCTGGCCTGATGGGCGCCGCCAAGATCACCACCGTTTCGCGGACCTATGCCGAGGAGTTGATGACCCCGGAATTCGGCATGGGCATGGACGGCGTCCTGCGCCACCGCCGCCGCGACCTGACGGGCATCGTCAATGGCATCGACACCCGCATCTGGAACCCCGAGACCGACCCCGAGATCGCGCCCTACAAGACCCCCAAGGGCAAGGCCGCCAACAAGAAGGCTGTGCGCGCCGAATTCGGCCTGGGGCCCGCACCCGGCCCGCTCTGCGTCCTGGTCTCGCGCCTGACCCATCAGAAGGGCATCGACCTGCTGCTGGAGGCCGCCCCCGCCCTGCTGGACCGGGGCGGCCAGCTGGCCGTCCTCGGCTCCGGCGATCCCGCGCTGGAAATGGCGCTGCACGACCGCGCCGCCGCGCATGACGGCGTCGCCATCCGCATCGGCTACGACGAAGCGCTATCCCACCGCATGATGGCGGGCGGCGACGCGATCCTGGTGCCCTCGCGGTTCGAGCCCTGCGGCCTCACGCAGCTCTACGGCCTGCGCTACGGCACCGTTCCCCTGGTCGCCCTGACCGGCGGGCTGGCCGACACGATCATCAACGCCTCGCCCGCCGCCCTGGCCCGCTTCGTGGCGACCGGCCTCCAATTCTCGCCGGTGACCGCCGAGGCGCTGGCCAACGCCTTCACCCGTCTCTGCGACCTCTACGAGGCGCCGAAGGTCTGGAATACCCTGCAACGAAATGGGATGAAGCAGCCGGTCGGCTGGGACACCTCCGCTCTGGCCTATCACGACCTTTACGCCAGTTGCCGAGCCGTCCCCACCGATGATTGAAAACTTCTCGATAGAGGCCGGCTCGCCCAATCCGCTGGGCGCGACTTTCGACGGCAACGGGGTCAACTTCGCCGTCTTCTCGCAGCATGCGACGAAGGTGACGCTCTGCCTCTTCGACGACGGCGGGGCCGAAACCCATCTCATCGCCATGCCCGAACGCGATGGGCATGTCTGGCACGGCTACATCCCCGGCATGCGGCCCGGCCAGCAATATGGCTACCGCGTCCACGGCCCTTACGCGCCCGAAGACGGCCACCGCTTCAATCCCTACAAGCTGCTGATCGACCCCTATGCCAAGCGGCTGACCGGTCACCCGATCTGGAACGACGCCCTGTTCGGCTTCACCGTCGGCCACAAGGACGAAGACCTCAGTCTCGACACCCGCGACAGCGCGCCGTTCATGCCCCGCTCGGTCGTGGTCGACCCGTCCTTCAGCTGGGGCGATGACGCCGCGCCGGACCATCCGATGGACCGGACGGTGTTCTACGAAGCCCATGTGAAGGGCCTGACCCAGACCCATCCCGAGGTCGAGATGCCCGGCACCTATCTGGGCATGTCTTCCCCCCCCATCCTCGACCACCTGACCAAGCTGGGCGTCACGGCCGTCGAATTGCTGCCCGTGCAGGCCTTCGTCGACGACCGCTTCCTGGTCGACCGGGGCCTGCGGAACTATTGGGGCTACATGACCTGCGGGTTCTTCGCCCCGGAACCCCGCTACATGAGCGGCGGCCAGATCGCCGAATTCCAGCAGATGGTCGCCCAGTTCCACGTCGCCGGGATCGAGGTGATCCTGGACGTGGTCTACAACCACACCGCCGAAGGCGACCAGACCGGGCCGACGCTGGCGTTCCGGGGGCTGGACAATGCCAGCTATTACCGCCTGACCGACGACCCGCGCTATTACGTGAACGATGCCGGTTGCGGCAATTCCCTGAACTTCGACAACCCCTTCGTGCTGCGCATGGTGATGGACTCCCTGCGCTACTGGGTCGAGGTGATGCATGTGGACGGCTTCCGCTTCGATCTCTGCACCTCGCTGGGGCGCACGCGCGGGGCCTTCGACCGCGACGGGTCGTTCTTCCGCGCCATCAAGCAGGACCCGGTCCTGAACCGGGTCAAGCTGATCGCCGAACCCTGGGATCTGGGCCCCGACGGCTATCAGCTGGGCGCCTACCCGGCCCCCTTCGCCGAATGGAACGACACGTTCCGGGACGACACGCGGCAATTCTGGCGCGGCGATCCGGGCCTGGCGGCGGCCATGGCCGGACGGCTCAGCGGATCGGCCATGTTCTTCGACCATGACGGCCGCGCGGCCACGTCGTCGGTGAACCTGCTGACGGCCCATGACGGCTTCACCCTGCGCGACGTGGTCAGCTACGCCCGGAAGCACAACCTCGCCAACGGCGAGGACGACCGCGACGGGCATTCCGACAACCATTCCGACAATCTCGGCGTCGAGGGCGCGACGGACGATCCCGCCATCAACGCTGCCCGCACGCGTCGGCGCCGCAACATGATCGCGACCTTGATGCTGTCCCAGGGCACGCCGCTGCTGCTGGCCGGCGATGAAATCGGCAACAGCCAGGGCGGCAACAACAACACCTATTGCCAGGACGGCCCCACCGGCTGGATCGACTGGCAGGATCGCGACGATGCCTTTCTCGCCTTCTGCCAGAAGGCCATCGCCTTCCGGGCGGCCCATCCGATCCTGCGCCAGCGGCGTTTCCTGCATTCCCAGGCCCGGCTGCGCGACGGCACGCCCGATCTCTACTGGCGCCGCGCCGATGGCACGACCATGGACGACGCCGATTGGGACGACCCCGATCTGAAGATCGTCATCGCCGAAATGCGCATGGCATCCGACACGCCAGCCTATGTGGACCAGGAATCGGCCCTTCTGATCGTCCTGAATGCCGGCGCGGCCACCGATGTCACACCGCCCCGGCCGACCGTCGCGGCCCGCTGGGTCCGGCGCTTCGACACGGCCCGCGACGACCCGACGGCACCCGAAGACACCCTTACGATCGACGCGGAATCGGTCGCCGTCTTCGTGCTGGAACCGCTGACGTGACCCGTGGGAGGGACTGAAATGAAGATCGACGATATCGCCACGCGGCCCATCGAGGGTCAGAAGCCCGGCACAAGCGGGCTGCGCAAGAGGACCAAGGTCTTCATGGAACCGCATTTCCTGGAAAACTACGTCCAGGCCATCTTCGACGGCATCGGCGGCATCTCAGGGCAGACCTTGGTCGTCGGCGGCGACGGCCGCTATTTCAACGAACGGGCCATCCAGGTCATCCTGCGCATGGCCGCCGCCAACGGCGCGGCGCGATGCATCGTGGGCCAAGGCGGCCTGCTGTCGACGCCGGCGGCCTCGCACCTGATCCGAAAGCGCCAGGCCGGGGGCGGGCTGATCCTGTCGGCCAGCCACAATCCCGGCGGCGCGGACGGGGATTTCGGCCTCAAATACAATGGCCCCAATGGCGGACCGGCAACCGAGACGGTGACGGATCGGATCTTCGAGGCGACCAAGACCATCGCCGCCTACCGCATCGTCACGGCTCCCAATGTCGATCTCCAGACCCTGGGCGACCACAAGCTCGGCGACATGGCGGTCGAGGTGGTGGACCCCGTCGCCGACTACGCCGCGCTGATGGAAAGCCTGTTCGACTTCGACAAGCTGCGCACGCTGCTGAACTCGGGCTTTCGCATGCGCTTCGACGCCATGCACGCCGTCACCGGGCCCTACGCCAAGGCGATCCTGGAAGACCGGCTGGGCGCGCCCGCGGGCACGGTCCTGAACGGCGTCCCGTCGCGCGATTTCGGCAAGGGCCACCCGGACCCGAACCCGATCTGGGCCAAGCCCCTGATGGACGAGATGCACGGCCCCGACGCGCCCGATTTCGGCGCCGCCTCGGACGGCGACGGCGACCGCAACATGATCGTCGGACGCCACCAATACGTAACGCCCTCCGACAGCTTGGCCGTGCTGACCGCCCATGCCCATCTGGCCCCGGCCTATGCCAAAGGCCTTGCGGGCGTGGCCCGGTCCATGCCGACCTCTGGCGCGGTGGATCGCGTGGCGGCCAAGCTGGGCATCGCCTGCTACGAGACGCCGACGGGCTGGAAATACTTCGGCAACCTGCTGGATGCGGGCAAGGTGACCCTCTGCGGCGAAGAAAGCGCCGGCACCGGGTCCGACCATGTGCGCGAAAAGGACGGGCTCTGGGCGGTGCTGCTCTGGCTCAACATCCTGGCCGAGACGGGCCAATCCGTGTCCGACCTGATGACCGCGTTCTGGAGGGAATACGGGCGCTGCTACTACACCCGCCACGATTACGAGGATATCGAGACCGAGAAGGCCGAGGCCGTCATGGCGCATCTGCGCGCCCAATTGCCGGACCTGCCGGGCCGGACCGTCGGAGACCTGAACGTCGAATTCGCCGACGAATTCGCCTATGACGACCCGATCGACGGCTCCCGCGCCACGAACCAAGGCATCCGCATCGGGTTCGACGGCGGCAGCCGCGCCGTCTTCCGCCTGTCGGGCACCGGCACGGTGGGGGCCACCATCCGCGTCTACCTGGAACGGCAGGAAACCGATCCGGACCTGCTGGCCCTGCCCGCAGCCGAGGCCCTGACGCCCGTCGCCGAAGCGGCGCTCGCCCTCTCGGACCTGCCCGCGCGCACGGGCCGCGGCGCGCCCGACGTGGTGACCTGATCGGACCCCGCGCCATGGCCGCCGACACCGACATCTTCGACCTGCGCCTGGCCCGCAGCGCGGGCGATCTCTGGCCCATGCTAGACCGCCTCTATGGCGATCATCCCGCCTATCCGGCCATGCGCGCCGACCTGCTGGCCGAGATGCGAAAGGCCTGGCGCCAGCGCCCCGCCGACCTCAAGACGCTCGACCTGACCCGCGACCTGGAACCCGACTGGTTCCAACGCCCCGACATGGTCGGCTACGTCTTCTACATCGACCGCTTCGCGGGCGACCTGACGGGCATCCACGACAAGCTCGACTATCTCGAAAGCCTGGGCGTCACCTATATCCACCTCATGCCGTGCCTGCTGCCCCGCCCGGGCGACAGCGACGGCGGCTATTCGGTGATGGATTACCGCCGCATCAACCCCGCCTATGGCCGGATGTCCGACCTGGCCGATCTGGCGCGCGTGCTGCGCGGCCGGGGCATTTCCCTCTGCGTTGACATGGTGCTGAACCACACCGCCAAGGAACATGCCTGGGCCCGCAAGGCCCGCGCCGGGGACGCCGCGCACCGGGACATGTACCTGATGTTCGACGACGACACCCTGCCCCGCGCCTACGAGGAAACCCTGGTCGAAGTCTTCCCCGACAACGCGCCGGGCAACTTCACCCGGTACGACGACATCGGCAAATGGGTCTGGACCACCTTCAACGAACACCAATGGGACCTGAACTGGGCCAATCCGCGCGTCTTCCTGGAAATCGCCAAGATCATGCTGTTTCTGGCCAACAAGGGCGTCGACGTCCTGCGCCTGGATGCCGTGGCCTTCATGTGGAAGCGCCTGGGCACCCGCTGCCAGTCCGAGCCCGAGGTCCACATGATCCTGCGCGCCCTGCGCGCCGTCACCCGCGTCGCCGCCGCCTCGGTCGTCCACCTGGCCGAGGCCATCGTCGGCCCCGCCGAGATGCTCACCTATTTCGGCCGCGGCGAACATGACGGGCGCGAGGGCAACCTCGCCTATCACAACAACCTCATGGTCCAGTTCTGGAGCGCGTTGGCCGCCCGCGACACGCGGCTGATGACCCATGTCCTCGGCTCGCATTTCCCCGAGCATCTGAACAACGCGACCTATGCCACCTATCTCCGCTGCCACGACGATATCGGCTGGGCGGTGACCGATGAAGATGCGGCCGCATTGGGTCTTTCCGGTCACGCCCACCGCGCCTTCCTGTCGCAGTTCTACGAAGGCACGTTCGACGGCAGCTTCGCGCGCGGCGCGCTGTTCCAGGTCAACGAAGAAACCGGCGACAAGCGCATCTCCGGCAGCTTCGCCTCGCTCGCCGGGTTGGAACGCGCCCTGGCCGACGGCGACGACGCGGGCGTCGACACGGCGATTCAGCGGATGATGCTGGGCAACGCGCTGATCGCGTCATTCGGTGGCATCCCCTTGATCTATATGGGCGACGAGATCGCGCTGACCAACGATTACGGCTATCTCTCGGTCTCCGACCATGCCCATGACAGCCGCTGGATCCATCGCCCCGTGATGGATTGGGACCGCATCCGGGCCGCCGAGGCGGGCCAAGGCCCCGAAGCCCGCGTCCTGGCCGGAACCCGGCACATCCTGGCCCGGCGCAAGGCCACGCCCCAGATCCATGGCGGTCATCCGACGCGCATTCTCGACACCGGCCAGCCCACGATTTTCGCTTTCGCGCGCATAACGCCCACGGGCAACATGATCTGCCTGTTCAACTTCTCGGAAACGTGGCAAGGCGTGCCCGGCCATTGGCTGCGTGAACAGGGGGTGGCGCGATTCCACGACGCCCTGTCGGACCATCCGGTGGACCTTGCAAACGATACCTTCGCCTTACCGCCCCACGGGCGCGTTTGGCTGACCTGACCCGGAGAAGACCCGCCATGAACGCGATGACGGACCTGTCCGCCGACAGCTTGCGCGCCCGGATCGCGCAGCATCTCACCTACACCTTGGGCAAGGACAAGGCGAATGCCAGCCTCTACGATTGGCGCATGGCGGTCAGCCATACCGTGCGCGACCTGATCGTCGAGCCCTGGTTCGCCGCCACCCACCGCACCTACGAGGCCCAGGGCAAGCGGGTCTATTACCTGTCGCTGGAATTCCTGATCGGCCGCATCCTGGAAGATGCGATGATCAATCTGGGCCTGCACCAGACCATGTCGGACGTCTTGGCCGAAGACGGCGTCTCGCTGGCCGAATTGGTCGAAGACGAACCCGACGCCGCCTTGGGCAATGGCGGCCTGGGCCGCCTCGCCGCGTGCTTCCTCGATTCCATGTCCACGTTGGGCTGCCCCGCCTTCGGCTACGGCATCCGCTACGAACACGGCCTGTTCCGCCAGCGATTCGAGGGCGGCCGTCAGGTCGAACGGCCCGAGGATTGGCTGAACCAGCCCCACCCTTGGGAATTCGAGCGCCCCGAGGCCAGCTACACGATTCCCTTCAAGGGCCACCTGTCGGCCCAGGACGGCAAAACCGTCTGGACCCCGGCCGAAACCGTCCTGGCCCGCGCCTACGACACGCCCATCGTCGGCTGGCAGGGCCATTGGGCCAACACGCTGCGCCTCTGGGGCGCGCATCCCACCGACCTGTTCGACCTGGACCGGTTCAATTCCGGCGATCACACGGCGGCCGCCACGCCCGAGGCGCTGGCCCGCACGCTCAGCCGCGTGCTCTACCCCGAAGACGCCACCGAAAGCGGGAAGGAGCTGCGGCTCAAGCAGGAATTCTTCCTGACCTCCGCCGCGTTGCAGGACATCCTGCGCCGCTTCCTGTCGGAATATGACGACCTGGCCCTGCTGCCCCAGAAGGTCGCGATTCAGATGAACGACACCCACCCCGCCTTGGCGGGGCCGGAGCTGATGCGCCTGCTGCTGACCGATCACGGGCTCGATTGGGACGACGCCAAGCGCATCGCGTCGGGCTGCCTGAACTACACCAACCACACGCTCATGCCCGAAGCGCTGGAACGCTGGTCCACCTGGCTGATGGGCCGCGTGCTGCCCCATCACATGCAGATCATCGAACGCATCGACGCCGAACACCAGGCCGCCACCGACTGCGGCCCCGACCAGCGCATCGTCCATCACGACCAGGTCCATATGGGCACGCTGGCCTTCGTCATGGCGTCCCATGTGAACGGCGTCTCCGCCCTCCATACCGACCTGATGCGCCAGACGGTCTTCGCCGATCTCGACCGGCTCTATCCCGGCCGCATCCTGAACCAGACCAACGGCGTGACCCCGCGCCGCTGGATCCGCCTGGCCAATCCGGCCCTGTCCCGCGTCGTCACCGGCGCCATCGGCTCCGGTTGGGAAGCCGATCTGGACCGCCTGTCGGACCTGTCGGCCCAGGCCGACGATCCGGCCCTGATCTCGGACCTGCGGGATGCGAAGCGGGCAAACAAGGTGGCCCTGTCCAATTGGGTCGGCCGCGAAATGGGGATCGAGCTGGACCCCGACGCCCTGTTCGATGTCCAGATCAAGCGCATCCACGAATACAAGCGCCAGCTGCTCAACATCTACGAGACCATCGCCCGCTGGCATGCCATCCGCGCCAATCCCGATGCCGACTGGACGCCGCGCGTCAAGATCTTCGGCGGCAAGGCGGCGCCCGGCTACTTCATCGCCAAGGACATCATCCGCCTGATCAACGACGTGGCGGACGTGGTGAATGCAGACCCCGCCATGCGCGGCCGCCTCAAGATCGTCTATCCGGCCAATTACAACGTCTCCATGGCGCAACGCCTGATCCCGGCCGCCGATCTGTCCGAACAGATCTCGACCGCCGGAAAGGAGGCGTCGGGCACCGGCAACATGAAATTCGCCATGAACGGCGCGCTGACCATCGGCACGCTCGACGGCGCCAACGTGGAAATCCGCGAACGGGTCGGGGCCGACAATTTCTTCCTCTTCGGCATGGATGCCGACGAGGTGCGGGCCCGCTACCGCGTCGCCGACCACGCTCGCCAGGCCATCAAGGCCAGCAAGGCGCTGAAGGATGTCCTGCAACTGATCGCCGAAGGCCGCTTCAGCCCCGACGAGCCGTCGCGCTATCACGGCCTGGTCGACGCCACCTGGACCCGCGATCCGTTCCTGGTCGCCTCCGATTACGACAGCTTCGCCTCTGCCCAGGCCCGGGTGGACCGCGCCTTCGCGGATCCCGACAGCTGGCACCGGATGGCCCTGCACAACATCGCAGGGTCCGGCCACTTCTCGTCCGACCGCACGATCCGGGGCTATATGGCCGAGATTTGGGACACGAGGAGCTTGCTTTAGACCCCGTCGCGCCTGGCCCAGGTCACACATCAACCGGACAGGCCGAGGCGGCGTTCGCCTGGACCTGTCCGGTGACGTCGATTGTGACCGCGATATGCCTCACCCCACCACCCGCACCGCCAATTCGCCCGCGGAGGCGAGATAGGCAAACCCGTTGCCAGGCAGGTTGAGCAAGCCGTCGGACAGTTCCGCCGCGCGGGGGCCCGACAGCTCCGCCGCGCCGGAAACCTCCAGGTTCACCGGCCCAGGCCGCAGGTTGAACAGGCAGGTCAGCCCCTGCCCGTCCGCCTGGCGGCGGAACGCCAGGATCGGCTCCGGCAGGTCCAGGAACGCCGTCGTGCCCCGCGCCAGTGCCGCGCTGCCCTTCCGGTAGGCGATCGCGTCGCGGTAGAAATCCAGGATCCCGCCCGGCACCTGCGCATCCACCGCATTGGCCGCCTGGGGCGGCTTCACCGGCAGCCAGGGCTTGGCCGTCGAGAAGCCCGCATTCGCCGCCCTCGCCTCCCAGACCATGGGCGTCCGGCAGCCGTCCCGCCCCTTGATCCCCGGCCAGAACCGGATCGCGGGCGGGTCGGTCAACTCCCCGTGCCGCATCTCCGTCTCGGTCTGCCCCAGCTCCTCGCCCTGGTAGATCCCGACGGTCCCCTCGAACGCCATCAGCATCGCGCAGGTCAGGCGCGCCAGGGCATCCTCGCTCACCGCGTATTCGGCCCAGCGGGACACATGGCGCACCACATCGTGGTTGCTGAACGACCAATAGGGCTGTCCATGGGGCGCGTGCCGCTGGAAGCCCTCGATACAGTCGCGAAAATGCCCGGCCGTGAAGTCCGGGCTCAGCATGGCGAAGCTATAGGCCATGTGCAGCCGCGCATTGCCTGCCGTGTACTCGCCCATCAACCGGATCGACCGGTGGCCCATCTCGCCCACCTCGCCCACCATCATGATGTCATCGTACCGGTCGGTCAGCGCCCGCAGCCGTTCCAGAAAGGCCAGGTTCTCGGGCCGGTTCTTGTTGTAGATGTTGTCCTGCATCCCGAACAGATCGGTCGCCATCACCTGCGGCGCCTTCTGCGCGGGCGGGTTCGACCGCAGCTGGTCGTCGTGGACATAGTAATTCACCGTGTCCAGCCGGAACCCGTCCACGCCGCGCTTCAGCCAGAACTCGCAGGCCGCCAGGACCGCGTCCTGCACCTCCGGGTTGTAGAAGTTCAGATCGGGCTGCGAGATCAGGAAATTGTGCTGGTAATACTGCCCCCGCTGGGGGTCGAATTCCCAGGCCGGGCCGCCGAAATGGCTGTGCCAGTTGGTGGGCGGCGATCCGTCGGGCAAGGGGTCCGCCCAGACATACCAATCGGCCTTCGGATTGTCGCGGCTCAGGCGGGATTCCTTGAACCAGGCATGCTGGTCCGATGTATGCGACAGAACCTGGTCGATGATGACCTTCAGCCCCAGCCCATGGGCCGTCTCGATCAGACGGTCGAAATCCGCCAGCGTCCCGAACAGCGGATCGACATCCAGGTAATCCGACACGTCATAGCCCATATCGGCCTGGGGCGACGGGAAGATGGGCGACAGCCAGATGCAATCGGCCCCCAGATCGGCCACATGGGGCAGCCGCCGGATGATCCCGGGCAAGTCGCCGACGCCGTCGCCGCTATCGTCCTGATAGGATCGCGGATAGATCTGATAGATCACCGCATCGCGCCACCATTCTCGCATCCACGTCTCCCATCGGGCTTGGGCCGGTCCGGGGCGGTCCGACCCGGCGAGAACTTAGATAGGCTGCGTGGCGAACATCCAAGCCCCGATCGGCGCGGGCTGGCCCGATGCGTCCCGTGCCGTCGACATAGAGGCGTCAGGCGGCGTGGACCGGCGCGGTGACACACGCGCACCATCCGC
Source organism: Pseudomonadota bacterium (assembly GCA_039033775.1). Classification (GTDB taxonomy): domain Bacteria; phylum Pseudomonadota; class Alphaproteobacteria; order Rhodobacterales; family Rhodobacteraceae; genus Jannaschia. The sequence continues at coordinate 17,817 of JBCCCB010000005.1, read as the reverse complement.
CAAGCGGTCCCTCCAGAGGGCCCGCCGCCCCTCCAACCGACACGGCAGAGAAGATCGCCCGACCGCCGGACGCCCGTCCATATGCCACCGTCCCACCGCGACCCAGCCCGCCCCACCCCCGCCCCAGCCGACCGGCAGCACCCGCTCCGATCCCGAAATCTCGGCCCGATGGCCGTTCTCCGGTGCCCCACCCGCCAAGCGGGCCCTCCAATCGAACCGGGAAAGAAGATCGCCCGCCGGAGACGCCAGCTCATACCCACCGTCTTGCCGCGACCCGGGCCGCCCCACCCCAGCCCCAGCCGACCGGCAAGCCCCCGCTCCGATCCCGAACGGAAGCCCAATGATCTTGCCCCTTGCACCTTCCGATGCGCGGGATCTGCAACCGAACCGGTCATGAAACTCGCCCGACCCGCCGGGCGTGCCGCCCCACATGCCACCGCCCCGCCCTGACCACAGGCCGCTCCACCTTCGGCCTCACCGATCGCCGGGAACCGGGGCCGAGCCCGAAACCGCGGCCCGCGCCGTCATGCCCGAACGTATCCATGGCCCTCGCGTCCCGAATGGCACCGGCCCCTTGTCCGGCGAACGGTCCAGGCCGTCGCGGGCCCTGCCCGCGGGCATCGCCCTGCCGCGGAGAGCGGAGACCCGGCGCTTCGGCGCCCGTTCGAGAGGGGCGCCGCGCCGTCTCCCCTTGAACGCTCAGGCCGCTTCCGGCGTCGCCACGCTGACCTGTGCCCGCCCGGCCTCCTTCGAATCGTAAAGCGCCCGGTCCGCATCCGCCAGCATCCGCTCCAGGTCCAATTCGCGGTAGAACGACGACAGCGTCACCCCCGCGCTTCCCGAGATGCGGCAGGCATCGTCGCCGAACGGGATCGGCTGTTCCAGCCGCCGGATGATCCGCTCGCCGATCCGCACCAGCAGATCGGCATCGCCGCAATCGGGGAACACCAGCACGAATTCGTCGCCTCCGATCCGCGCCACCAGGTCGCCCAGCCGCACCTCCTCGGACAGGATCGCGGCCACCCGTTCCAAGACCAGGTCCCCCGCCGCGTGGCCCAGCGTGTCGTTGACCTGCTTGAAGTGGTCCAAGTCCAGGTGCATCACGCCGAAACGCGGCGCCCGCCCGCCCATCAGCCGGGTCAGCACATGATCCAGGGCCCGGCGGTTCGGCAGGCCGGTCAAACCGTCGGTCTGGGCCTTCAACTCGGCGGCGTCGCGCGCGTCGCAGAGCCGCTCGCTCAGCCGGGCCAATTCACGCAGGACCGCGTCGCGGGCTTCCAGCAGGAACAGGATCTCCACGGCCGGGTCGATCGGGCTGAAATCGCCCGCATCCAGGCCATGACGTGCGACGGCGCGGGCGATATCGGGCCCGAAGGACAGGTCCAAAAGCGCCCGGCCGCCGTCCAGCGGCACGGCACAGCCGCGCAGGCGGGTGCCCCCGCCGCCGTCACCGGCCGGACCGCGGAACCGGACGGACAGGCGGCGGCCAGGATGGGCCAGCAGCGCCTCGGGGGTGACCGGCCCGGCCGGGTGCAGCAAGTCGACGGCCTCTTCGAGGGTCTGCCCCACCAGGCCCGGCGCGACCTTGCCCAGCACCCGGCCCGCATGCAGGATCCGGCCCACCGCCTGGTCGAAGACCAAAGCCATCGGCATGGCCGCGTCCAGGGCCGCGGGGGTCAGCACGGCCAGGCTCATGCGGACGCTCCGATGGAGAAATCGCGCGGCGTGGCGAAATCGGACTCGAACAAGGTCACCGATATCCGCTCGTGCCAGAGATCGCCGATCTTCTGGCGGGCGCCCCGGTCCAGCATCGCCAGCACGCCGTAATCGTCGGCCATGGCGCGCAGCATCCCCGTCATCACCGCCGCCGCACCCGGGATCGGCCAGCGGACCGTGATCTCGAACTGGCCGGGCTCCGTCTCCTCGGTGCTGCAGGCGGGGAAATCCAGGTCCGGCACGGCCAGCCGCGCGCGGTCATGCATCTCGTCCAGCGACCACAGCAGATCCTCATAGGTCGGACCCGAGAACCGGATCAGACGGCGCACCGGCTCCAGCGGGGGGGTCGTGCAGATCCAGGTCCCCACATCCTCCAGCACCGCCGAGACCGGCCGGCCCAGAAACTCCGCCGCCGCGGCGACCACGGCCAGGAACAGCTCGTCCGGATAGCTTTGCATGGCCTCGAATCCGGCCGCCTCCATCTCCGCGCCCGCGCGGACCGCCGCCCAGACGTCGTGCCCGTGATTGGCCCGCAGGAACGTCTCCAGCGATTTGCAGATCATCCCATGCATGGCAGGTCCGTCCGAGGTTTCTTGCCGCGCACAATGGGCGCGAAAACCTCAAGGAAGGCTTAAGCCCGGCCCTCAGAAATCCGTCGGCGCCCCGCCTTCTTCCTTCCGTTTCGCGACGAATGCGCCCAATTCCTCGCGGATCGCGTCGTCCATGGGCGGCGCTTCGAACCCGTCGATGATGCGCCGCGACAGGTCGTGGGCCCGCTCCGCCGTCCAGACGCCGCCCGCCAGATCCCAGGCCTCGAAATTCCGCCAATCCGACAGAAACGGCGAATAGAAGGCCGTCTGATAGCGGTCCTGGGTGTGCTGGCAGCCGAAAAAATGCCCGTCCGGCCCGACCTCGGCCACCGCGTCCACGCCGATCTCCGCCTCGCCGGTCGCCACCAGCATCGGGTCGAAATAGCGCTGGATCTGGCTCAGCACTTCGCAATCCATGACGAATTTCTCGGGGCTGGCGATCAGCCCGCCCTCCAGCCAGCCGGCGGCGTGATACACCATATGCGACCCCGACTGCACCGCGGCCCAAAGCGATGCCGTCGTCTCCCACACGGCCTGCCCGTCGGGCACGTTGGCCGCGCAGACCCCCGACGACCGGATCGGCAAGCCGTAGAAGCGCCCCATCTGCCCGGTCATCTGGGTGGCGCGCATATATTCCGGCGTCCCGAAGGCGGGCGCGCCCGATTTCATGTCCACGTTCGACGTGAACGTCCCGATCATCACCGGACAGCCCGGCGCGATGAATTCCAGCAGCGCGATGGCCGCCAACCCCTCGGCCAGCGACAGCGTCACGGCCCCCGACATGGTCACGGGTGCCATGGCGCCCGCCAGGGTGAACGGCGTCACCACCACCGGCTGCCGCCGCTTGGCGTGGATCATGGCGCCTTCCAGCATGGGGAAATCGTGCTTCAGCGGGCTGACCGAGTTGATGTTGGTGTACATCCGAGGGGTCGCCTCGAATTCCTCGTGGCTCAGCCCGCCCGCGATCCGCGTCATCTCCATGACGTCCTCGACCCGCTCACGGCCCAGCGAATAGGCATGCACGACCTTGTCGGTCAGGGTCAGCTTCGCCTCCAGGCAATCCAGATGCCGCACGCCCGCATGCACGTCGATGGGCTCCACCGGATAGCCGCCCGCGAAATGGATGCAGTTGAACGCCTGGGTCAGCTTGATCAGATCCACATATTTGTCGAACGTGCCGGACACCTTCTTGCCGGACTTCAGATCCCAGTAATTCGGCGGGCTCGAGACATTGCCGAACGCCATGTAATCGCCGCCCAGCGTCAGCGTCTTCTCGGGGTTGCGCGGCGTGATGGTGAAGCTGGACGGGGCCCGGCCCACCATCTCCATCACGAAATCCTCGTCCATGCGGACATTGGTGCCGTCGACCTTGCAGCCCGCGCGCTTCAGATGGGCGACCGCGTCGGGGTTCAGGAACTCGATTCCGATCTCCGACAGGATCCGCATGACCCCTTTGTGGATGGCCTGGATGCCGTCGTCGCCCAGCGGCTCGGTCGGCCGGTCGGTGTTGCGCGGCTGCCGGAACGGCGCCTGGTCGAAGACGGCCCCGCCCGCGCGGTCGGCATGCCCCTTGCGCCCTCCCGCCCTCCGGCGGCGCGGAGCGGCATCGGCGACGGGCGTGATCTCGGTCATGGCGGGCCTCCTCGGGGCTGAACGTCGCGCGCGGACGGGAACCGGACTTGGCGCCCTGCGACCCCCCATGTCGCTTTCGGGCCAGCGGCGCGGCATCTGGCCGCCGCGGCGGTTCCGAGGGTCGGATGGCGGCGGCTGTGGGCCTGGGAGCGGACGGTCGAGCCTAGCCTGGACCGGAATCAAGCCCGCAGGGCGCCGGTCCATCGCGTCGCCAGTGGATCTCGAACCAATGGCGCCCCACTGGCGACCGCCCCCTGGCCCGGCGATCCGGCTGATGTCGGCGCGATGCTCGGAGCTTCTGCGGCTCTGGCACCATAAAGCACATCCGCAAAACCGTTGGATCGCCGCACCGCGGCCCGTCGACGGACCGGCTTGCACCTGGAAATGCGAAGGTCCCCTCCAGGCCCAGCCCCCCCAATCCCCCGACCGGCCCCCCCTACCCGACGATCAGAACCTCCCCCGTCCCCGGCCCTTCCACCGCCTTCACATAGGCCTGGCCGACCCGGGCCGCCGCCACCGGCTCGTGCCCCGGGAACCAATCGCCATAGCGCGGCACCGACACGTCCAGCAGCCCCGGGCTGACCACATTGACCCGCAACCCGCGCGGCATCTCGATGGCCGCCCCGCGCACGAACCCGGCCAGCGCGCCATTCGCCGTGGCCGCGCCCATGCCCATGCGGATCGGATCGCGGTCCAGCACGCCGCTGGTCAGGGTGAACGACCCGCCATCGGCCACATGATCCAGCCCCGCAAGCACCAGGTTGATCTGACCCATCACCTTGTTGCGCAGGCCCAGCATGACCTGCGCCTCGGTGAACTCGACCAGCGGTCCGAAATGCACATTGCCGCTGGCGCAGACGACCGCGTCCAGCGGACCGGCCGCGCGGTAGAGCGCCTCCAGCGACGCCCGATCCTCCAGATCGGCGCGCAGCGCGCCGGATGTCCGGCCGACCGTCACGATCTCGTGCCGGGGCGCCAGCGCCCCGTGGACCGCCCGCCCGATATCGCCGGACGCGCCGACCAGCAGGATCCTCACGATTCCGTCCCGACGATTGACCTAGCCGGCCTCTCCGATGCCGTTCGATAGAACCTGTCGATATCAACCAAATCTCAATCCTCCGCATGAAAGCGCGCATCATATGCCGACCTGACCGGATCGCGCCCTGGCGAACAGATCGACGCCCCCAGCACAGCCGAATTCCCGGTCGAACTCTGTACAAATTGGGGTAAGGCGGCAGAAGAATGTCCCCAATTCGTGAAGACCGCACCCGGCCGGAAACGATTGTTCAACCTTTTCCCGATACGTCATTAACCCGGTTAACCGCTTTTCAACCCCTCCGGTCATTTTCTCGCAACCTTCCTTAAAATCCGGAACCGTCCAGCCCGCTGTTGCCAGGTCCCCCGGACCGGCGTATCCCCGCGCCGACCGAAGGAGGACCCAATGACCACATCCGTGTTCATCGACGGCGAAGCCGGCACGACCGGCTTGCAAATCCGCGACCGGCTTTCGGCCCGCGCGGATATCCGTCTGATCTCGCTGGATGAGGCCAACCGAAAGGACGAAACCGCCCGCCGCGACGCTTTCGCCCAAGCCGATGTGGCCATTCTCTGCCTGCCCGACGACGCCGCGCGCGCCGCGATCCCGCTGGCGGGCGATACCCGGCTGATCGACGCCTCCACGGCGCACCGGACAGCCCCCCATTGGGTCTATGGCATGCCCGAATTGCCCGGCGCCCGCGCCGCCATCGCCGACGCGCCGCGCGTGGCCAATGTGGGTTGCTACGCCACCGGATCCATCGCCATGCTGCGCCCCTTGACCGAAGCCGGGATCCTTCCCGCCGATCACCCGGTCGTGCTGACGGGCACGTCGGGCCATACCGGGGGCGGCAAGGCCCTGATCGCCGAATACGAAGCGGGGACGGCGCCCGATTACTATCTCTACGCGCTGGGTCAGACCCATAAGCACGTGCCCGAGATCATGGCCCATGGCGGCCTGACCCGGCGCCCTCTGTTCCAGCCGAGCGTGGCGCGCTTCGCCCAGGGCATGGTGGTTCAGCTGCACCTGCATGCCGATCTGCTGCCCGGCGAAGTGGCGGGCTATGCCCGGATCGAAGCCGTCTTGCGCGACTATTACGCCAGCGACCCCTTCGTCTCGATCGAGCTGCCGGGCGACCGGATCGACCCCCAGGCCTGCAACGGCACAAACCGAATGGTCCTTTCGGTTCAAGGGGATGGGGTCGGCCGCGTGACGGTGGCCGCCGTGCTGGACAATCTCGGCAAGGGGGCCTCCGGAACGGCGGTGCAGAACCTCAACCTGATGATCGGCGCCGAGGAGACGGCGGGCCTGTCCTGACCGCCCGGCCTGGATCGCGCCCGCGCGCGATCCATGTCGCACGGGGCCACCTTTCCGGGAGAAGTCGCCGATGATCCGTTCAAGTGTGATCGCCCTCTGTGCCGCCATGGCGGGCCCCGCCTGGGCCGACCGCGATGACGAGCCCCGGCCGACCCCGACCACCCGCGTCTGCGTGGCCGGTCAGGTCTGGGACAGCGCCCGCCGCATCTGCGCCCCCATCCAGGAGAGCGGGCTGGACGACGCCGGCAAGCTGAACATGGCCCACGAACTGGCCGCGTTCGGCCGCCCCGAAGACGCCTTGCGCCTCCTGGCGGGTCTGGCCCGACCCGGCAGCGCCGACGCGCTGACCCTGCGCGGCTACGCCACGCGGAAGGCGGGCGACATGGCGGCGGGCCTGGCGCTCTATGATCGGGCGCTGGCGCTCGATCCCGACCATTGGCAGGCCCGGGCCTATCTGGGCGCGGCCCTTCTGGAGTCCGGCGACCGCGCGGGGGCCGAGACCCAATTGGCCCTGATCCGCCGCGCCGGCGGCCGCGGCACCTTCCCCGACGTCGCGCTGGCCCGGGCGCTTAAAACCGGCGGCGGGATCTATTCAGCCGTCCGCTAACGATTTCTCAACCTCTGACCGGCATCCCTAACGGCGGCCCCGACCAGGATTCCGCCCCGATGATGGACCCTTCTCCGATGCCCGTGCCCCGATCCGGGCGCCAATTGACGAAGCGCCAAAAGGCTGCGGTCATCGTTCATTTGCTTATCTCCGGCGGCGTCGACCCAGGCCTCCGCGACCTGCCCCCGGCCCAGCAACGGCGAATCGTGTCCGATATGATGTCGCTCCGCTTCGTGGATCGGGCCACTCTGGCCGCGACGGTGGCCGAATTCGCATCCGAACTGGACGATGTGGGGCTACATTTCCCCCGCGACCCCGCCCGCCTGCTGGCGGCCCTGGACGGCCAGCTCTCGCTCGAGACGATCGAGGGCATCCTGTCCGAGATGACCGCGGACTCCGGCGGCGCCGGCGACGGGCCATGGCAGCATATCGCAACGCTGGATCCGGCCGTCCTTCTGTCGCTTGTGGCCGAGGAAAGCGACGAAGTTAGCGCGATCCTGCTGTCCAAGCTGCCGCCGCAACGCGCGGCCGACCTTCTGGCACAATTGCCCGAAGACCGGAGGGAGGCCGTGGCCCTGGCCTTCGCGCGCACCGAATCCGTCACGCCGTCTGCGGTCAGCCGCATCGGCCTGGCCCTGGGCCTGCAATCGGCATCGGCCCCGAAGGCAGCCTTCGCGGACGATCCGGTGGCTCGGGTCGGCGCCATCCTGAACGCCGCGATTTCCGGCATCCGCAACGATATCCTAGACCGCATCGACACGGGCGATCCGGACTTCGGCGCCCGCGTCCGCGCCGCGATCTTCACCTTCGAAAACGTGCCGGAGCGGATCGACCCCCGCGACCTACCCCGCATCATGCGCGGTCTCGACAACGCCCAGGTGGTCGCCATCCTGGGCGGCGCACCGCCCTCGGCCCAACCAGCGGTCGAATTCGTCTTGGCCAATATCTCGTCCCGTCTGGCCGACCAGCTCCGCGACGAGATCGCGGAACGGGGCACCATTTCCGCAGACGAAGCCGAAGCCGCCATGTCGGCCTTCGTCGCGGAGATTCGACAATTGGAGGAGGCGGGCGAACTGACCCTCCTGTCCAGCGAAGGCTAGGCCCGGCATGCCGCGTGGCAGGCCCGGTCCGCACCGGCCGACCGGGCTGGGCCTCCGGCCGACAAGCAAGGCCGGCGGCAAGCAGACCCGGACCGTCATCTGGACTGCCGCTGGCACCTGAGACGGACGCGGTCGCCGTCTCCACCCGGCCAGACGCTTCCCAAGGCCCGCGCGGCTCCGGTCTTGTGGGACGTGTCCTGACGGAGAAGACGGTGTCGGCCTGCATCGACGGATACGTTGACGTCGCCCGGCGCGCCCGTTCGGACATGCCCGCCCGGGACGACAATAGGGATGACACCGATCCAGTCGTCCAAGGCGACAGCCCCCCAAGGCGCATGCGCAAGCCAGATCATCCCGCCCGGGCCGATCGGCCCAGCGGTTAGATCGACCGCCACACCGAGGCGAGCAGGCCCGTCCCGTACCACCGGCGCACTGGCGGGCCACCCTGCATCACAGGCCCCAAATCCCCCCTCTCGCACCACGCGGTCGCAACGCGCACCCTAGCAGTCCAGCCCGGGCAGGTTATGTCCCTGCACGACGACGCGAAGGATACGCACCGCCATGGTTCTGGAATTTCGCCCCGAAGGCCTCTATTGCCCTGCCGGCGGCTTTCACATCGACCCCTGGCGCCCGGTCGACCGGGCGCTGGTCACCCATGGCCATGCCGATCATTCCTATCCCGGCCACGGCGCCTACATGGCGACCCATGCCGCCCTGCCCGTCATGCGCCACCGCCTGGGCGATATCCGCACCGACGGCGTGGATTTCGGTGAACGTCGCGGCGTGGGCGGCGTCTCGGTCAGCTTCCATCCGGCCGGGCACGTCCCCGGCTCTGCCCAGATCCGCATCGAGCACAAGGGCGAGGTCTGGTGCGTCTCCGGGGATTACAAGACCGCCCCCGACCGCCTGTCAGAGCCGTGGGAGCCGGTGCACTGCCACGCCTTCATCACCGAATGCACCTTCGGTCTGCCCGTCTTCGATTGGGCCGAGGATCACGTCCTGGAAGCCCAATTGAACGATTGGTGGCGCGCCAACAAAGCCGCCGGACGGTTCAGCCTGATCGGCGCCTACGCCCTTGGAAAAGCCCAACGGGTCATGACCATGGTCGATCCTGGCATCGGCCCGATCCTGACCCATGGCGCCGTCGAGAATACCAACGAGGTCCTGCGCGGCCAGGGCGTCGACTTGCCGAACACGATCCGCGTGACACCCGAGACCGACCTGAAATCCCATGCGGGCGCCCTTGTGGTGGCGCCACCGGGGGCGCTGGCCCAGGGCTGGGTCCGCCGCTTCATGACCGGCGCGGGCGCGTCCACCGGCATCGCGTCGGGCTGGATGGCGCTGCGCGGGGTGCGCCGGCGGAGGGCCGCAGATCGGGGCTTCGTGATCTCGGACCATGCCGATTGGAAGGGATTGAACATGGCGATCCGGGAGACCGGGGCCGACCGGCTGTTCGTCACCCACGGCTATACCGCCGTGTTCCGGCAATGGCTGACCGAACAGGGTTACGACGCCCAGATCGTCGAGACCGAATGGGAGGGCGAGGCGCTGGACTCGGCCGAGCCGGAGGAGGCCCCGGCATGACCCGGCTCACCCGGCGCGACCGGGCCGTCGCCGCCGCCGCGCGCTATGCCATTCGCCCTATCTTGGCCCTGCCCTTGCCCTGGCCCGTCCATCGCGCGGGGTTCGATCTGTTCGCGCCCCGCCCGCCGGGCGACGTGCGGACCCGGGAACATCGCGGCCGCATCGCCGGGGTTCCGGTCCTGACCGTCGAGCCGAAGGACAGGCACGGCACGCTTGTCTGGTTCCATGGCGGCGGCTTCGTGGTCGGCTCGCCCAAGGCCAATCGCGCCATGGCCCATGCCCTGGCCCGCCGGGGCGGGCTGCGCGTGATCCTGCCCGATTATCGCAAGGCACCCGAACACCCGTTCCCGGCCGGTCTGGACGATTGCCTGGCCGTGACGCGGGCCGTCGCCAAGGACGGTCCCTATCGCCTGGGCGGCGACAGCGCGGGCGGAAACCTGGCCTTGGCCGTCTGTGCCGAAATGCTGGTCGAGGGGCGGGGGCCCGTGCGCCTTGCCCTGATCTCTCCGGCCGTCGATCTGGATCCGGCTCGCGTTCTGCCCGAGGGCGCCGACGAGATGGTGCTGTCGGAGGCGGCGCTGCGCCGCATGGTTGCCGATTACCTAGCCGGCGGTGATCCGGGCGACCCCCGGGCCTCGCCCGTCCATGCCACGTTCCGCAACCCGCCGCCGACCCTGATCCAGGCCGCACGGGGCGAGTATCTGGAGCGGGATGCCGACGCCATCGCCCAGCGCCTGCGCCAGCAAGGCGGCCGTGTGCGCGTCGACAAGATGCCGGGCATGCCCCACGATTATCAGATCCTCGTCGGCCTGGCCCCGGCCGCCGACCGGTCGGTCAGCCGCCTGGCCATCTTCCTGCGGGGCGGGCGATGAAACGCTTCGCGACCCTGTTCACGGCGCTGGATCAGACCACCAAGACGTCCCGCAAGACGGCCGCATTGGCGGATTACTTCACCGAAGCCCCGGCGGCGGATCGGGTCTGGACCATCGCGCTGCTCTCGGGCCGGCGCCCCAAACGGACGGTCACCGCGACGCGCCTGGCCGAATGGGCCGCCCAGGTGGCGGGCCTGCCCGACTGGCTGTTCCGCGCCAGCTATGACGTGGTGGGCGACTTGGCCGAAACGATCCACCTGCTGCTGCCCGCCCCGACCCGCGCCAGCGACCGCAGCCTGACCGACTGGATCGGCGATATTCGGGCCCTGTCACAGGCCGACGAGCCCGAGAAACGCGCGGCCATCCTGGCGGCCTGGGATCAGCTGAGGGGCGCCGAGCGCTTCGTTTTCAACAAGCTGATCACCGGCGGCTTCCGCGTGGGCGTCAGCCAGAAGTTGATGACCCGCGCCCTGGCCCAGGCCACCGGCATCGAGGAGGCCGAGTTGGCCCACCGGATCATGGGCAATTGGTCGCCCGAGACCACCAGCTACGACGCCCTGATCCTGGCCCCCGATCCCGCGGCCGACCTGAGCCGCCCCTACCCGTTCTGCCTGGCCTACGGGGTCGAGGACGGGCCTGAAGCCCTGGGCGATCCGGGCGATTGGCTGGCGGAATGGAAATGGGACGGCATCCGCGGCCAGCTGATCCTGCGCGGCGGGCAGCACCACTTGTGGTCGCGCGGCGAAGAGCTGATGACCCATCGCTTCCCCGAACTGGCCCGCGCCCGGGATTTCCTGCCCGACGGCACGGTGATCGACGGCGAGGTGCTGGCCTGGGATGCCGCGGCCACCGCCCCGATGTCCTTCGCGGCGCTCCAGAAGCGGATCGGGCGCAAGACCGTCCCGAAGAAGCTGCTGACCGAGGCACCCGCGCTGCTTTACGCCTACGACCTGCTGGAAATGGATGGCCAAGATATCCGCGCGCTACCCTTCGCGGACCGCCGCGCCCGGCTCGAAACACTCTGCGGCGGCCTGCCGCCCGATGCCCCCATCCGCCTTTCGCCTCTCACGCCCTTCGACACCTGGCACGACCTCGCGAAGACCCGCGCGCAAGCAAGGGATGAGCAGGCCGAAGGATTGATGCTGAAACGCCGCGACAGCCCCTACCATGTGGGCCGCAAGAAGGGCGATTGGTGGAAATGGAAGCTCGACCCGCTGACCATCGACGCGGTCATGGTCTATGCCCAGGCCGGGCATGGGCGGCGCGCGAACCTCTACACCGATTTCACCTTCGCCGTCTGGAAGGGCAACGACCTGGTCCCCTTCACCAAGGCCTATTCCGGCCTAACGGATGCCGAATTCCGCAAGATAACCGCCTGGGTCCGCAAGAACACTCTGGCCCGCTTTGGCCCCGTGCGCCAAGTCCCGGCCGAGCAGGTATTCGAGATCGGCTTCGAAGGCATCCAGCAAAGCACGCGTCACAAATCGGGCGTCGCCCTGCGCTTTCCCCGCATGCTGCGCTGGCGTCACGACAAGCCCGCGCAGGAAGCGAACACCCACGGCGACCTTCTGCAAATGCTGGAGCAATATGGATAAAAGATGCCGCTGCTCTCGATTCTGTGATAAAAAGAGGACGCTCAGAACCAGAGGGAGGGAAAGATGCTTCACCAAAGCGACGCCATCCGTCACGCCCATCAGCTCCACGACCGTCTTGGGACGCGGGCGGAGGCCGTGGCAGCCCAGCGGGCGCTGGAAGAGAAGATCGCCAATCATCGCCAGGCCGCCGACGATTGGGAGCGTATCCGACGGATATTGCGGGAACGGCGCGGGCCTCGCCAAAGCTGACCCGCTACCGAAGACCCGTCATCCTCTGGCTTGGCCTGAGGATGATCTGACCTCGATCGGCCAGGCTGTCAGGATTTGAAGCGTCCGAAGGCCGAGATGGACGGGTGGCCGGATGCGGTCGCCGGCCCCGGTCAGCGACATCCCAGCCGGGTGCCTATCCCGCCTTCGCGAAAGGCGTGGTCTTGCCGGAGCGCCACGCGCGACACGCCGCCCCGAAGGCTTCGAACAGCGGGCGAGAGACCGGATCGTCGGCCGCATTCCACTCCGGATGCCACTGGACCGACAAGCAAAATCCGGGCGCGCCGTCTATCCAGATCGCCTCGGGCGTCCCGTCCGGGGCAACGCCGTCGATACGGACTCGGCGGCCAGGCACGTCGATGCCTTGGCCATGCAGCGTATTTGTCATCACCGTCTCGGATCCGAACAATCGGGCGAAGGGTCCGGCCGGATCAAAATGAACGTCGTGGCGCAGGGCGAACTTCTCTTCCAGCGTGCCGTCGGGCGGCATGCGGTGATTGTCGCGGCCCGGCAGGTCGCGGATTTCCGGGTGTAATGTCGACCCGAAGGCCACGGCCACTTCCTGGAAGCCCCGGCAGATGCCGAGCACCGGCTGCCCCCGATCCACTGCCGCTCGGATCAGCGGCAGCGCGACCGCATCGCGGTCTCGGTCGAAGGCGCCATGGGCCTCGGTCTCCTCGTGGCCGTATTCCTCGGGGTGCACGTTAGGCCGCCCACCGGTGAAGAGGAACCCGTCGAACGTCTCCAGCAATTCCTCCAGGCGCGAAGCCCGGGGGCAAGCCGGGAAGGTCAGTGCCATGCAATCGGACACCTCGCTGACCGCGACCGTGTTCATCGTCCCGTTGGCATGGGCCGGGTATTGGTCGTTGATCAGATAGCTGTTCGAGATGATGCCGACGATCGGACGCATTGCAGACCTCCAGTTCGCGCAAAGCTAATGCAGGGCCCTTGCGCGCAAAAGACCCGTCGCCGCACGATCTGCCCTGCGCTGATGCACCGGGGTCACGCCTCGCCGGACAATCCCGCGACCTCGATCCCGGCCAAACCCGCCTCGGCATCGTTGTCGGATGTATCGCCCGTGACGCCGACCGCGCCCATCACGCGGCCCTTCGCGTCGCGCACCAGGATACCGCCCGGCACGGGGACGACCTGGCCGCCATAGGCGCCGTTCACAGCGGCCATGAAATAGGCCTGGCTTTCGGCCCGGGCCATCTGCGCCTTGCCCGCCATGCCCAGCATGACCGAGCCGTAGGCCTTGCCATGGGCGATGGCGAAGCGGCCGGGGGCGGCGCCGTCCTCACGCTCGAACGCGGTCACGTGGCCGCCGGTATCCAAGACGATCACCGAGAGCGGCTTCAGCCCCATCTCGCGCCCCTTGGCCAAGGTCTGGCGGATGATGGTGCGCGCGCGGCGGAGGGATATTTCAGGCATATCAGGTCCTTGCTTCCAAAGGTTGCGACGCGCGCTACCAGCGGCGGGTCGCCGCGATGTAGGCATCGGCCGTTTCGCCGAAGGTGGCGCGAAGGGTCGCTTCTTCGTCCAGAATGAAGCGGCGGGTGATGATCCAGCAGAACGGCAGCACCAATGCGACGGCCAGCAGCGAGCCGAAGAGCAGGCCGGTTCCCACCAGGATCAGCGCGAGACCCGTATAGATCGGGTTCCGGTTCACGCGGAACGGGCCCTCGACGATCAGGGCGGTCGGTTGGTCCCGCGGCTCGAAAGTCGTGTTCTTACGCCGGAACCAGACCAGCGACCAGAGTGCCAGGCCGAAGCCCAGCGCCACGAAGAGCCAGCCGAGCGGCCCGGTCGCGACGGTCAGGATCGGCAGGAACCGGGCCAGGACCCATTGGACCACGAGCGTCCCGAGCGCCCAGATCGGCGGCAGGTCCGGAAAGTCGCGCCGGACCGACATCAGCCGGCCTTCAGTTCCAGCCGCCGGCGGTGCAGCACCGGCTCGGTATAGCCCGACGGCTGGACGCGGCCCTCGAAGACCAGGTCCTGCGCGGCCTTGTAGGCGACGCCGTCGAAACCTGGCGCCATGGGCCGGTAACCGGGCGTGCCATCGTTCTGCATGTCCACCTTGGCCGCCATCTTCTGCAATGCGGCCTCGACTTGATCGCGCTGGATCACCCCATGATGCAGCCAGTTGGCCAAGGCCTGGGAGGAGATGCGGCAAGTCGCGCGGTCCTCCATGAGGCCCACATCGTCGATGTCGGGCACCTTGGAACAGCCGACGCCGTCATCGACCCAGCGGACCACGTAGCCCAAGATGCCCTGGGCGTTGTTCTCGATCTCGGCGTTCACCTCGGCATCCGACAGATTCCGCCCCTCCATCACCGGGATCGTCAGCAGATCGGCCAGTGTGCCGCGCGGACCGGCCTCGGCCAATTCCGCCTGCCGCGCCTTGACGTCGACCTCGTGGTAATGGGTCGCGTGCAGGGTCGCCGCGGTCGGGCTCGGCACCCAGGCGCAGGTGGCGCCGGATTGCGGATGTCCGATCTTCTGCTCCAACATGTCGGCCATGCGGTCGGGCATGGCCCACATCCCCTTGCCGATCTGCGCGCGGCCACGCAGGCCGCAGGCGAGACCGATATCGACGTTGCGATCCTCGTAGGCGGCGATCCAGGGTGTCGATTTCATTTCACCCTTGGGCAGCATCGGCCCGGCTTCCATGCTGGTATGGATCTCGTCGCCCGTCCGGTCCAGAAAGCCCGTGTTGATGAAGGCCACCCGGTCCTTCGCGGCCCGGATGCATTCCTTGAGGTTGGCCGACGTCCGCCGCTCCTCATCCATGATGCCCAACTTCACGGTGTTCGCGGGCAGGCCCAGCATGGACTCGACCCGGGTGAAGATCGTGTCGGCGAACGCCACCTCCTCTGGCCCATGCATCTTGGGCTTCACCACGTAGACCGAGCCGGTGACCGAATTGCCCCCCTCGCGCGCCAGGTCATGCATGGCGATCAGCGTGGTGATGGCCGCATCCATCAGGCCCTCGGGGATCTCGGATCCGTCCTCCATCAGGATGGCCGGGTTGGTCATCAGGTGGCCGACGTTCCGAATCAGCATCAGGGCGCGGCCCTTGACGGTGAAGACCTCGCCGGAGGGCGCGTTGAACTCCATGTCCGGGTTCAGGGCGCGGGTGAAGGTCTTACCGCCCTTCGTCACCTCTTCTGTCAGATCGCCGCGCATCAGGCCGAGCCAGTTGCGATAGGCGCCGACCTTGTCTTCGGCATCGACGCAGGCCACGGAATCCTCGCAATCCATGATCGCCGACAGCGCCGATTCCAAGTGGATCGCGTCCAGCCCAGCCGGGTCGTCATTGCCGATGGCGCCGTCCGGCGTCACCACAAGAACGATCCCCAAGCCGTTGTTCTGCAAAAGAACGCGCAGCGTTCCGCCGTCGCGAACCCAGCCGCGATAGCCCGATGGGTCGGACAGGCTGGAGTCACCCAAATCCAGCGCGCCATCGACCACCTCGATCCGGGTCAGGTCCGCCCAAGACCCCGACCCCAGCGGCACCGCGCGGTCCAGAAAGGCCTTTCCCCAGGCGATCACTCGCGCACCCCGCGCCACGTCGTAGCCGCCGCCAGACGGCGGGTCGCCAATGGCGTCGGTGCCGTAGAGCGCGTCGTAGAGGTTCCCCCACCGCGCATTGGCGGCGTTCAGGGCATAGCGCGCATTGGTGATCGGCACGACCAGCTGCGGTCCCGCAATCTCGGCGATCTCCGGATCCACGTTGGCCGTGCCAATGGCGAAATCGTCGCCCTCGGGCACGAGGTATCCGATCTCGCGCAGGAAGGCCTCGTAGGCCGCCGCGTCATGGGCCTGCCCCTTCCGCGCCCGGTGCCAGTCGTCGATCCGGGTCTGAATGTCCTCGCGGATCTTCAACAGGTCGGCATTCACTGGGGCCAGATCCCGCACCAAGCCCGCCAACCCGTCCCAGAACGCCGCCGCCTCGATATCGAGCCCGGCCAAGGCCTCGTCCTCGACGAAGCGGGCCAGTTCCTCGGCGACCTGAAGGCCGGATTTGACAATGCGGGTCATGCACCCCTCCCTGCTGCAATTTGGGGGCGAGGTACGTCAGACGTTTCCGATCGGCAACCGAATTGGTCAAAGATCCTTACCGCTTCGGCCGGCTCGGCATCTGTCCGAGCAATATCGCACCTCGTCCCAGACCTTCGCCCATTTTTTTCGCCACGCGAAGGGTCGCCCACAGGTGGCGCAGATCTTCCGGGGCAGATCGCCCTTGCGGCGCATCTTGCTCACAGCGGCAACTCCGCTTGGGCCGGGTCCCGGCGGCGGCCCCTCGGCTGCCGGTCGTTCGGGCCCTTGCGAGAACCATGCTTGGCGACCACCCTGTCCGCCTCGTCGCGGAAACCGGGCTGGCGGCGGATCGCGGTGATCTTGGCACGCGCCTCGCGGGCGGCCCCGGCCACGTCGACGATGGGGGCCGGGTAACCCGGCACGCCGGTTTTCCAGGGCTCTTGCAGGGTCTCGTCCGGCAGATGGGCGATCTCAGGCAGCCAGCGCCGGGTGAAGGCGCCGGTGGGATCCTGGTCGTGCCCCTGTTTGACGGGGTTATAGATGCGCAATTGATTGATCCCGGTGACGCCCGATTGCATCTGCGCTTGGGCATAGTGGATGCCAGGGGCGTAGTCGGTCCAGAGGCGCGCCAGGACCGGGCCGCTGTCGCGCCAATCGATCCACAGGTGATAGCTGGCTATGCATTGCACCATGGCCCGCATGCGGAAGTTGAGCCAGCCGGTCGCGCGGGCATAGCGCATGCAGGCATCCACGAAGGGCAGCCCCGTGCGTCCGTCGGCCCAGGCGGCCAGGCGCTCGGCTTGCAGCGGGCTGTCGGCTATGCGCGGGTGCAGGTCCGCGAAGGCCGGATGCAACGGCCGCCGGTCAAGCTGCGGAAAGTCTTCCAATTTCTGCGTGAAGTGGTCGCGCCACGCCAGACGCGACTTGAACGACGACAGGGCGGCCGGCCAGCCCGTCCCCTGCCCCTTCTTCTCGACCGCGCGGGCCATGGCGGCCTGGTGGACCTCGCGCACCGACAGCGTGCCCCAGGCCAGATGGGGCGACAGGCGCGAGCAGCCGGTCTCGCCCGCGATGGGCGAGGACATGTCCCTGCGGTAACCTTCGCCGCGGTCGTGCAAGAACGTATAGAGCAGCTCCAGCCCGCGAGCCCGCCCCCCCGCCTGGCGCTCGGGGCACGGATCGCCGGCAAGCCCGAGGGTCTCGGCCGAGGGGATGTCGCCGGGCGGCACGTCCGGGCCGGTCAGACGATCCGGCACGGGCGCCAACGGCTCCCGAACGAAAAGCTCGCGCCGGGCCGCCCACCCATCGCGGGAGGTCAGGCGGCGGACGACGCCGCTATCCGGGGGCTCGTCCCAGACGATGCCATGGGCGGCGCACCAGGCCGCGACGCGCTTGTCGCGGTCCCACGACCAGAGAAGACCGGTTTCCTGGTGGCTGACCAGGCGGCGAACGGGGTG
>JBCCCB010000004.1:0-38594 GCA_039033775.1 Pseudomonadota bacterium | reverse complement strand
GCGCTGCCCGATCACACCCGCCACTGGCTGGAACTCCAGGACCGCTACTCGGCCATGCCCCAACCCGGCCGGTTGCTGGTGGAAACCTTCCCGCGCGACGGCCGCCACCATGTCTGCGTCTACGGCTTCTGCGGCCGCAATGCCCAGCAGACCCTGGCCCTGCTGCTGACCAAGGGAATGGAAGACGCGGGCCTCGACCCGCTCGGTTTCGTCGCGACCGACTACGCCTGCCTGATCTGGGGCCTGAAACCGGCGCTGGATGTGGCGCCGTTTCTGGCCCATGACGGTATCCACGCGGCCCTGGATACCTGGCTGAAGGGCAATGCCGTGATGAAGCGCACCTTCCGCGCCGCCGCAATCATCTCGGGCCTGATCGACCGCAACTTTCCGGGCAAGCGGACCAGCGGGCGCCAGGCGACGTTCAGCAGCGACATCCTCTATGACACGCTGCACCGCTATGATCCGGATCACCTGATGCTGAAGATCACCGAGGAAGAGGCCATGCGCGGCCATATCGACTTCGGCCGGGTCGAGCTGCTGCTGGAAACCGTCGAGGACCGGATCGACCAGGTGAACCTGGACCGGGTGACACCCTTGGCCGCGCCGCTGTTTCTGGAACTGGGCAAGGTCCCGATCAAGGGGAAGGGCGAGGGCCGGCTGATCCAAGAGGAGGCGGCGCAGCTGATGGCCGAAGCCGGGCTGGACCTGGGGTGAGGCCCGCTGGGGTCCATCTGCCCCTTGCCTCCGCCTGTGACCCGTGATTCACCCGAAGATATGGGGCACGCGCTCACCTTCACTTTCGCAGGCGAATGTCTGAACGCCCTGCCCTCCGGCGCCCTGCATTGGCCCGAGGCGGCGCTGCTGGTCGTCAGCGACCTGCATCTGGGCAAGTCCGAACGCATGGCCCGCCGGGGCGGCCCCCTGCTGCCGCCCTATGAAATCCAGGACACCCTGACGCGCTTGGAAGCCGATCTGGCCGCCACCGACCCGCAAAGGGTGATCTCGCTGGGCGACAGCTTCGACGACATGTCGGCCGCCCACGCCCTCGGACCCGAGACCCATGCCTGGCTCGACCGGCTGATCGCGGGCCGCGACTGGACCTGGATCACCGGCAATCACGATCCTGCCCCGACCGGTCTGGGCGGACATGCGGCCGAGGGCGTCACCTGCGGCCCGATCACCTTCCGCCACATCGCCGCGGACGACACGGTCTACGAAGTGTCCGGCCATTACCATCCCAAGGCCGCGCTGAACGTCAAAGGCCGCCGCATCTCGCGCCCCTGTTTCCTGCGCGATGCCCGGCGGCTGATCCTGCCGGCCTACGGCACCTATACGGGCGGGCTGCGGTGCCATGACCCGGCGCTGACCCAACTGATGGCGGCGGATGCCCGCGCCATCCTGGCCGGGCAGCCCATGGTCGAAATTCCGATGCCACGATGAGACGGGCCCTGCTGCTGGCCGCGCTGCTGGCGGGCTGCTCGACCGCTGTCGTCGCCCCGCTCTTGCCGTCCTATCGGGACCAGACGATCCCCATCGCGTCGAAGGCCGATTTCGACCCGGCCCGCTATGCCGGGCGCTGGCACGAAATCGCCCGCTTCCCGGTTCCCTTCCAGGCCGATTGCGCGGGCGCCATCGCCGAATACGGACCGCCTGTCGGCGGCAGCATCACCATCCGCAACATCTGCCTGGACCAGACCGGCCAACCCATCCGTCAGATCACCGGCAGCGGCACCGTGACCGGGCCGGGTCGCCTGGACGTGCGGTTGGACGGCGTGCCCTTCGTGGCGCCCTATTGGGTGCTTTGGGTGGATGACGGATACCGGACGGCCGTGATCGGACAGCCCGACGGACGCGCGGGCTGGATCCTGAACCGCGAGCCCGACATCCCGCCCGACCGCCTGCGCGCCGCCCTGACGGTTTTGGACTTCAATGGTTACGATACGAACCAGCTCACGCGATCTCGGTAAGCGAAAATCAACCGAAACGCAAAACTTTCAAAAAAGTTCATTCAAAAACGAATCAATGTTTGACGAGTGATTCGGTCGTCTGTTACCACCGGCGCAACGGTCGGGCAGTGACCGGGGAATAATAAGAAAACCGGCAAAGATCGGGGCAGGCATGTTGGGGAACGGTGCATTCGCACAGATCATCTCAGCGGTCCAAACGCGGGTGGATGGGGAGATACCGTCCACCCGTAATTCATTCTTCAAGGGCTCGACGTTTCGGTGGTTCGGCCTGCCACTGCGCCTGGACGGGGCGCGGGAATCGTTGCTGCTGGATCGCGCGATCGGCTTCGATGACTTGCGCCAGCATGCTCCGAACGGCGTGGCCAAATTGTGCCGGGCCCGGTCGGCCCGGCCCGAGATGCGCCAATCGGCCGAAGCCGACCGCACCGATACGCTGACCCTCGGCGATGGCACGGATCGCTGGCGGGCCACCGCGCTGACGACCGCCACGGGCGAGTTGTTGCTGGCCTTCGACACCGACCTGCCGCCCGCCAACCGGGACCTGATCATCGAACAGGCGCCCGTCCTGCCCCATCCGCGGGACGCCCGGCAGACGATCTGCTTCACGCCCGGAACGATGGTCGACACGCCCGACGGGCCGCACCCGATCGACGTTCTCTATCCCGGCGACGAGGTCCTGACCCGCGACGACGGCCCGCAGGAAATCCTGTGGATGGGCCTGCGCTATGTCTCCGGCGCCCGCCTCTATGCCCAACCCGACCTGCGTCCCGTGCGTCTGCGCGCCGGCGCGCTCGGCGGCGACCGGCCCGAGCCCGATCTGATCGTGTCGCCGGATCACCGCATCCTGCTGACCGACGGGCAGATCCGCGCGTTGTGGGACACCGACGAGGCCCTGATCCGCGCCCGCGATCTAATCGACGACAGCCGCGTGATGCGCGACCACGGCACGACCGAGACGACGTATATCCACATCCTTTTGGCCCGCCATCAGGTGATCCGCGCCAACGGCGTCTGGGTGGAAAGCTTCCATCCCGACGATGCCGACCTGACTCATCTGAACCCGGTCGAGTTGGAGGAGTTGCGCGAGGCCGCGCCCGACGCCGCCTACGGCCCCCATGCCCGCCGCTGTCTCAGCCCGGCGGAGCTGGCCATTCTGCGCCATGACGGGGCCCCGCGCCACCTCGCTTGACAGGCCCCGGGCCGCCGACTAACAGGCGGCTTCCATTGGTGTTGGTGGCCCCCGCAAGGGGTTCCCTGTCGGGTCTTCGGACCAGAGGACAACGCCCTTCAGACGCTTCTCAATCCGAACAGCCGCAGGCCGTCGGGCGAATTGAGGAGGTCAAACAAAGAAGGAGATCAGCCGTGACCAAACGCACGTCTGCCAAGTACAAGATCGACCGCCGCATGGGCGAAAACATCTGGGGCCGCGCCAAGTCCCCGGTGAACCGCCGCGAATACGGCCCCGGCCAGCACGGTCAGCGCCGCAAGGGCAAGATGTCCGATTTCGGCCTGCAGCTGCGCGCCAAGCAGAAGCTGAAAGGCTATTACGGCGACCTGACCGAGAAGCAATTCAAGCGCATCTTCGCGGAAGCCGCTCGGGTCAAGGGCGATACCGGCGAGAACTTGATCGGCCTGCTCGAGCGTCGGCTCGACGCCGTCGTCTACCGCGCCAAGTTCGTACCGACCGTCTTCGCCGCCCGTCAATTCGTGAACCACGGCCATGTCGAGGTGAACGGCAAGCGCGTGAACATCCCCTCCTACCGGGTGAAGGAAGGCGACGTGATCTCGGTCCGCGACAAGTCCAAGCAGCTTGCCGTGGTCCTGGAATCCGTTCAACTGGCCGAACGCGACGTGCCCGATTACATCGAGGCCGACCATTCCAAGATGACCGCCAGCTTCGTGCGCACCCCGGGTCTGGGCGATGTGCCCTACCCGGTGATGATGGAGCCGAACCTGGTCATCGAATACTACGCCCAGAACTAAGTCCCCACCGGACCGACGATTTTCGACGGCCATCGCCCCCCGGGGCGGTGGCCGTTTCACGTTTCTTAGGACTTGGTTCCTATGATCCGGGTTGCCGCCACGCTGCCCAAGGACGCCCCGATGTTCCTCCGTGACATGACCGACCCGCTGATCCGGCTGATGGAAGCCGACAGCATCGACACGCTCTGGCCTGCTGCCGTCGCCCTGGTGGAAACCGCGGGCTATGCAGCGCTCAGCCTGGTCGAGGTGTCGCCGAAGGACGGCCCGCTCTGGGCCAAAAGCTCCATGTCCGAAATGTGGCTCTACACCTATGCCACACAAGGTTTCCACGCCATCGACCCCCTGCTTCTGGGCGCCATGTCCGGCCAGCGCGAGATGTGCCTGCAAAGCGGCGCCCTCTGGCCCGGCGGACCCGCCAACGAAAAGGCCGAGGCGATGGAGCGGGCCTTGATCGACACCGGCTACGGCCAATTCGACGCCATGGCGTTCGACAAGCGCCGCCACGGCACGCGCCTGCTGGTCGTCCTGGCCTCCCATGTGGCTGCCACGGGGCCCGAATCGCCGCCGCTGCGGGCCAGCCGCCAACTCCTCACCTCGACCCTCGCGGCGGGCCTGAACAAGGTCAGCGCCAAGGACGACGACGGCTTCCTGTAAGGCAGGGACCCCCGTTCGGGATCGTCCCTTACCTCGCCGTCGTCCGCGGGCTTGACCCGAGGACCTCGCTCAGTCGGAGATCCCCGGGACAAGCCCGAGGATGACGGGTGGCAGACCTGTTTCCGTGGCTGCGCGGACGCCACTGATCCGCCATGCCGAGATCCTTTGCCTCACACGCAGCCCCGCCCCACCGTGCCGCCCATGTTCATCGTCACCGATGTCGAAGTCGACGGTCCGGTCCCGGGCCAGAATTCCATGCTATCCTTCGCCTCCGTCGCCGTCTCCGCCGACGGCGCCATTCTCGACGACTTCTCCGCCGCGCTCTCCCCTCTGCCGGACGCCACGGCGGACCCGCTGACGCTGGCCTGGCTGCGGGGCCAGCCGGCCGTCTGGCAATCGGTCACCGACGGCGCGCGCACGCCGTCCGACGTGATGACCGATTACGTCGCCTGGATCCGCGCCTTCCAGGCCGAACCGGTCTTCACCGCCCATCCGCTCGCCATGGATGGCCCCTGGATCGACCATTACCTGCGCCGCTTCACCGGGATCCGGCTGCTGAAGGGCCCGTGGCAGGGCGAGCGGCTGTTCTACGACGGCGGTCTCTGCCTCCGATCCTATGCGGCGGGCCGCCTCGGCTGGCCGCTTCGCCGATGCACGGCAGAGAATTACGACCCCGACTGGCTGGGCGGACACGCCCACACCCATCGCGCCATCGACGACGCGACCGGATATGCCCATCTGCTCGCGCATCTGCTGGCCCGGTCGCCATAGGGCCGGTCTCGCCCGCGCCGCCGACCCGACCCGTCGCAAAACCGACATGGGACGTTCATCCAACGGTGACCCGCCCGTCACCCTCCACCCCCAGCATCAACTCTCCAGCCATCGGGAGAGACCAGATGACCCACCTGACAGCCACCCGCCGGACCTTCCTGCGCGGTACCTCCGCCGCCCTGCTCGCCGCGCCCTTCGCGGGCCTCTACACCCGCCAGGCCATGGCCCAGGGCCGGATCGAACCCATCGCCTCGCCGTACGGCCCGCTGAGCCCGGTCGCCGACCGCACCACCGGCCTGCCGCTGCTGCAACTGCCCGAAGGCTTCACCTACCAATCCTTCGGCTGGGCCGGGGATCCGATGGATAACGGTCAACCCACGCCCATGGAACATGACGGCATGGCGGTCGTCTCATCCCGCATGGTCAACGGCGAGGCAGAGATCACCCTGATCCGCAATCACGAATCCAAGGTCCTGCCGGAGGTCGGCCTGATCGGCGCCCCCGCCGCCTATGACACCGCCGACGTCACCGACGACGACGTCACCGGCAAGCTATCCGGCGGCACCTCCACCATCGTCTATCGCGGCGATGCCTGGACCTCGGCCCGTCCGTCCCTGGCCGGGACCATCGACAATTGCGCGGGCGGCGCCACCCCCTGGGGCACCTGGCTCACCTGCGAGGAAGACCTGGCGGACTTCACCGACGAAGGCGGCCTGACCCATGGCTACGTCTTCGAGGTGTCGCCCGACGACAGCCAGACCACGGGCGAACCCATCGTCGCCATGGGCCGCTTCGATCACGAAGCCGTGGCCGTCGATCCCGCCTCGGGCGTGGTCTACCTGACCGAAGACGACCGGAACCAGTCGGGCCTCTATCGCTACGTCCCCACCGACGCGTCCGGCCGCCCGGGCTCGCTCGCCCAAGGCGGCACCCTCTCGATGGCCAAGATCGCGGGCGAGGATCGGGCCGACCTGCTGGACCCCGCCATCGGCGACACCCACCAGATCGAGTGGGTCGAGATCGAAGACCCCGACCTCGCCCCCCAACCCTTCGCCGAATTCCCCCATGACGCGGACAACCTGGCCTCTGGCCCCTTCGTGCAGGGCCGCGACGGCGGGGCGCTCCGGTTCAGCCGGCTGGAAGGCATCTGGCATTCGACGACCGAAGACATCTTCTACATCGTCGACACCTCCGCCGGGAAAGGCGAACATGACGGCGTCCAAAACGTCATCGGCCGGGGCGAAGGCGCGGTCTGGACCTATGATGCCGGCACCGAAACCCTCACCTGCCTCTGGAAGTCGGACAACCCAGTCGCGGGCAACAACCCCGACAACATCTGCGTCAGCCCCCGTGGCGGCGTTCTGATGTGCGAAGACGGCGGCGGCGTGGCCGATGCCTTCGGCCAGGGCGAACGCCTGCTGGGCCTGACGCCCCAGGGCGAGACCTACATCTTCGCCAAGAACAACATCCAGCTCGACCCCTCGATCCTGCGCCAGGCCGGCAAGTCCGAGACCTTCATCGAGGCCGAAGACCACCGCGACAACGAATGGGCCGGGGCGACCTTCGATCCCACGGGCGAGATCCTGTTCGTCAACATCCAGACCCCGGGCATCACCTTCGCCATCAAGGGCCCCTGGCAGCGCGGGCTGCTCTGATCGCGTCCACGGGGGCGCGGACCCGCCGGGCGGCTTGCCGCCCGGCCTCCGCGATCCGCGCCGCCTTCCGCAAGGTCGCGAAAACGGGATCGGCCAAGGTTTGACCGCTCCCCGACATTGTGACAGGTCCCGGCGCAGCGCACCAAAGCGGAGCCCTGCATGACCGGTCACCCCATCCACGCCCATATCGAGGGGGCCGTCGTGATGATCGGCTTCGGCTCCATCGGGCGCGGCACGCTGCCCCTGCTGGAACGTCATTTCGACTACGACCGCGACCAATTCCTGGTCATCGAGCCCGCCGAAAAGGGCTGTGCCGAACTGCGCGACCGGGGCATCGCCCACCGCCAAGTCGCCCTGCCCCCCGAAAACTATCGCCAGATCCTGGACGAGGTGCTGACGCCCGGCCAGGGCTTCGTCGTCAACCTGTCGGTCGACACGTCCTCGCTGGACCTGATGAAGCACTGCCGCGCGCGGGGCGTGCCCTATATCGATACCGTCGTCGAACCCTGGGCGGGCTTCTATTTCGACGACCTGAACAATGCCGAGCGCACCAATTACGCCCTGCGCCAGGCCGTCCGGGACGAGAAGGCCGCCAATCCGGGCGGCACCACCGCCGTGTCCTGCTGCGGCGCCAATCCCGGCATGGTGTCCTGGTTCGTCAAGGCCGCCCTGCTGCGCCTGGCCGAAGATACCGGCGCGCCCGCCGACGCGCCGGCGGACCGCGACGGCTGGGCCAGGCTGATGCAATCGCTCGGCGTCAAGGGCATCCACATCGCCGAACGCGACACCCAGGCCCGCAAGGCGCCCCGCCCCCGCGACGTCTTCGTCAACACCTGGTCGGTCGAGGGCTTCATCGCCGAAGGCTTCCAGCCCGCCGAACTGGGCTGGGGCACGCACGAAACCTGGTTTCCCGGCATCGCCCGTCGCCATGGCCAGGGCTGCGAGGCCGCGATCTGGCTGAACCGCCCCGGCGCCATCACCCGCGTCCATACCTGGTGCCCCACGCCGGGCCCGCAATTCGGCTTTCTCGTCACCCATAACGAGGCGATCAGCATCGCGGACTACTACACGGTGGGCAAAGGCTCCTCGCCCGAATACCGCCCCACCTGCCACTACGCGTATCATCCCTGCGACGACGCCGTGCTGTCCCTGCACGAGATGTTCGGCTCGGGCCGCCAGCAGAAGGTCCACCACATTCTGTCCGAAGACGAGATCGTCACCGGCATCGACGAACTGGGCGTGCTGCTCTTCGGCCATGCCAAGAACGCCCTGTGGTACGGCTCGCGCCTGTCGAACGAGGACACCAAGCGCCTCGCCCCCGATCAGAACGCCACGGGCCTGCAAGTCACCTCCGCCGTTCTGGCGGGCATGGTCTGGGCCCTGGAAAATCCGAATGCGGGCATCGTGGAAACCGACGAGATGGACCATGCCCGCTGCCTTGAAATCCAGACGCCCTATCTGGGCCCGGTCGAGGCCCATTACACCGATTGGACCCCGCTCCAGGACCGCTGGCAGCATTTCCCGGAAGACATCGACGAACGCGACCCTTGGCTGTTCCGCAACGTCTTGGCGAGCTGAGCTTCGCCCGCTGGCGCCCATTCTGTAGGCAAGGCTGCAAGAAGATGAAATAACGTCAGGTCAAGCTGCCCTAATCTCACCGTCTCCGCATGTGGGGACGACGATCCGTGGCGATCGGGGGATGTGAGATGACCGAAGCGGTGACGCGCGATCAGATGGCCGACGAGATGGAGGAGAAGGGCAACGCCTCCGTCGAAGAACGGCTCGGCGCCTCCTGGCGGCGGGTCAACGTGCTGATGGCCGATCAGGGATCGAGCGCGTTTTCGGGACTGGCCGACTTCCATATCTTCGAACAATCCATCCACGGAAAGATGCGCGGCCTGATCGAAACGGCGGCCGAAGACGGCGACCGT
Organism: Pseudomonadota bacterium; assembly: GCA_039033775.1. Lineage (GTDB taxonomy): Bacteria > Pseudomonadota > Alphaproteobacteria > Rhodobacterales > Rhodobacteraceae > Jannaschia. The sequence goes on along the minus strand of JBCCCB010000004.1, from coordinate 29,633 downwards.
CTGGATGTCATCAAGGTTCCGGGCAGCCTGCATTTCCTGCCGTCGCGAAACCATCTGGATTGCGAATTGACGGGCCGGCACGCCCTCCAGCAGGTGCTCATCGACAACAGCATCTTCCGCGAGGCCGCCCAGGCGATCGCGCCCGGCGATCCGGACGCGCTCCACCCGCTGGCCTTCGCCGGCATCTTCGATCGGCGCCTGAAAGCCCTGGCCGACGCCCTGCTGGACGAAGCGCGCACGCCGTCGGCCGGCAGCGATCTCTATGCCGAGGCCGTCGCCAGCCAGATGGCCGTCCTGATCCTGCGCCGCCGCTACGGCGCCCCCAAGGCCACGCCGCGCCGCCGCATGTTGTCAAATGCCGAGATTGGCCGCGTCACCGACCATTTGGAGGCCGACCTGGCCGAACCCGGCGGGATGGATACGCTCGCCGCGCTTCTGGACATGGACGTCTTCGCCTTCACCCGCGCCTTCAAGGAAACCACGGGCCAGGCGCCGCACCAATACCTGATCGACCGCCGCATGACCCGCATCAAGGACCTGTTGCTCCACAGTCCGGACAGCTTGGCCGAGATCGCCTATGCCACCGGCTTCTCCAGCCAGTCCCACATGACGCATGCCTTCCGGCGGCGGATGGGCGTGTCCCCCGGTCGATGGCGAAACGTGGCGCGCGACTCCGCCAAGGCCGCCGCCTGAAGCGGTTCGCTTCTGCCGCAGGTTAGACGGAAAACGCGTTAGCTATCCGGCCCTGTCACCACGTCCCACCGATCCAATTCCTCGGCCGTCAGGATGTAGATCTCGTCCGCCGGCGTCGCCATGGCCGGCCCCATGATCCCCAGATCGACGCCCATCGCCTCCAGATGGGCCAGCACCTCGGCCTGGCCGCGCTGCACGTCTTCCACGGCCAGGAAGGCGGGCAGGATCGAGGATTCGCCGAAGCTGTGCTGATGCACGCCCAGCCGCGCGCCCTCGTCCACCTGCCGCGTCACGCCACCCGCGAATACATAGGGACAGGCCGACAGGCAGACCGCGCCATCCTGCAGCCGTGTCTCCAGCCCCAGCTCCCGCACCGCGCGACCGATCTCCAACGCGTCGCCGACGCTGCCGCCCTGGCTGTCCAGCAGCACCACCTCCGGCGCGGCGGCCCCCAATTCGTCCACGATCCGCGCGCCGTCCCCCGCCGCGATGCCGCCGCGCAGGCGCAGCGCGTCGCGCCCGTCCAGGTCCACCGCTTCAACCAACAGACGGCGCGGCATGTCCGAATCCAGCCCCGGCACGGGGCTCGCCGGGCTGCGCGGGCGGTATTGCCGCGTCTGGTCGCCCGGCCGGGTCGGCTGGTTCAAATCCGGCGCGTTGGACGGCGAAATCAGACGCGGAAGACTCGGCGCCAGGTCGATCGCGATCAGCGCCACCGCCAGGAAGATCTGACCGCCCAGCAGCCATCGCAGCGTCCGCCGCTCCGGCGGCGCGCCGGGCTCGGGGGCGTCGCTCATTCCGCCGCCTCGCGCGGCGTCCGCGAAGGGCCGTCCACCAAGATCTGCGCCGCTGGCCCCAGCCCCTCGGCCGCCTCGACCTCGCGCAGGGCCAGGACGGCGGCGCGCAACTCGGCCACCGTCATCGCATCCTCCGGCTCGGCCGGGTCGCGCCCCGCCCGGACCGCCGCCTGCGCCACGGTCACGATCAGGACCAGCACGGCCGGCAACAGATCGATCGCGATCGCCCCCGCCCAAGACGGCGCGAAATCCCGGGCATAGCGGATCACCGCGTCCGCCGTCGAAATCGGCGTATAGATCACCTCGCGCGGCGGCTCCAAGGCCAGCACCTCGGCCGCCGCGCCCTGCAAGGTCTCCGCCCGCTGGCCCAGAACGCCCAGCAGCGACGTGATCGTCGCCTGCTGCGCCGCCTGCCCGCCCGCATCGCTGGCATCCAGGGTCGGCAGCACGACCGATGCCGCCAGGTCCCGCGCCGCCCGGTCCACCAGGGGCGCCACCGACAATTGCCGCAGCGTGGTGATGACCCCCGCCAGCCGCACGGCTTCTTCCGAGAACTCCACCGACCGATCCTGCACGGCGCCCGGCGCCACGGTCAGCGCGCGCATCCGGCTCAGGATCGCGTTGCCCTCGACAAAGGCCGCCTCCACCGGCGCCTCCTGCGCCGCGATCAACGCCTCCAACGCCGCCAATTCGTCCGACTTCTGGGTCAGCACCCGGAACACGGCCCCTCGGCCCGCCAACCCGGACAGCCCGCCCCCGGCCTCCTGCTCCGACAGGTCCTCGAAGCCCTGCCGCGTGCGCCCCACATCCAGCCCCAGGGCCTGGGCCTGCACCGTGATCTCATGCGCGCGCTCCAGCGAGGCCTGATAGTCCTGCACCGTCCGCGCCAGATGCTGCTCCACCGCCGCCGACCCGGCCAGCGCGGCGGCGTTCAACCAAGACGACATCGCCACGATGGCGGCCGATCCCAGCACCATCGCCGCCACCAGCCACAGCCGCGTCGCCGCACTGCGCATGGCGGGCAGCAAGCGCATCAGGTAGGACCAGAAAACGAAGATCCCCGTCGAGACCGCCGCCGAATAGGCCACGGCGGCAAACAACGACAGCGCCCCGCCATCGTCCAGCAGCCCCCGCACGCCCAGATAGGTGTAGATCCCCGACGCCACCGCCAGCACCCCCAGCGCGGCCGAGGTGAAGCTGTCCAGCCAGGCCAGATGCCCCTCCACCTCGCGCGCGTGGCGCAGGCCCTTGGTATCCCTCGACATGGCGATCCCCCTTTGCAGAGGGAGGATGGGGGTGGGGGCGACCGATGACAAGGCGCGCCTATGGATGAGACCTGGCTCGGCTCGATCCTCCGACCGCTCCAAGCCGCGTCCGCCGGGCCGCTCCCCGCCACGATGGGGTGAAACCCCATCCTACGTAGGATGGGGTTTCACCCCATCGTGGCATCCGGACACCCGAGCCGCGTCACCCCAAAGCCGCCAACCCCGCCTCCGCCCGCCCCTCGGACGATTTCAGCGAGAAATCCGTCCCCGCATGCCGCGCAGCCCCCTCTCGCACCAGCCACACAATCGCCTGCGCCACATCCGCCGCCGGGATATGCGCCGACCAATCCAACTGCGACACCGGGTTGATCCCAGACCCCCGGATCACCTCCTGCATTCCCGTCGCCACCGTCCCCGGCGACAACCCGACCACGGAAATCCCCGTCTCGCGCAATTCCTTATCCGCGACCCGCGTCAGCGACAGCAGCGCGGCCTTCGTCGCGCAATATTGCGACCAGCCCTCCAACGCGGACGTCGCCGCGCCCGAGGACAGGTTCACCACCACCCCGCCCCCCCGCGCCACCATCCCCGGCAGCACGGCCCGCAACGCGTGATAGGCCCCCTTCAAATTCACATCGACCACCTGCCCCCAAGCCACTGGGTCGCTGTCTTCCAGCCGCGCGATAGGCTCGATCAGTCCCGCATTGTTCACCAACCCGTCCACGGCCCCGAACCGGTCCTCCGCCGCCCGCACGGCCCCCGCGACCTGCCCCCAATCGGCCACGTCGCACACCACCGACAGCCCACCGACCTCGGCGGCCAAATCCTCCGTGCCCGACCGCGCCACCAACACCACGCGCGCGCCCGCACCGGCCAGGGCCCGGGCCGTCTCCGCCCCGATCCCCCGGCTGGCGCCGGTGACCAGAAATACCTTCCCGTCGATCTCCATGGATCCGCTCCTTCAACTGAACACCCATGCGGATCACCCACGACACCCTTGCGAAAAACCGTTGTTCGACCATCACACCCATGCGCATCCTGCATGAATGGACACCAACGCCCTCCGCCTCCTCCTCTCGGTCGCCCGCCATGGCAGCCTGGCCGCCACGGCGCGGGCCGAGAACATCGACCCCTCCACCGTGTCCCGCACCGTGGCCCAGGCCGAGGCCCGCCTGGGCCTCCGCCTCTTCCAGCGCGACACCAGAAACCTCACCCCGACAGAAGCCGGGCGCCGCTACCTCGCCGCCATCGAGACGCCGCTCCGGGCCCTGGACGACGCCCGCGAAACCGCCCGGTCGCAGGACGGGCGCATCGCCGGCACCGTCCGCCTGTCCGCGTCGGTCGCCTACGGCACCCGCGCCCTGGTCCCGCGCCTGCCCGACCTCATGGCCCGTCACCCGGACCTCAACCTGGACCTGATCCTGGACGACGCGCCCCGCGACCTCGTCGGCGACGGCATCGACCTTGCGCTGCGCCTGACGCCCGCGCCCAAGGGCGACCTCATCTCCCGCCGTCTGGCCCCGGTCCGCTATCGCCTGGTCGCGGCCCCTGGCACGCCGACACTGCCGGATCCGGCAGCGCTGGACACGGCCCGATGCCTGATCCACGACCATCCGGGCCTGCAGCCGCTCTGGCAGTTCCGCCAGGGCGACATCCAACACGATATCCCCGTCACCGGCCGCCTGCGCATGACCTCGCCCCTGGCCCTGCGCGAAGCGGCGCTTCGCGGCCTCGGGCCCGCGCTCCTGGCCGATTGGCTGATCCAGGACGATCTGACCCAAGGGCATCTAAGCGACATCCTGCCCGGCTGGCACGGTGCCCTCCAAGGCTTCGACACGGCGCTCTGGCTGCTCTACCCCAGCCGCGCCGGGCTGCCCCGCCGCACTCGTGCCACGATCGACTGGTTTACGGCGTCGGCGCCCGAGCCCGCCAACCCATAGCTCCGCCCCAAGCCGACGGATCCGCCATGCCCGTTCGCCCCCTCCTCGCCGCCGCCCTGGCCCTGCTGCCGACGGGGCTGTGGGCGTCCGAGGATCTGCCCGCCGAGGTTCTGGCCGTCCGCGCTGCCGCGACCCCATACCAGGACATCGAGATCGCCCGCCTCAACGGCTGGATCCGCTTCGGCGCCCCCGCCGCGCTGCTGGGCCAGCATTACGCCCATCGCGACCGGCCCGATTACGCGGCCGACGCGCCGCTGAACCCGAACCGGGCCAGCAACCTGCTCTATGCCGAGATCGGCGGCCAGGACGTCCTCGTTGCCCTGGCCTTCAACTACCGCCTCTCGGACCGCGACGTGGTCCCCGACGGCTTCCAGGGCGAGGACGACATCTGGCACGTCCACGGGCTGGAACCGCCCCAGACCGACCCGCGGGATCGCAGCCTCTGGCAACGGCTGACCAGCCTGATCTGGGCCCCGGACCCCCTGGCCGATCCCGACGTGACGCCGGAACGCCAGGTCATGGTCCATGTCTGGACCATCCCCAATCCCGACGGCCCCTTCGCCAGCCACAACCGCGCGCTGGCCTATCTCCAGCACGGTCTGCCCGCCGCCTGGGCCGACGGCGCCTCGGTCGAGGCCGCCCTGGGTCTGGCCCTGGCCGCCCCCAACGGCTGCGCCATCGAAATCGACGAAGATGCCGGAATCGCCGGCCTGCCCCGCGCCGCGACCCAGGCGCTGCACGCCGCCTGCCGCGACATCACCGACCGGGTCCGCGCCAGCCTGGGCTCCCCGGCCTCGGCCAATGCGGCGGGCGAAGCGGCCTGGCGGGCCTATGCCGCGTTCCGGGACCAGACCCTGACGCCCATCGAACGGCTGCGCATCGCTTCGCTGGGCGGTGGCGCGCTTGGCGCGCTCTGCCGCTAGGGGCGTCCGCCCGGCCGCCTTTGGGATCCTTGCCGTGGACGGACCGCGATCGTCGACGGGCCGTGGGTCCAGACCAGGCCTGCCCCCCACGCCAGACCCTCTCCCATGCACCGGCCAACCCAGCCCGCCATCCGAGGCCCCCGCCCGGCGCGGCAGGCGCCACAGGGCCAGAGGCGCCGCGGCCCAACCCGATATCCCGCCGCTCACACACCAGCCACCGTGTCGTGACACCTTGCGCCCCCCGCCCCAACGGGCATCATCCACCGGTCCAACACGGGAGAGTCCGACAGATGAAACCCCTCGTCCTGCTTGCCGCGACCCTGGTCGCCACCCCCGCCTTCGCCGAGCTGCCCGATCTGGGCGGCCGCACGATCACCATCGCCACCGAAGACGCCTACCCGCCGCTGCAATTCAAGGATCCGGCCACGGGCGACGCCATCGGCTGGGAATACGACGCCATGGCCGAGATCGCCGAACGCATCAACATCCAGCCCGACTACGTCAAGATCAGCTGGGACGCGATGATCCCTGCCGTGTCCGAGGGCCAGATGGACATGGGCATGACCGGCATCACCATCCGCGACGACCGTGCCGAGGTGGTGGATTTCTCGGACCCCTACATGACCAGCCAGATGAGGATGGTCGTGCGCGGCGACGAGGACCGTTTCACCGACGCCGCCAGCTTCGCCGCCGATGACGACCTGCTGGCCGCCGCCCAACCCGGCACGACGCCCTTCTACGTGACCGTCTACGACGTGCTCGACGGCGACGAGGCCAATCCCCGCATCAAGCTGTTCGAGACGTTCGGCGCCGGGCTCCAGGCGCTGCGCACCGGCGACGTGGACCTGGCGCTGTCGGATTCCACGGCCGCCCAAGGCTATGTCAGCGGCTCCGATGGCGGGCTCAAGATCATCGGCGATCCCCTGGGAACCGAGGATTTCGGCTTCATCTTCCCCAAGGGCTCCGACGAGCTGGTCGCGGCCATGAACGCCGCCATCGCCGATATGCGCGCCGACGGGACCATCGACGCCCTGAACCAGAAATGGTTCGTGGAATACCAGATCGGCGGCTAGCCGACCGGCCGCCCCGACCCGCCTCCCCCCGCCCGCCAGGGCGCGGGACCGGCGCCGCTTTCGGCCATCAAGCCGCGGCTATTGAATAGCCGCGCGCCCCCGCGCTTTCCTGGGACGACCCCGCCCCCTGGGACGACCCCGCCCCCTGGGACGACCCCGCCCAACGAGACCGCCATGCCCCTGCGCCCGCTCCTCCTCGCCGCCCTTCTCGTCCTCGCCCCGATGGCGGGCCACGCGCAGCGGGCCCAGATCGACGCCGCCCGCGCCGCAATCGCCGGCTACCAGGACATCGAGCGGGCCAGGGGCGACGGCTGGCGCCGCTTCGGCGCCCCCGCCGCCCTGATGGGCCAGCACTATTACCACCCCGCCCGCGCCGATTACGTCGCCGGCCAGGCCCTGAACCCGGCCCGCGCCAGCAACCTGCTCTATGCCCCCATCGGGGGCCGCGACGTGCTGGTCAGCGTCGCCTTCAACTATCGCCTGTCGGACCGCGACCCGCTGCCCCAGGGCTTTCCCGGCGGGCGCGACGTCTGGCATGTCCACGATGTCGGCCGCTTCGCCGCCGCCGTCACCGCCGACCGCCCGCTGCTGCGCTGGGCCGCCGACCGCTTCCTGACGCCGCAATTCGCCGGCGGCGACGGCCTCCCGCGCGACCGGCTGGCCATGGTCCATCTCTGGACCATCCCCAATCCCGACGGCCCCTTCGCCAGCCACAACCGCGCCCTGGCCTATCTGCAACTGGGCCTGCCCGCCGCCTGGGCCGACGGCGCCGGCAAGCAGGCCGCCCTGGGCCTGGCGCTCGCCACCCAGGACGGCTGCGCCATCGAGATCGACACCGATGCCTGGATCGCCAACCTGCCCCGCCGCACCACGCGGCAATTGCACCGGGTCTGCCGCCAAGCCGCCGCCCATGTCCGCGCCCGCCTGGGCAGCAAGGCCCAGGCCAATGCCGCGGGCGAGGCCGCCTGGCGCGCCTATGCCGAATTCCGCGATGCCACGCTGACCCCGGCCCAGAAGCTCCGCATCGCCTCCATCGTCGAAGACGGGCCGGGCCTGCTCTGCCGCTGAGGCCGGACCGGCCTCAGCCCCGCCGCACGGCCCACCGGACGATCAGCGCGGCCACCGCCATCTCCAGCCAGGCCAGCGGCAGCGCCACGGCCAGGATCGGCCCGGTCGCCAAGTTCATGTTGAACAGCCCCAGCCACAGGATCACGAAGATACTCATCCAGGCGAAGCTTCCGGCGGCCAGCGCCACCGTGACCGTGGCGCCGAACCGCTCGACCGCCAGCCAGGACATCGCCGTCACCGACACCACCAAGATCGTGTCCCACAGCCCCCAGACCAGGAAGACCGGCAGCGTCATGGGCGCCACGTCCGGCACCATGGGAAACGCCGCGCGCATCATCGGCATGACGAAGGCGAAGTAGCGGACGACCTCCGACAGGTTGATCCAGACCGCGTTCAGACCCAGCGCGACCCAGAAGGCGCGCGGGATCCGCCCCGTCGACCATGTGCCCATCGCCGTCATGACAATCGCCCTTCCACCATGTCGAGCAACGCCCCCACGCTCGATCTCAGCCGGTCCCCGTCGCTCTCCACGCGGGCCACGGTCCAAAGCCCCGTGGCGAAGACGAACAGCGTCTCGGCCAGCGGCGCGACCGACGCCGCCTCCCCCGCCGGGCCGGACCCGGCCGCCTGGCGCAAGGCTCCGGCGAACCCGCCGGTCAGCCGCGCCCGGTGCTGCGCCACATGGGCCCGCACGGCGGCGTCGTGCGGCGCAATCTCGGCTGTGGCATTGGCCACGAAGCATCCATAGCCCCGCAGGTCCAGCCGGTCGGCGGCGTCGATCTGGTAGGCGAAATAGGCACGGATGGCGTCCAGGCCGCGCCCTGGCCCTTCGACCGGCGCGAAGGCCGGGGTGACGATGGTGTCCTGATACCGCTCGAAGCACGACAGATACAGGTCCCGCTTCCCCCCGAAGCTCGCATAGATCGCCTGCCGGTTCAGCCCGGCCATCGACACCAGATCCCCCATCGAGGTCGCCCCGTAGCCCCGGCGCCAGAAGACCCGCAAGGCGCGGTCCCGCATCTCGTCGACCGTGAAGGAGCTTGGCCTGGGCATGTCCGATCCAGTACCAGAACGATTGTTCTGCTACAAGCGATATCCTGTCCCGGCGGCCAAGGCCCCCGGACGCCGCCACGGACGAAGATGGGTCACTCGCCCGGCGTCTATCCCTGGCGCCAAGTGGGACAGCCCTGCACTTGGCGTCGCGCCAGCCCGCGCCCATCCTGACCGCGAGCGGCTCGCCCACGCACGGATTCGCGCGGCACCGCCAGCGCAACCGACTGATATCGAAAATCCTTTCCAATGAACCGACAGCGCGGACCGCCCCGTCCGATCCGCTCAGCCCCGCGCCGCCGCGATCCAGCCGCCGACCTCCGCAACCGCCGCCTCCAGGCGCGCCGGCGCCATCGGAATCAGCTCCAGCCATCCCGGCCCGATCTGAAGCGTCAGCATCCCATGGAACGGCCGCACGGCCTCCTCGCCCGTCCAAGAACCCCGCAGGGCGACGCCATCCTGCTCGATCTCATATCCGGTCGGATCCAGACGCGCCGCCTGGTCGACCACCTTCAGATCGGCGCTCGACCATGTCCCGAACTTGAGAAACGCGAAGAAAACGCCACGATCACGACAAGTGTCACGACGAGTTCGACAGCTCCGCCAAGGTCGGCATAGAAAGACACGGTGGGGCTCAAAAGCACGGTCGCCATCCCGCCATAAATCAGCAGAACCCGCCCCCACCATTTCTTCCGGCCGATCGCATCGAACGCCCTGCCCATATCCGCGCCGGAGGCCCGTCCCTGCAGTCGAAGCGACGTCTCCGCCCCACCCGACCCACGCCAGAGCGACCGGATCTCGTCAAGCCGCCCGCCGCCGCCGGGCACAATCGTGAACGCCGTCTTGCCATGGTCGAGCACGGCCAAATCCCCCGCCCGGTGCACCGCATGAACCGTCGACCACGGGCCTTCGCGACACATGTCCGGGTTCCGCACGGAAAAGCCCTCCCCCGTCAGCACGGATGCATGAAGGCCCCCGAACGGCGGCACCCCCGCCATGTCGCGCGCCACCCGGCGGGCGCGGGCCGGCGGAAGCAGCAATCCCGACAGCGGCACCGTCAGCAGGACCAGGAACGAGGGCCAGATCGACGGCGTCATGCCCACCACGACCATGGTCACCCCAAACAGGACAGCCATGAAGAAAAGCGGCACCCACTTCCTCCACCCCGGAAAGGTCCGCGCATGGAAGTCCGCAATTGCGCGCCCCACGAGCTTCGGGTCCGGCGTCTCCGTGGAAACAAACATCCGACGACCTTACCCGCACACTCTTAAGCGGGTCGATAATCCCCGACCAAATGCCCAATGGACTCACGCCCCCCACAGGCGTACCGCCACGTCATGGCCACCCTGCCCCTCTCCGACGCCCACACGCTTCCGGCCTGGCGCCGCCCCCCGGCGCTCCTGATGCTCATGGCCGTCGCCATGCCCGTGGCCTTCGCCACCTGGTCCGCGCTCCTGAACAACTTCACCATCCAGGTCGCGGGCTTCGACGGCTCGGATATCGGCTGGCTCCACACCGTGCGCGAAATCCCCGGCTTCCTGGCCATCGGCGTCATCGCCATCATCCTCTTCGTGCGCGAACAGACGCTGGCGCTGATCTCCCTCGCCGTCCTGGGCCTCGCCACCGCGCTCACCGCCCAATTCCCCAGCCTCGCGGGCCTGCTGACCATCACCCTGCTCAGCTCCATCGGCTTCCACTATTACGAGACCGTCAACCAGAGCCTCCAACTCCAATGGCTCCCCAAGGCCGAGGCGCCGCGCATGCTCGGCACCCTCCTGGCCATCGGCTCGGGCGCCACCTTCGCGGCCTACGGCGCCCTGGTCCTCACCTGGCGCGCCTTCGACCTCAGCTACGACCTGGTCTACTGGATCGCCGGCGGCACCACCGTCGCCCTGGCCGTCGCCGCCTGGGTCGTCTTCCCCAAATTCGAAAGCCCCCACCCCCAGACCAAGAAGATGGTCCTGCGCAAACGCTACTGGCTCTACTACCTGCTACAATTCATGTCCGGCGCCCGCCGCCAGATCTTCGTGGTCTTCGCCGCCTTCATGATGGTCGAACGCTACGGCCTCGACGTCCACCAAATCACCGCGCTCTTCATGGGCACGCTGGCGATCAACATGGCCACCGCCACCCTGGTCGGCCGCGCCGTCGCCCATTTCGGCGAACGCCGCGCGCTCATCATCGAATATGCCGGCCTCACCACCATCTTCCTGCTCTATGCCGGGCTCTACCTCTTCGATTGGGGGGTCGCCGTGGCCTGCCTGCTCTACATGGCCAACAACATCTTCTTCTCGCTCGCGCTCGCCATCAAAACCTACTTCCAGAAGATCGCCGACCCCGGCGACATCGCCCCCACCGCGGCCGTCGCCTTCACCATCAACCACATCGCCGCCGTCTTCCTGCCCGCCGCCCTGGGCTATCTCTGGCTCACCTCCCCGATCTCGGTCTACCTCTTGGCCGCTTGCATGGCCGCCGGCTCCCTCGCGCTCTCCACCCTGGTCCCCCGCCACCCGGTCCCCGGCCAGGAAACCACCCTCACCCCCCGCCTGGCCGCCGCCGAATAACCGCCGTCCCGACCGGCCCCCATGATCGCCCGCCGCTCCAAACCCATCACTGGTCCAAAAATACGCAAATCCCGCCCTCACCACGGGCCCCAACCGCGCGCCCCCTTACCGACGCCCGCCCCACGCCCTACCTTCCTCTCAACAGCAGGAGGTCCCCATGTTCCAACTCTTCTCCAAGAAATCCGAAATGGTCGCCGAATCCGACGCCCTGCCCGGCCGGCTCGACCCGATCCCCACCGCCGCCACCCACCACGTCTTCGGCACGCCGCTCACCAACGCCGTCCCGCCGGGGATGGAAGAAGCCATGGTCGGCATGGGCTGTTTCTGGGGCGTGGAACGCATGTTCTGGCAACTCCCCGGCGTGCACATGACCCTTGTCGGCTACGCGGGCGGCTACACCCCGAACCCGACCTATCAGGAAGTCTGCTCCGGCCGCACCGGCCATAACGAGGTGGTCCGCGTCATCTACGACCCCGCCCAAGTGACCTACCAAGACCTCCTGAAGGTCTTCTGGGAGGGCCACGACCCCACCCAGGGCATGCGCCAGGGCAACGACCGCGGCACCCAATACCGCTCGGGCCTGTACACCTATTCTCCCGCCCAAAAAGAAGCCGCCCGCAAAACCGCCGCCACCTTCCAGCAACGCCTGTCAGGGGCGGGCTACGGCGAGATCACCACCGAGATCCTCCCCGCCCCGGCCTTCTACCACGCCGAGGATTACCACCAGCAATACCTCTCCAAGAACCCGGCGGGCTATTGCGGGCTTGGCGGAACGGGCGTGACCTGTCCCGTGGGGATAGGCGCCTAGACAGCGGACTCGGAAAACCGTCCGGGCCTCGGGCTGTCCGGACGAACCGACAGACGGAACGCGGCCACCACCAGACCCGCAATCGCTTGCAGCGCCCTGCGCTGTCCTGCCCTCGGGCAGGCACACCTGCCGGCCCGACCTTTCCATGCGCCGTCAAAACAGCTCGTGAACCCGCGATGTCGCGAAAATCCGGCGAATCTGGAAAAGAAAACCAGTCTATCGATCTGAAAATCAGACTAGACAGTCTTAGCGTCAGAAAAATTAGACAGTACGGCCACGAATCGAAGTGATGCAGTGGCCGGATGAACGAGTAATCGAAGGGGTCGTTACGCATGAGGCGGCGAACAGAGCGAAGAGCCCCTGTCTTCCAAGTTCCACTGATCCGGAACGCCATCCCATGAGCGATTATATCGTCCCCGAGTTCCGATATGCCCCCGGCAGCCTGTCGCAATGGCAACCCGACGAACGCCGGACGGCCAATCCGGAAAAGGCCGTCGCCCGCGACGAGATCTGCCTCAGCGTCCTGCCGCCCGGTCCGGCCGACGCGAAGTTCGTGGTCCCCTCGGCTTTCGTCGACATAAACCTCGGCCCCTGCCCAACCCATTTGGCCGTCAACTCCGACAAGAGAAGCTTCGCAATCGTCCCCGAAGACACGTTTGGCTTCGTCACCGCGGGGACCGAGTTGCATCTGACCTCCAACAACCCGGTGCCCTGTATCGTCCTGGAAATCGGCGACCACGTCCTGGCCGACTGGGCGGAGGCCGCCGAGATCACGACAGCCGATATCGGTCCCTTTGGCGGGTACCGAAACGATTCGACGATGGGCGCCTTGGGCCACCTCGCGGCATCGCTGCTCAACGACTTCGGACGGTCGGGGACACGCCCCGACGTGATGATGATGGAATCCCTCGTGCTCGGCATCTCCGCCCGGCTGCTGGCCTCCCTGTCCCGTGGCGTCTCGGTCATCGATCAAGCGGCACGCGGCGCGGGCGCCGCGGATCGCCGGCTGTCGGCTGGCGCGGACTATGCCAGGGCACACCTTGCCGATCCGGGTCTCAAAGTGGCGGACATGGCCGCAGAAGCCGGGATATCGCCTCACCATTTCGCCGAACGCTTCCGCGCCTGGAAAGGCATCAGCCCCTACGCCTTCGTCCGGGAGGAGCGCTTGAAGCTCGCCAAGAGAATGCTGTCCATGACGAAGATACCCATCGCCGCAATCGCGCACGACACGGGCTTCTCCAGCCAATCCCACCTCACCACCGCCTTCAAAGAGGTCTATGGCGTGACGCCCAGCAGATACCGAAACGGACCCTAGGCCGTCAGACGCCCGGATCCGTTGGAAACGGCTGCGGGCCTCCCGACGCAGATTATCGCCGACCCTGAAACCGCGCTGTCGACCGCCCCGTCGCCCCGCCTCGCTCCTCCCTGCGGCGAGCCAGAATGGGATGAGTGCAAACACACGACTCCGGCGCCTTGGAGCCACCCTCGGCAATCCCTCTCCAAGAACCCGGCAGGCTATTGCGGCATCGGCGGCACGGGCGTGACCTGTCCGGTCGGCATCGGCGCCTGACCGATTGGGGCCATCGGCCCCGTCCGCCCCGTAGGATGGGGCTGTGCCCCATCTTCCGCCCCAAAGTCAGTCCGGTCGCGGGATTGCCGCATCCGCGCCATGCCGCCGTCCGATGGCACGACGATCCTCCATCTCCGGAGGACCGATCATGATCCAGGATGCATATCACGCCTTCATCGCCGAAGCGGGCTTCCTCTTCCTCGTCTTCACCGCCGGTTTTCTCATCGCCATGTTCATGATGCTCGAGGCGATCCGCAAAGCCAAAGCTCGCCGCGCCATCGCGGAATTTCGCCGGCAACGGCGCCATCATGAAGCCGCCATCGCACGGGAACGCGAGGCTCATGCCGCCGAAATCGCCATCCTCAGGGAAAGGCTGCGGGCCCAGGACGACGCGCCGAAATCCTTCGATGCAATCACCGCCGTCGGCATCGAACGCCAAAGGCTCATGAACCGGTCGGAATACTGGCTCTACAAGACCCTCCAGGCGCTCGCGCCCGACCTCCCCGGCCATCCACTGATCTTCCCGCAGGTTCCCATCGGCGAAGTGCTCCGCGTCGTGCCCTCCAAGGGCACGCCGGCCGAGCGGCGGCGCGCCTCGCAGGACATCCAGTGCAAACGGGTCGACTTCGCCCTCACGGACCGGTCGGGCCACATTCTCGCGGCGGTCGAATATCAGGGTCGCGGTCATTACCAAGGCACCGCCGCCTTCCGGGATCAGATCAAGCAAGCGGTCTTTCGCCGCGCCGGGATCCCACTCGTCGAGATCGAACCCCACGCGAGCCCCGACGACATCGCCGCCATCCTGGCTCACGCTCTGTCCCCGAAGCGGGCGCCGGGCCGTCCCGCATCGGACCCGCCGGCCCTCGCATCGAATCCAAAGCCCATGGCGCACCCACGTTCCGCCTGAGATCGAGAGCGTTCGGAGCGGCCGTAGGGCGGGTGACACCCCACCGCCCCCGTCAGACCAAGCCATCACATCAGTCGTCTCCATCCTCCGCCACCCGACGCCCGGCCACGCCCCGGTCCGCCGTCTTGTGGCTGAGATAGTCCAGCCGCGTCATGTCCGTCGGCGGCGGAAGCCGGCCCGCTTTCCGACATTCCGACAGCTTGTCGAGCAGCGCGTTCAACTCCGCCATATCGCTCGCCCGCTCCGCCGCCTGCTGCGCCGCCGTCGCTGGGGACGGCCGGGGCGCGCCCATCCAGTCCTCCCGGTAGGACGCCGCCAGGTCCTCGCCTTCGATCAGCCCGGCCAGCCGCGCCTGCATGAACGACCGCAGCACCGCGTTCATCCTCGGCCCGTAACCGTCGCCCATCGACTTGAAGAACCGCACCACGTCCGCATCCACCCGCAGCGTCACACGCTCCTTCTTGGCCGACCGCGTCTCCCAGATCTCGCGCCATTCCGAAGGCAGCCGCCCGGCCCGGGTGATCGTCGAATGCATGTCCCATTCGAAGGCATGCATGGCCCGGATCATATCGCTCTGATGCTCGGCCTGTCGTCGGCCCATCGCCTGTCCCATCATTCCCCTCCAAAAACGGATCGAGGCGGGCACAATCGGCGTGAGCGGTTAACGATGCGTCACCAAAACCGTGCGAACGCACGTTCGCACGGGGGGTGTACAGGGGGCGTACGGGGGGCACCCCCGTCGACCCCACACGAAAAAAGGCGCCCCGAGCGGGACGCCTTCGAAAATCTTGACGCGAAACGCGTTCAGAGCAGCTGCAGATTCGTCGCGCTCTCGCGGCCGTCGCGGCCGGCTTCCATGTCGAACTGGACCTTCTGGTTGTCGGCCAGTCCGGTCAGCCCGGCGCGTTCCACGGCCGAGATGTGGACGAACACGTCCTTGCCGCCCGAATCAGGTGCGATAAAGCCGAAGCCTTTGGTGGAATTGAACCATTTGACGGTGCCTGTGGCCATCGTCTGTCTCCTTCATATGCTGCCCGCAGGATGCGGCAGGGTGGCTCGGTCAGTGTAGGATCGATAGTCAGAGCCGGTCAGAAGCAGGGCCGTCGATATTCATACCGTCGCGCGCGCTGCATACCCCTATCGACTGGCAATTGCACGTCTTCTTTCCGTGACGCTGCGAAAGGCTGCTCAGTCCCAACCCGCCCGGATCCGCGCCGCCGCCTCGGGCGCGAAATAGGTCAAAACGCCGTCGCAACCCGCCCGACGGAACGCCATAAGGCTTTCCATCATGGCTTTTTCCCCGTCGATCCAACCATTTGCGGCCGCCGCCTTGATCATCGCGTATTCGCCCGACACCTGATAGGCGAAGGTGGGCACGGCAAAGGCGTCCCTTACCCGCCGGCAGATGTCCAGATACGGCATCCCAGGTTTCACCATGACCATGTCGGCCCCTTCAGCGATGTCCCGCGCCACGGTCCGCAGCGCCTCATCGCCATTCAGCGGGTCCAGCTGATAGGTCTTCTTATCCCCCTTCAGCGCGCCCGACGCGCCAACGGCATCCCGAAAAGGCCCATAGAAAGCAGAGGCATACTTCGCCGCGTAGGACATGATCGTCACGTCCTGATACCCCGCGGCCTCCAACGCGTCGCGCATCGCTCCGATCCGGTGGTCCATCATGTCCGACGGCCCAAGGATGTCAGCCCCCGCCTCTGCCTGGGCCAGTGCCATTTTCACCAAGGCCTCGACGCTCTCGTCGTTCACGATCACGCCATCGCGCACGATCCCGTCATGGCCCTGCGCGTTGTAGGGATCCAACGCCACGTCGGTCATCACCGAGATCTCCGGCACCGCCGCCTTGATCGCCCGGATCGCGCGATTCGACAGATTGTCCGGGTTCCAGGCCTCTTCGCATAAATCAGTCTTTAACCGTTCGTCCGTATAGGGGAACAAACAGATCGTCCGGATCCCCTGCGCGGCGGCCGCCTCGGCCGCCTCGACGGTCAAATCCACAGACCGCCGGATGACGCCGGGCATCGACGCCACCTCCTGCGTGACGCCCGCGCCGTCGCAGACGAAGACCGGCCAGATCAGGTAGTCCGCCGACAGCCGATCCTGGCGCACGAGGGCCCGCAAGGCGGGCGTCCGGCGCAGGCGGCGGGTGCGGGCGCGGGGAAAAGCGGGGGGGACGGCGGGCATCAGGCGGGACCTTTGTGACATTTTCCCATCCCTTCCACGCCCTTGCCGCCTGATCAACCGCCCCGCCGCTTGCCATTCCCCATGCGTCTGGGCGACATGGCGGCCCAGACGATCTGACCTCGGACCTGCCCCTTGGACTTCTTCTTCCTGCAGACGGCCCTCGAAGTGATCGACCTGCGCTCGTTCTCGAACCTGTGGTTCTGGATCGCGTTGGCCGTGATGTGGTCCTCGGCCTGCCATTGGGTGATCGGCGTTCCGTTCGACATGGTTCGCCGGGCCTCCAAGGGGCACGAGACCTCGCTCCAGGACATGCACGCCCTGGCCAATATCCAGGCGCGGCGGCTGCTTTACATCGGGGATGCGACGGGGACGGTCTCGACGGTGTTCACCTTCTTCTCGGTGACGGTGCTGGTGCTGCTGGGCTTCCTCTACGACATCGAATTCGCCCAGGCGATCCTGTTCCTCTTCCTGCCGATGATGATCGTGGCCAGCCTGTCGTTCCGCACCGCGCGCAAAGTCGAGGGGCTCGACGCGTACGACCTGGGCAACCTTCTGGCGAAGCACCGGCGGTCGGTGCAGATGGTCGGCGTCGTGTCGATCTTCGCCACTTCCATGTGGGGCATGTGGGTCAACCTGAACCAGAGCGTGCTGGGCGGTTGACACCCTGCCGGGGTCGGTTACCTGACCCCGATGCCCGACAGCGCCGCCTCCGACACCGCGACCCGCCCCCTGCCCGCAGGCCATATCCGCGTGGGCGGCGCGCCCGAAGGGTTCGACGCCACCGTCCTGCTGCGGGAGTTGGAGAAGGGTGGCCCAGTCGTCCACGTCGCCCGCGACGACAAGCGGATGGAGGCGATGGCCGCCGCGCTCCGGGCCCACCGCGCGGGCGTCCAGGTGCTGCGCTTCCCGGCTTGGGACGTGCTGCCCTACGACAGGATTTCTCCGGCTGCCGAAATCAGCGCCACCCGCATGGCGACCCTCACCGCGCTCGCCCATGGCCTCACCGGCAAGTTCATCCTGCTCACCACGCTCGCCGCAATCACCCAACGCCTGCCCGCCCGCGCGACGCTCAAGGGCGCCGGCTTCGCCGCCCGAGTGGATCAGCGGATCGACGAGAAGGCGCTGCGTGACTTCCTGGTCCGCATGGGCTTCACGCAAACCCCCACCGTGATGGAGCCCGGCGATTGGTCGCCCCGCGGCGGCATCATCGACATCTGGCCCCCGGGCCAGCCCGCGCCGATCCGGCTGGACCTGTTCGGCGACACGCTCGACGGCCTGCGCCGCTTCGACCCCGTCTCCCAGCGCACCACCGACAAGCTGGAGATGATCGAACTCGCCCCCGTCTCCGAGGTCATCTTGGACGGCCCCGCTATCACCCGCTTCCGCCAGACCTACCGCATCGAATTCGGCGCGGCGGGCACCGACGACCCGCTCTATGAGGCGGTGACAGCGGGCCGGAAGGCGCAAGGCGCGGAACATTGGCTCTCCTTCTTCCACGAGACGTTGGAGACCCTGCCCGATTACCTGCCCGGCGCCAGCTTCGTCATGGATGACGGCACCCCCGCCCGCCACGGGGAACGCTGGGACCAGATCACCGACATGTACGACAACCGGCGCGAGGCGATGAACGCCAAGGGCCGGGTGGATTCTGTGTACAAACCCGCCCCGCCCGACGGCCTCTATCTTTCGCCCGACGTGTTCGACGCGGTCCTGGCCGATCGCCGGACCCTGCACCTATCGCCCTTCGCCGCCGCCCCCGGGCCGGGCGTCATCGACGCGGGCGGCCGCATCGGGCGCAGCTTCGCGCCCGAGCGGAAAATGGAGAACGTTAACCTGTTCGATACCCTTGCGGGGTATATCGCCGACAAGCGCGACGATGGCGGGGTGGTGATCGCCTCCTATTCCGGCGGCGCGCGCGAGCGGCTCGAAGGGTTGCTGACAGATCATGGCGTGGAACGGCTGAAAGCCGTCAAACGCCTGGAAGAGGTGTCCAGGGGCGAGGTCGGCCTCGCCATCTGGGCCCTGGATCGCGGGTTCGAGGGCCCGTTCGGGGATCACCGCCTGACGGTGATCTCGGAACAGGACGTGTTGGGCGAACGCCTGATCCGCACCAAGAAGAAGAAACGCCGGGCCGAGAACTTCCTGACGGAGGCCCAGGCGCTCTCCGTGGGCGACCTGGTCGTCCATGTGGACCACGGCGTTGGCCGCTTCATCGGGATGGAGACGGTCACGGCCGCCGGCGCCCCCCATGAATGCCTGGCGCTGGAATATGCCGGTGGCGACCGCCTGTTCCTGCCGGTCGAAAACGTTGAACTTCTGTCGAGATATGGCAGCGAAGAGGGCCTCCTCGACAAGCTCGGCGGCGGCGCCTGGCAGGCCCGGAAAGCCCGCCTGAAGGAGCGCATCCGCCAGATCGCCGAGCGCCTGATGCGCATCGCCGCCGAGCGGGCTTTGCGCAAAGCGCCGATGCTGGAGCCGCCCCATGACATGGCCGAGACCTTCGCCGCCCGCTTGCCCTACGAGGAAACGGACGATCAGCTGCAAGCCATCGACACCGTCGCCACCGACCTCGCCAGCGGTCATCCAATGGACCGCCTCGTCGTCGGCGATGTCGGCTTCGGCAAGACCGAAGTCGCCATGCGCGCTGCCTTCGTCGCCGCGACCTCCGGCAAGCAGGTCGCCGTCATCGCGCCCACCACCTTGCTGGCCCGCCAACACGCCAAGTCCTTCCAAGACCGCTTCCGCGGCTTCCCGATCAAAGTCCGCCAACTGTCCCGTTTCGTGTCCGCCAAGAACGCCGCCGACACCCGCAAGGGCATCGCCGACGGCACCGTGGACATCGCCATCGGCACCCATGCCCTGCTGGCGAAGCAGGTGAAATTCCAGAACCTCGGCCTGCTGGTCATCGACGAGGAGCAGCATTTCGGGGTCACCCACAAGGAGCGCCTGAAGGAGATGCGGTCCGACGTCCACGTCCTGACCCTGTCCGCGACACCGATCCCCCGCACGCTGCAAATGTCGCTGACCGGCGTGCGGGACCTCAGCATCATCGGCACGCCCCCCGTCGACCGCCTGGCCATCCGCACCTACGTCTCCGAATTCGATGCCGTCACCATCCGCGAGGCGCTTCTGCGCGAACATTACCGCGCCGGTCAGTCCTTCGTCGTCGTCCCCCGCATCGCCGACCTGCCCGAGATGGAGGCATTCCTGCGCGAACAGCTCCCCGAACTGACCTACGTCATCGCCCACGGCCAGCTTGCGGCGGGCGACTTGGACGAACGCATGAACGCCTTCTACGACGGCAAATACGACGTGCTTCTGTCGACCACGATTATCGAATCCGGCATCGACATTCCGACAGCGAACACCATGGTCATCTGGCGCGCCGACATGTTCGGGCTCAGCCAGCTTTACCAGATCCGGGGCCGCGTCGGCCGCTCCAAAACCCGCGCCTATGCGTACCTGACGACCAAGCCAAAGGCGAAGCTGACCGTGTCCGCCGAACGCCGCCTGAAAGCGTTGGGCTCCATCGACGCCCTGGGCGCAGGATTCAACATCGCCAGCCAGGACCTGGACCTGCGCGGCGGCGGCAACATCATCGGCGAAGAGCAGTCGGGCCATATGAAAGAGGTCGGGTTCGAACTCTACCAGAGCATGCTGGAAGAGACGATCACCAAGCTGAAAGCCGGCACCGCCGACCTGCCCGACGCGCTGTCGGACGATTGGTCGCCCCAGATCGCCCTCGGCGTCCCCGTCCTCATCCCCGAAGACTACGTGCCCGACCTGGACACCCGCCTGGGCCTCTACCGCCGCCTGTCGGGCCTGGATCGCAAGGTGGAACTGGAAGGTTTCGCAGCGGAACTGATCGACCGCTTCGGGCCCCTGCCGCGCGAGGTGAACGTGTTGATGCGCGTCGTCCGCATCAAGTCGCTCTGCAAGGCCGCCGGGATCGCCAAGCTGAATGTCGGCGCCAAAGGCGCGACGGTGGAATTCCACCTCAACAAATTCGCCAAGCCCGAGGGGCTGGTGGACTATATCAAAGCCAAGAACGGCGCCGCCAAGATCAAAGGCGACAAGCTGGTCATCGTCCAGGACTTCGCGGGTGAGGCCGACCGCATCAAGGGCGCCTTCTCGATCGCGCGCGATCTAGCCGTCCATGCGGATGCGGTGAAGGTGAAGTCGGAGCAATAGCAGCGCTTCGTCCCTTGCCGCAACGCCCGTTTCCCCCCAACCTGCGCCAGTCACAGGGGAGCGATCATGGCGACGAATGACCTGCCGACCACCGCGCGCGTGGTCATCATCGGGGGCGGTGCGGTCGGCACCTCGGTCCAATATCACCTGGCGCTGGCAGGTTGGACCGACACGCTGCTGCTGGAACGGGACGAGCTGACCGCCGGCTCCACCTGGCACGCCGCCGGGAACTGTCCGAACTTCGCCGCCGATGCGGGTGTGATGGCCATGCAGGGCTATTCGACATCGCTCTATCGGACATTGGGCGAGACGGTCGACTACCCGATCAACTACCACGTCTCGGGCGCCGTTCGTCTGGCCCATACGCGCGAGCGGATGCAGGAATTCGCGCATGTGGCTGCCATGGGCCGCAGTCACGGCCTGGAGATGGAGGTCGTCACCGCCAAGGAGATGCAGGACCGCCACCCCTTCATGGAGATCCACGATCTGGCCGGCGGTCTGTGGGACCCATGGGATGGGGACATCGACCCCGCCCAGCTGACCCAGGCCTTCGCCCGGGGGGCACGCGCCATGGGCGCCCGAGTCGCGCGCCATACGCCAGCAACCGGCGTGGATCGGGACGGCAGCGAATGGATCGTGAAGACCGCGAAGGGCGACATTCGGGCCGAGATCGTGGTGAATGCCGCCGGCTACTATGCCCGTCGCGTCGCCGAATGGTTCCGCCCCTTCGGCGGGCGCGACCTGCCGATGGTGGTGATGGGTCACCAATACCTGCTGTCCGAGGATACCGAGGAGATCGCCGCCTGGTCAGCCGAACATGGCGGCAAAATCCCGATCCTGCGGGACGTCGACAGCTCTTATTATCTGCGCCAGGACCGGAACGGCTTCAATCTGGGGCCTTACGAGGCGACCTGCCGGGCCTATTGGACGGACAGCGACGTGCCCGAGGATTTTTCGTTCCAGTTGTTCGAGGACGATTTGGATCGCATCGAATGGCATATCGAAGATGCCTGCGCCCGGGTGCCGCTGCTGGGCCGGGCGGGCATCTCGAAGGTCATCAACGGCCCGATCCCCTACGCCCCCGACGGCCTGCCGCTGATCGGGCCCATGCCCGGCGTGCCGAACGCGTTCGAGGCCTGCGCCTTCACCTTCGGCATCGCCCAGGCGGGTGGCGCCGGGAAAGTGTTGGCGGAATGGATCACCGAAGGCGCGCCGGAATGGGACATGTGGTCCTGCGATCCGCGCCGCTTTACCGGCCACGTGGATCGGGGCATCGCGCAGGCCCAAGGCATGCAGACCTATGGCCACGAATACGCGATGCATTTCCCCTGGCGCCGTTTCCCCGCGGGTCGGGATGCTAAGCTGTCGCCGTCCCATGATCGCCTGCTGGAATTGGGCGCGCAGACCGTTGCGGCCAATGGCTGGGAGCGGGCGGCCTGGTTCGCGCAGCCGGGCGACGATACCTCCGAAGCGGCCACCCATACCTGGGAGCGGCAGGGGCCTTGGCACGACAGGGTGCGCGCCGAATGCGAGGCTGTGCGCGATGGCGTCGGCGTGCTGGACCTGCCCGGCTTCACGCGGATGGGTCTATCGGGCGAGGGGGCGGCGGCGTGGCTGTCGGCCCGGATCGCCGGGCGGTTGCCCAAGGTCGGGCGGATCGGCCTGGCCTATTTCCCAGACGACAAGGGCCGGGTCGTCACCGAGATGACGCTGCTGCGCCGGGGCGAGGACGACTTCACCCTGATCTCGGCCGCGCCGGCGCAATGGCACGATTACGAGTGGCTGGCCCGCGACTTGACCAAGGGGCTGGACCTGCAAGACCAATCCGACGCGGTGACTACGATGCTGGTAACCGGGCCGAAGGCGCGCGATCTGCTGTCTGGGTTGCAGATCCAGGCGGATCTCTTGCTGCCTTGGCTGTCGCATCAGCCGGCCAAGCTGCTGGGCCGCGACTGCGTCCTGGCGCGGGTGTCTTTCGCCGGCGAACTGGGGTGGGAGGTGCATTGCGCGTCCGAGGATCAGCCCGCGCTCTACCAGGCGATCCTGGGGGCGGGGGCCGTTCCGTTCGGGATGTGGGCGCTCGACTCGATGCGTCTCGAAAAGGGCTACCGCGCCTGGAAGAGCGATCTGACCACCGATTACACGCTGCTGGAATCCGGGCTCGACCGGTTCATCCATTGGGACAAGCCCGGCGGCTTCCGCGGCCGCGATGCGCTTCTGGCCGAGCGGGAGGCCGGTCCGCGCCGCCGCTTCGCCATGCTGGACGTGGAGGCCGGCGCGGCGGATGCACCTTTGAACGCGCCGGTGCGCAAGAACGGCCATATCGTCGGCGCCGTGACCTCGGGCGGGTGGGGGCACCGCACGGGCCGGTCCATCGCGCTGGCCGTGGTCGATGCGGATGCGGGGGACGATTTGGGGATCGAGATCTTCGGCGAGGTCCGCCCGGCCCGCGTCGTGCTCGACGGATCGGTCTATGACGCCGCCCATGAAAGGGTTCGGGCGTGACGCTGCCCGACAAGGCCCGCGCGGTCATCATCGGCGGCGGCGTCATCGGCTGTTCGGTCGCCTACCACCTGACGAAGCTCGGCTGGACGGATGTCGTCCTGCTGGAGCGCAAGCAGCTGACCTGCGGCACAACGTGGCACGCCGCCGGTCTGATCGCGCAGCTACGGGCGTCGGACAATATGACCCGGCTCGCCAAGTATTCCGCCGATCTCTACGCCAAGCTGGAGGCCGAGACCGGTCTCGCGACGGGCATGCGCCAAACCGGCTCGATCACGGTGGCCCTGACCGAGGCGCGGCGCGAGGAATTGCTGCGCCAAGCCGGCATGGCCCGGGCCTTCGGGGTCGAGGTGGAGGAGCTATCGCCCGTCGATGTGGCCGCCCGCTATCCCCATCTGACCACCGACGACGTCCGCATGGGCGTCTGGCTACCCCGCGACGGCCAGGGCGACCCGGCCAATATCGCCCTTGCCCTGGCCGCCGGCGCCCGCGCGCGGGGCGCGCGGATCCAGGAAGGCGCGAAGGTGACGGGCATCGAGATGGACGGCCTGCGCGCCAAGGCCGTGCTCTGCAACCATGGCAGCGAGGCCCATCGGATCGAGGCCGATCACGTGGTCAACTGCGCCGGCATGTGGGCGCGCGAGGTGGGTGCGATGGCTGGCACGACAGTCCCGCTCCATGCCTGCGAACACTTCTACATCGTCACCGAGGCGATCCCCGATCTAGGCCGCCTGCCGGTCCTGCGCGTGCCGGATGAATGCGCCTATTACAAGGAGGATGCCGGCAAGCTGCTGTTGGGCGCCTTCGAGCCGAAGGCCAAGCCTTGGGGCATGGACGGCATCGCGGACGACTTCTGCTTCGACCAGCTGCCCGAGGATTTCGACCATTTCGAGCCCATCCTGGCCCAAGCGGTCGAGCGCATGCCCCTGCTGGCCGAAGCCGGGATCCATACCTTCTTCAACGGCCCCGAAAGCTTCACGCCCGACGACGCCTATCTGCTAGGCCTGACGACCGAGGCGGACAATGTCTGGGTCGCGGCCGGCTTCAATTCCATCGGCATCCAATCGGCCGGCGGCGCCGGTATGGCGCTGGCCCAATGGATGGAGGATGGCGACAAGCCCTTCGATCTGGGCGACGTGGACATCGCCCGCGTGCAGCCGTTCCAGCGCAACCGCCGCTATCTGAAGGAACGGGTGAGCGAGACGCTGGGCCTGCTCTATGCCGATCACTTCCCGTTCCGCCAAAAGACCACGGCACGGGGCATCCGCCGCTCGCCCCTGCATCAGCACTTAGTCGAACGCGGCGCCGTCTTCGGCGAATTCGCGGGGTGGGAGCGGGCCAACTGGTTCGCCAAACCCAACCAGAAGGCGGCCTATGACGACGGCTGGGGCCGCCGCGCCTGGTTCGGAAATTGGGAAGCCGAGCACAAGGCCCTGCGCGAAGGCGTCGGCCTTTATGATATGTCGTCCTTCGGCAAGTTGCGCATCGAAGGACCCGATGCCGCCGCCTTCCTGGACCGGGTCTGCGGCAACAAGATCGACGTGGCCGTGGGCCGCATCGTCTATACCCAGATGCTGAACGTCCGCGGTGGGATCGAGGCCGACGTCACCATTGCCCGCTTGTCGGAAACGGCCTTCCTGATGGTCACGCCCGCCGCCACGCTGCAAGCGGACAGGGCCTGGCTGCGACGTCATCTGGGCGATGCCCGCGCCGTGATCGTTGACGTGACCGCAGCTGAGGCCGTGCTGTGCCTGATGGGCCCCAAGGCCCGCACGCTGCTGTCGCGCATCTCGCCCCAGGACTGGTCCAACGAGGCCCATCCCTTCGGCCGGGCCCGCGAGGTCGAAATCGGCCTGGGCCTGGCCCGGGCACATCGGGTGTCCTATGTGGGCGAATGCGGGTGGGAGCTGTATGTCTCGACCGACATGGCCGCCCATGTCTTCGAGACGATCCTGGAGGCGGGCGCGGATCTGGGCCTGGCGCTCTGCGGATTGCACGCCATGGATTCGTGCCGGCTGGAGAAGGGCTTCCGCCATATGGGCCACGACATCACCTGCGAGGATCATGTGCTGGAGGCGGGTCTCGGCTTCGCGGTGCGTCTTCAGAAGCCGGATTTCGTCGGCCGCGATGCCGTATTGCGCATGAAGGAGAGCGGCCCGCCCCGGCGGATGATCGGGCTGGCCCTGCGGGAGCCCGAGCCGATCCTTTACCATAACGAACCGATCCTGATGGGCACCGATGTCGTCGGGCACGTGACGACCGGCAGCTACGGGTACACGGTTGGCTCCGCCGTGGCCCTGGGCTATGTCCCCGCGGAGGTCGCTGGCGAAGACGCCTTGGCCAGCGGCGATTTCGCTATCGAAGTTGCCGGGCGACGGGTGGCGGCGGAAGCCAGGCTCGGACCGTTCCACGACCCGGACGGGACGCGGATGCGCGGCTGACCGGCCGTCAAGCGCGCGCCTCGCGCGGTCGCTCGCGACCGCGCCTAATCCTCCCGCAGACCGGCCGCCAGCCAGAGGGCGACGGCGGCGGCCAGGACGATGCCGCCCATCAGCGGCACGGGCGTCCCGTCGAAGGCCAACCCGATCGGGGCCGCGACGGCCACCGCCAAGACGGTCGAGATCGACGAGATCACCGATGACGCCATCCCGGCGATATGCCCCATCGGCTGCATGGCGATGGCATTCAGATTGCCGATGGTCAGTCCCGCCAGGGCGAAACTGCCCACCTGCCAGACCACGAAGGCCGGAAAGGCCAAAGCGGCGGGAATGGCGCCGGTCCACCAGAGCATGGCCAGGACAGCCGACAAGGCGAGATGGCCCGCCAGCGCCCGGCGGAGCAGCCAGAGCATGCCCAACCGTTCGACCAGTCTCGCATTCAGAAAGCTGGCCGACCCCGCGATCAACGCCACGATCCCGAACCACAGGGGGAACGTGTCTGCTGCATCGAAGACAATGTCGTAGATGGGTTGTACGCTGGTAATCGTGGCGAAGAGGATGCCGAAGACCAGCGTTTGCACCATGATCGCCCGCCGAACGTTGGAATGCCACAGCACCTCGCGCGCCGCCGCCAGCAGCGGCGTCAGCCGCACCAGCCGCCGGCGGTCGGGCGGCAGGGTCTCGGGCTGGCGCAGCGCCAGCCACGCGTTAGACGCAACGGAAAACACCACGAAAGCCCAAAAGATGGCGCGCCATCCGAAGCCCGCAATGATGAATGCTCCCATCAACGGGGCCACGGCGGGGACCAGTGTGAAGGTCATCATCACGAAGCTCGACACCTTGGCCATGCTTCGCCCCATATAGAGGTCGCGGATCATGGCCTGCCCCACCACGCGCGGTCCGCTGGCGCCCAGGCCCTGGACCACCCGGGCCAGCAGCAGACTCTCCATCGAGGGCGCGAAGGCGGCCCAGGCCGACGCCGCGCAATAAAGCCCCGAACCGCCCAGCATGACGGGCTTGCGGCCCAGCGCATCCGACAGGGGCCCGGCGAACATGGTGCCGACCCCCATGCCGAAGACGAAGGCGACGATGACCAGCTGAGCCAGGTTCGGATTGTCGAGCGAGAGCTCCCGTCCGATCTCGGGCACGGCGGGCAGCATGGAATCGATCGAGAAGGCGATCGTCGCCACCAACATCGCGATCATGGCGACGAATTCCGGCAGGCGCAGCGTCGGCTGCGCGATGGGCTGCGACATCCGGGACGGATCGACGGCCCCGTCGGTCACTCCGGCGCGCCTTGGGCGACCTGCGCCGCCAGATCCTCCACGACCTGGCCCCAAAGCTCGGTCGGCTGGGCCCCCCGCAGAACATGCTGATTGGCCAGCACGAAGGTCGGCACGCCCGTCACGCCCCGCTCGCGCGCATGGGCATCGCGCGCTCGGATATCATCGACATCGGCGTCGCTGACGAAGAGCCGGTCCAGCATCTCGGCCTCCATGCCGGTCGACGCCCCGATCTGGATCAGCGTGGGCACGTCGCCGATATCCAGGCCCTTCTCGAAATAGCCCTCGAACAGGGCTTGCACCACATGGGTTTGGCGTTGTTCCAGCCCGGCCCAGTGAATCAGCCGGTGGGCGTCCAAAGTGTTGGGCGTGCGCTGGATCGCGCCGAAGTCGATCTTCAATCCCGCCGCCTCGGCCGCCTCCAAGACGGGCTTGTACGCGCGCACGGCCCCGTCCTTGCCGCCGAACTTCCCTTCAAGATACGCGCGTCTGTCCATGCCTTCGCGCGGCATGTCGGGGTTCAGCTGAAACGGATGCCATTGCAAGCGGAACGGGTGCTCCGGGTGCTTCTCCAGAGCGCGGAACAGCAGCGTTTTGCCGATGTGGCACCACGGACAGATGGGATCGGACAGGATGTCGAGGGGGACCATGGCACGCTCCGAGCGGGAAAACAGGCAGAGACTATGACCAATGCTGCGAAGGCGAAAGGTCGGACCGGTTACAGAACAAAGGCCCCTGACGCGGGACGGGCGTCAGGGGCGCTAGTTGGATCCCGCGGCAATGGGAGAGAGCCCCGCGGGATGCCAGCCTTGCCGAGCGTGGGGGGAAAGCGCGCGACAGGGGAAGATCGGTCAGCGGTTGATCACGATCCGACCGGTCGAGGACTCGGCGGAGCCATTATTGATGGCGATCGCGATCCGAGCGGCCCGGCTCAGGTTGCCGCTGGCCTGCGTCGAGAAGCCCTGGCTGCCAAGCCTGTCGTTGCGCAGCACGCGGCGCTCGGTCGAGGTTTCGGCGGATGCGTCGTTGATCTCGATGGCGCGCCGCGCGGCGGGGCTCAGATCGCCGGACCGGCTAGACCGGCTGACGCCGTCCAGTCGGGATTGCGGAACCAGGATGCGGTCGTTGGGGGCATCCTGTGTCTGGTTGATGTGGGCAGTGGCGCCCTCAATGCCGCGGACCTGCTGGGCAGCGGCGGGAACGGTCAGGAGAGACAAGGCGAGTGCGGCTGTAGTGATGAACGTTTTCATGTGCGGTTTCCTTCATGTGCGGTGCCCCGGGTTTGTGCGTCGGGGCGGGTTAGGGACCGAAGGTGGTTGGCCTCGGCCGGTGACTGGAAAATGGCGGCCGACGCCCTGACACTCAACCAACAGAATCGTGATAATTTCCGTATTTTGGTTCATTTTTGCACATATAAATGAAACCGCTGCACCGCCCTCACAGGAGGCGGGCCTATTCTGACACCGCCGTGAAAATCCCGATCGATCTGCAACGAATTGATCTGATGCGGTCCCGCCGCCATGCACCCATTTCTCTGGCCGTACATGGGGAGCGAAAGGGGCCGGTTCCGCGCTCCGACACTACCGGAACAGATCGTCCTGGTCGCGCGGCGCATCGAGTCCCAGATGCGCCCAGCCCTTCGCCGCCAACATCCGCCCGCGCGGCGTGCGCGCGATCAGGCCTTGTTGCAGAAGGAACGGCTCGATCACCTCTTCCAGCCCATCGCGGCTTTCCGACAAGGCGGCGGCGATGGTTTCGATGCCGACCGGCCCTCCGCCGTAATTCTCCGCTATCAGGGCTAGATAGCGCCGATCCGCTCCGTCAAGGCCAAGATGATCCACGCCCAGACGGGTCAGCGCCCCGTCGGCGACCTGCTGCGTGATCGTCCCGTCGCCCTCGACCACGGCGAAGTCCACGACCCGCCGCAGCAACCGCCCCGCGATTCGGGGCGTGCCCCTCGCACGCCGCGCGATTTCGCGGGCGCCATCGTCCGATGCGGGCGCGCCCAGCAGGCGGGCGCCCCGTGTCACGATCTGATGCAGTTCATCGACGGTGTAGAATTGCAGGCGCGTCGGGATCCCGAACCGGTCGCGCAGGGGCGTGGTCAACAGACCGAGCCGCGTGGTCGCGCCGACCAGGGTGAAGGGCTGCAAGTCGATCCGCACCGTTCGGGCCGCCGGGCCCTCTCCGATGACCAGATCCAATGCGAAGTCTTCCAGGGCCGCCAATGGCGCCGCGCTCCCCGTGGTCGACGCCGCGAAGGCTTGCGGGCCGACCGCCGCCAGGGCCGCGGCCACCACCGCGCCGTAGACCACCAGCGAGACCGCCAACACCGCCACGATGGCGCGCGGGATGGTGCGCTCGG
>JBCCCB010000003.1:0-43129 GCA_039033775.1 Pseudomonadota bacterium | reverse complement strand
CGCGCGGCTGATCACGATGGCCGATGCCTATCTGGATTTCGCGACCCGGAACCCCCGCCTCTGGCGGGCGCTGTTCGACACGCAACTGACCATGCAGAGCCCCGACGCGCCCGATTGGTATATCCGGACGCTGGACGGGCTCTACGAGATCATCGACGCGCCCCTGACCGATATCTTCCCCGACCTCCCCCCCGAGGAAATCCGCCTACGCACCCGCGCATTGTTCTCCGCAATCCATGGGATTGTGCTTCTGGGGATCGAACAGCGCGTATCGGGCGTGGGCCCGGACGATATGCCGGAGATGATCCGGTTTGTCTTGGCGTCCGTGGCGCGGGGGCGGTGAGCGGGTGCGTTTTGGAGCGGCAGTTTATGGCTGTTTTGCGGGACGGAGCTGCCGTTCGCCGCGTCCGTTGGTATGATGCGAGAAAACGGGGAGTTCCATGCATACCGTCTTATGGCGCCGCCTAGATCAACAGGGGCATGATGCTTGTCGCATTGCGGCGACGGCTCGGGGGTGGACAATCGAGGGCACCGCCGTGTTTGAGCAAAATGGAGCTGCTGCCTGTCTGACGTATCATTTGTTCTGCGACGGGGCGTGGCGGAGCCGCCGCGCATCCGTTTCGGGGTGGATCGGAGAAAATTCTCTCGATCTAAGCCTGCAACATGAAGGAGCAGGTGATTGGCGCATAAACGGCGAGACTGACCCTTCTTTGAGGGATTTAGATGACATCGATCTCGGTTTCACACCTGCCAGCAACACCAATGCGATAAAGAGGATGAATCTATCCGAAGGCTTCGGCGCGGACTGCGTGGCGGTATGGCTTGACACAGAAGATTGGACGATAAAGCGATTACCCCAAAGCTATCATCGAACCGGCCCGCAGACATTTGCGTATGTGTCTCCGCAGCACGAGTACCGTGCAACGCTCGTTACGGACGGTTTTGGGGCGATAACTGAGTATCCCGGCCTTTGGACCATGTGCTGAGATTGATTTTCGTCGCTTAGGCGTCATGCGCGAGAAGGGCTCGAAGCAGACCTCGGACGGGTGCGGTTCCTTCAGACTCAAAACCCAGAGCCGCACCTTCTCCCGTCGTCACACGACGCACCAAACATCAGACACATCGAAAAAGGGGCGACGCATCGCGCCGCCCCCAATGACCCACGGAAAGATCCCGTCAGTTCGACGTCTCTTCCCAAAGCGAGTTGTCCCACAGCAGCGACGGCCGCTCCTCGCGCATCTCGAAGGTGATGTGCTCCCGGAACTCACGCCCGTCCTCCATCACCGCCGTCACCTCGACCACATGTGCCCCGAACGGCAGCCCCTCGGGCATCGCCACCCGCCACAGATGGGTCGAGCTGTCGGCCACATGACCTGAGCTCATCCCCTGGGGCGGCACCGGGCCGAAGGCCCGGCCCTGCCAGATCTCGAAGCCCTGGGCGCGGCTGTTGTCCGATTGCGACTGCCAGGCGTAGCGCCCGATCTGCATCTGCCGCTGAACCGCGAACGGATCCGCGTAGTCGGCGCCGAACAGGATGTCCTCGCCATTGCCCGGCTGCGTGCGCTCCATCGGGATCGCCTCGCCGCCGTTGATCCGGGCGAAGACCTCGGTGTCGCGGTCGCCGATCCAGACATTGGCGGTCAACCAGACTTGGTTGTCCACATCCTCGGGCGTGAACAACCGCACATCCGCCAGGTCGTTCAGCGACAAAGGCGGCACCGCGTCGGCGCCGCGACCCTGCTCATCCTGCCAGGTCCACATCGTGTCGAACCAATCGCGGAACTGGGGCGTGTTGAAGCTGAGCACCATCTGTCGATCCGCCGGCTGGCCCGCTGCACGGTAATCGACGGTGAAGTCCGACCCGTCGAAATGCACCATCATGTAGCCCGGCGGCGTCCCGCCCCGCGCGAAGGCCAATGGCGTGCCGTCGAAGCCCAGATCGCCCTGGAACCAATTGCCCGACGGCGCCCCGCCGACGATGTGATCGAAGGGCAGGCGGGTGACGTTCACCTGCTCCTCCCAGCCCTCGAACCATTCGCCCGCGGCCAGATATTCAAAGGTGTGGGTATGGCCCGAGAAGCTGACGGCCGGACGCCCGGCCAGCATCTCGTGAATCTCGGCCAGGTTGTCGGTCTGATGACGGCCCGTGTTCGAGTCGATGAAGGACACAAACGGGATGTGATGGCTCATCACGATCAGCCGGTCTTCCGGCGTGTTCTCCAGGATGCCGGCCAGCCATTGCATCTGCCGGTCGTTGACCCGGCCGTTATAGGTGATCTGCTCGGGGTCGACACAGGCATCGCGACCACCCGGCCCATCATCGTCCGGCCCGCAGGGATAGATCACGTTATCCAGCGCGATGAACGTCACGTTCCCGATCTCGTGCGCGAAGTAATTGGGCCCATAGATCTGGCGCCAGCTATCGGCTGAATGCTCGTCCGTGGTGGCGTCGAAATCGTAGTCGTGATTGCCGTGGATGTAATATTGCGGCAACCCCACGACCGAGAACATGGACTTGAAGCGCGGCAACAGGTTCAGGTCGTCGCCCATCACGTCGCCCAGCATGACCATGCATTCGGCGTTCGACAGGTCCTCGCCCAGGATCGAATTCAGCGTGGAGTCGCGCAGATACTGCATCTCGCGGCCGGAATAGGTCTGCGTGTCGCCCATCATCACGCAGGAAAATTCCTCGGTCGCGCCGGTGCGGATCATCGGGAAGTTGATCTCGGCAGGCAGCGGCCCAGTGGGTTCCAGCCCGCCATAGCGCAGCTCCTCCGGCGTGCCGTCGGGCAGGTGGTGATAAAAGTATTGCGGGATGCCGTTCTCGTCCGTTGGCACGTCATAGGCCGCCGGTTCCACCACCATCACCGTCATGTTGTCATAGACCGGCAGTTCGTAGGACCCATCCGCCCCGGTCACGACCACATCGCGCCCATTCGACACCATCACACCAGCGATCCCAGGCTCGTCGTCCTGATGCGTGCCGTCGCGGCTCAGGTCCTGGAACACCGTGCCCGCCACGGTCTCCGCCCCGTCGGCGGAGCCTTGGACGTCGATCTGGGCGATATAGTCGAAATTGGCCAGGGCCGGTCCGGCCATGATCAGAGAGGTCGCCGCGAGCAATGCCGCGCGACCCCGGATTGTCGATACAATCATCGGTGTCTTCCCTGTCATGTTGCAATGGGCGCCCGATGCCACGGGCCGTCCTACGCTGGTCGAGTCGGATGACGGTCGGATGTCCGCCAAACGACGGAACGATGACACTGGCGAAACGGGCGACCGGCCGCCGGTGAACCGGCGGAGATCGGCCCATGTTCCGGCGTCAGTCAGGGCTGTCATCCGGCCTCCATCCCCTCGTCATGTGGCCGTCAAGCACTAGGCGAACGGTGTCCCGACCCACGGTCGGTCCCCGACGGAGGACTGGCCGACCCCACTTTGCGGAAGGACCTCCCGATGGCACCGTTCAACCGACGCGACACTCTCAAGCTGCTGGCCGCGGGCGCTGCGGTCGCGCCGGCGGCCCGGCCCGCCTTCGGACAGGTGCCCGACGGCCCCTTCCGCCACGGTGTCGCCAGCGGCGATCCTGACCCGACCAGCATCGTTCTCTGGACCCGCCTGACGACCGAGGCACCCGCGCCCACCCTTCGCTGGGACGTGGCGTCAGACCCAGATTTCGCGACCATCGTGGCCCAGGGCGCGGCGACCACATCTGCCGACCGCGACTTCACCGTGAAGGTCGTCGCCGACGGCCTGACACCCGGCGCGACCTATCATTACCGTTTCACGATCGACGGCCAGACCTCGCCCATCGGCCGCACGCGCACTCTGCCCCGAGGTCCACTGGACAGCCTCGGCATCGCGGTGGCGTCCTGCACCAATTACCCGCTGGGCCTGTTCAACGCCTATGACGCCATCGCCCGCGACCCGCAGGTCGATATCGTCTTCCATACCGGCGACTACATCTATGAATACTCGACCGACGGCTGGGGCGGCGAGGTGGCCCGGTCCCTGGGCCGCGAAAGCCTGCCGGACAGGGAAATCGTCACCCTCGCCGATTACCGTCAGCGCCACGCCCAGTACAAATCCGACCCAGGCGCCCAGGCCATGCACGCGGCCCACCCGTTCGTCGCCTGCTGGGACGATCACGAGGTCACCAACAATCCTTGGACCGGCGGCGCCCAGAACCATCAACCCGAGGCGGAGGGCGATTGGCAGACCCGCCGCGACGCGGCCCTGCAAGCCTATTTCGAATGGATGCCCATCCGCGAACCCACCCCCCGGCAGCGCTATTGGCGCACCTATCGCTTCGGCGACCTGGCCACCTTCGTCATCCTGGAAACCCGCCATACGGGCCGCGACCGCGAACCCGCTTATCCCGATTGGTCCACGATCCAGACCCAGGCCGACCGCGACGCCGCCTGGCAGGAATTGATCGTGGCGCCCAACCGCCAGATGCTCGCCCCCGAGATGGTCGCCGATGCCCGCGCCGCGTTGGAAACCTCCGTCGCGGCGGGCGAACCCTGGCGCCTGATCGGCTCCGCCAGCCCCATCGAGCGCTTCAACATCCCCGACGTCACGGCCCATGGCGTCAGCCGCGAAGACCTGTCGGACGGGTTGAAATACCTGGCCGATCACGGCCGCTGGAACTGGCCCTGGTACACCGACACCTGGGACGGCTATCCCCAGGCCCGCCAAGCCTTCTACGACATGGCCGCCGCGGCGGGCGCCCGGGATCTGATGGTCCTGACCGGCGACACGCATCAATTCTTCGCCGCCGAATTGGTGGATGACAATAACCGCCGCATGGGTGTCGAACTCGGCACCGCCGGCATCTCGTCGCCCAGCGAATATGTCGACACAGGCCTGGATCCGCAGGTCGGCCGCCGCCTGGACGCCATCTATACCGACCACATGCCCGAACTGCATTGGACCGACGGCCTTCACAACGGCTATGTCCGCGTGGTGCTGGGCCGGGACGAGGCCGTGGCCGCCGTGATCGCCGTCAGCACCGTCATGTCGACCGACTACGAAACCACGACGCTCTTCCAGGAACGGATCGCGAAGTCGGAGGGCACCCTGGCCTTCGCCGCGCCATAGCCAGCTTCGCCATGGTGGCCCATTGGGACACGTCGTCCGGGCGGATGTCCTGCTGCCCGGACGACGACGCTGGATGGGCCTGCTGCACGCCGTGGCCGACCTTCCGTCCCCGCGCCGTCCTCTCCCTCCGACCACGTCGGGCCGCGACATCGCACCCAAGGGCCCTATCCTCTTATCGAAACGAGATGAGGATCCCCATGTCCGACGGCTTCACCGAATTCCTGGACCGCACCCAGACATTCTACGGCCAACTGGCCAAGAACAATTCCAAAGACTGGTTCGAGCCCCGCAAAGCCCAATGGAAGGCCGATATCGAAGCCCCGGCCAAGCTCCTGTCCGAGATCATGGCCGAGGAGATCAGCCGCCTCACCGGCACGCCCCACAAACCCAAGCTCTTCCGCATCAATCGAGACGTCCGTTTCTCCAAGGACAAGTCGCCCTATAAGACCATGCTCGCCATGCTCTGGTCCCCCACCGATCCCGAAGACCCAAGCCCCCACGTCTATTTCGGCGTCGAGCCCGGCCGCACCTTCGTCGGCTGCGGCCATCCCGGTTTCGACAAGGATGGCCTGACCCGCTACCGCGCCATGGTCGATGCCTGGGGCGACCGCCTGACCGAGATCATCGAGGAAACGGGCGCCACGCTGTCGGATTTCGGCCCCGAGCCCCTGAAACGGGTGCCCAAACCCTACGACCAGGACCATCCCCACGCCGACCTGCTGAAACGCAAGGCGCTGACGCTCGGCACCACGCTTCCCGACGGCTGGCGTGACCGCGGCGACGGCCTGGTATCCGCGCTCACCGACACGGTCGAACGCCTGCTTCCGTTCCGCAAATTCCTGGCCGAACGGCTCTGACCCGGTCAGAGCGGCGTGATCCGGACCACCCCAAGCTCCGCCTCGCTCTGGCCGTCGTCCCGGCGGACCCGGATCTCGCCATCCTGCCGGTAGAAGCGGAAGCAGCCCGACACCAGCGTCTGCCAGCAGACCCGGCCATCCGCCATGATCTCATAGGTTCCGTTATTGGATCGCCCGCGTCCGTCGGTCACCATCATGCCCTCGAACCGGCCGCCCGGCAGATAGACCGTACCGACCCCATTCAGGTCGTCGCCCCAATATAGCCGATGCCCCAGGATCTCCGCGCGCACCTCCTCGGCGCTCAAACCCGTGCCGCCGCCTGCCGCCGGAACCGGCGCATCCGTCCCACAGGCCTCGGTCGCGAGGCCCAGCGCCCGGCTCGACCCGCGCAGCGACACGCCGTCGAAGATCGCCTGTCCCGCATGAGTCAGCTTCAGGATCGCCTGGTTTCCCGCCCGCAGGCGGTCCAGCAGGCCGTCATGGCGCTTCGGATCATAAGGGGTGTGCAGACGTGTCGTTCCGTCGGTGACCGTCTCGGTCAGGTCCAGGCGCCCCGCCAGGTCGCCATCCACATGGACCTCCAGCCCATAGGGTCCGCCCGGCAATTCGCCGCCCGCGAACTCCACCATCAGATCCGCCGGTCCGCCCCGAACCTCGCAGATCAGGGCGAAGCAGCGGTAATTCCCGGTCCGGTCGTCCAGAACCGGGCAGACCGTCGCCCCGACGCCGCGCGCGGATTCGTCGAAGGACCATCCTTCCGCCGCGGCCGCGGGCGTGGCCAACAGGGCGGCCCAGGACAGGGGAAGGCAAAGAAGGGACGGGCGAAGGAAACGCATCATCGGTCGAACACCTCAAAATGACTGACGTTCAAATGCCAAAGCAATACCGCGCAGCCTATCGCCGTCGTCCCGCCCGGCCAAGCCAGGGGCGGCCGGAAATCCCTTTCCCGATGGCCCATCGCTGGCCCATAGAGAGGTTGCCCGCGTCGAAACCAGATCGTGACTCCCGCCCGACAGATCAACCGGCCCCAGCCACCGCCCGCGCGTTTCGCCGTCGGGTCCAGCCAACCCTCTCGCTCGGGAACACCGCCCCCTTGACACGCAACATCGCCCTCTATCCGGTCTACAAGTTCCTCAGCAGTCTGATCTTCTGGCAAGCGGCTTGGTTCCTCTATCTCCAGGCCGAACTCTCGGTGGCAGACGCCATCCTGATGTACGCGCTCTACGACATCGCCACGACGGTGCTCGAAGTCCCGTCGGGCTGGCTGTCGGACCAATGGGGCCGCCGCCGGACCCTGATCATCGCCGCGGCCGCCGCCACCGTGACGGCAGCCATGCAAGCCATGGGTGGCGGTTTCTGGTGGTTCGCCTTCGCCCAATTGCTGCTGGGCGTCCACGCGGCCTTCGCGTCGGGCACCGATTCATCCCTGCTCTACGAATCCCTCGCCGCCGCCGACCGCTCGGCCGAGATCGAACGCCAGGAACTCGTCGGCTGGCGCGCCTCCTTCTCGGCCCTGATGGTCTCGGCCGTCACCGGCGGCCTCCTGGCGCGCGCCGGTCTCTCCTGGCCCTACATCGCCACGACCATCGCCTATCTCGGCCTCTTCGCCGTGACCCTCGCCTTCCGCGACCCGCCCCAGAGGGCCATCCCCACCGCCGACCGCCTGGCCACACTCAAGATCGCGCTGACCACGCCGGTCCTGACCTGGCTCTTC
Organism: Pseudomonadota bacterium; assembly: GCA_039033775.1. Classification (GTDB taxonomy): domain Bacteria; phylum Pseudomonadota; class Alphaproteobacteria; order Rhodobacterales; family Rhodobacteraceae; genus Jannaschia. Next base: position 35,461 of record JBCCCB010000003.1, on the reverse strand, counting down.
GCCCTGGCCGTCCTCATGTACGCCTTCAGCCACGTCCCCTTCGTCTTCGGCCAGCCCTTCATCGAACGCGCTCTGGCCGGCACGCCGTTCGCGTCCGAGACCCCCGCCATCGCCGGCGCCGTCACCGCCGCGATGATGGCCGTCTCGCTGCTGGTCTCGCTGATGGCGCCTGGCCTGCGCGCCCGTTTCGGCCTGACCGCGATCCTCCTCCTGGCCTTCGCCCTCCAGGTCGCCCTCCCCGGCGCCCTCGCCCTGGCGGCGGGACCGTTCGCGATCCTCCTGCTCCTCAGCCGCATGATCCCGGACGCGCTGGCGCGCCCGTTCCTGCTGGCCCGGATCCAGCCGCTACTGTCGGATGGCAGCCGGGCCACCTACCTGTCGCTGCAAAGCCTCGGCGGCCGCGTCCTCTTCGCCGCCACGCTCTGGCTGGCAGCCGGCAACACGGCCGAAATCAGCTCCATGCCGGCCGACGACCTGAGCATGATCCTGGGCCTCTATGCGATCGGCGGCGTAGCGGCCCTCGCCCTCCTCGCCGCCACCGCCCGCCGCCTGCCTCTCGATCGCCCCTGACTTGTTTCGACACCCGCAGCCTGCGTGCTCAGAAACCACCCACCAACCGCGCCCAATAACCTCACATTAACCTTAATGCGCCCCCTTATCTTCCTTTCAAAAATATCCCGGGGGGCCGAAGGCGGGGGCAGAGCCCCGTCAACCCTCGAACATTGAACGAACGGTTACCAAAAGCGTGCGAACGCGCGTATGTACGGGGGGTGTACAGCGGGTGCCGCGAAGCCACCCCCCAAGATCGGACCGCCCATGCCCTTCACCCTCGCCACCTGGAACATCAACTCTGTCCGCCTCCGCGAGGCCCTGGTCACCCGCCTGATGGAGGAGGAATCGCCAGACATCCTCTGCCTCCAGGAATGCAAATCGCCGGTCGAGAAAATTCCCACCGAAGCGTTCGAGTCGTTGGGCTATATCCACCGCGTCGCCCGCGGCCAGAAGGGCTATAACGGCGTCGCCATCCTCTCGAAATTGCCGATGGAGGAGGCTGGGTCCGTCGATCACGCCGGCCTCGACCATGCGCGCCATATCGCCGGTCGCCTGGAAAGCGGCGTCACGATCCACAACTTCTACGTCCCCGCCGGCGGCGACGTGCCGGACCGCGAAGCGAACGTCAAATTCGGCCAGAAACTGGACTACCTCACTTCCATGCGCGATGCCTTCCACGTTGACAAACCTCGGAAATCCATCCTGGTTGGCGACCTGAACATCGCCCCCCGCGAAGACGACGTCTGGTCCCACAAGCAGCTTCTGAAGGTCGTCAGCCACACCCCGATCGAGGTCGAGCACCTGGCCCAAACCCAAGAGGCCGGCGCCTGGATCGACATCACCCGCAAGGACATCCCAGAGGGCCCTCTCTATTCCTGGTGGTCCTACCGCTCGCCGAATTGGGACGCCTCCGACAAGGGCCGGCGCCTGGACCATGTCTGGGCCACCCCCGACATCGCCAATGCGGCCCATTCCAGCCGCGTCCTGCGCCACGTGCGCGGCTGGGACAAGCCGTCGGATCATGCGCCCGTCTTCGCGTCCTTCGATCTGTAGGGCTTGACCCAACTGTCGCTCACGGTCACCTTGCCAACCCGTCAGGCCCGAGTGACAGCCGCCTTGCCGCCAACCGCGCCGATCCTTAGATCGACGCCAACACGCCAGACATCGGAACACGACTCATGCTCGAATTCGGCCAAGCCCCCGCCCCGGACGCTGACCTGATCAAGGACGTTACCGAGGCGACGTTCATGCAAGACGTGGTCGAGGCCAGCCAGACCATTCCCGTCATCGTAGATTTCTGGGCGCCCTGGTGCGGCCCCTGCAAGACCCTGGGCCCCCAGCTCGAAGCGGCCGTTACCGCCGCCAAAGGCAAGGTGAAGATGGCAAAGGTCGATGTGGACCAGGCCCAACAGATCGCCGCCCAGCTGCGCATCCAGTCGATCCCCACCGTCTATGCCTTCCACCAGGGCCAACCCGTTGACGGCTTTCAAGGGGCCGTCAGCCAGGGCGAAGTTCAGGCCTTCGTCGACCGCGTCGCCGCGCTGAACACCGAGGATGGCGGCCTGGGCGAGGCCATTGCCGCCGCCGAAGAGATGTTGGCCGAAGGCGCCGCGGTGGATGCCGCCCAGACCTTCGCCGCGATCCTTGGCGAAGACCCCGAGAACCCGGCCGCCTATGGCGGCCTGATCCGCGCCCATGTGGCCCTGGAGGAGTTGGATCAGGCCGAGACGCTGTTGACCAACGCGCCCGACGCCATTGCCGACGCCGCCGAAGTCGACGCCGCCCGCGCCCAGCTCGCCCTGGCGCGCCAGGCGGCCTCGGCTGGTCCTGCGGCCGAATTGCGCACCGCCGTCGATGCGAACCCGGACGATCATCAGGCCCGGTTCGACCTGTCCGCCGCGCTCCAGGCCCAGGGCGACACTCAGGCGGCCGTGGACGAGCTGCTGGAGCTCTTCCGCCGCGACCGCGATTGGAACGATGGCGCGGCCCGGACTCAGCTCTTCACGATCTTCGACGCGTTGGGCGCCAAGGATCCCATCGCGCTCTCGGGTCGCCGGAAACTCTCGTCGATGATCTTTGCCTGACGGATCATCGGCCTAGGTGGGTTTACATGTACCGCCTCAGCACCATGCCCGCGACCATCGCCGTATTCCCTTTGCCGGGGGCGCTGTTGCTGCCCCGCTCCCGGCTTCCGCTCCACATCTTCGAGCCGCGCTATCTTCAGATGATCGACGACGCGCTTAAGACCGAGCATCGCCTGATCGGCATGGTCCAGCCCCGTGCCCAGAAATCCGGCGACGGTCGCGAGTTGCAGACCATCGGCTGCGCGGGCCGGATCACCCAACTGAGCGAGACCGAAGATCGCCGCTACATGATCACCCTGACCGGCGTCAGCCGTTATCGCATCATCAAGGAAACCAGCGGCTTTCACCCCTATTTGCAAGCCGACATCAAATGGGATGGCTTCGACCGGGATCTGGGCCGGACCGAACGGGACAAGGCGTTCGACCGCCCCGCCTTCCTGGACTTGCTGCGCCGCTACTTCGAAGCGCAGGAACTGTCGACCGACTGGGACAGCCTGAAGGACGCGGAGGAGGAGTTGCTCATCAACTCCCTCTCGATGCTCTGCCCCTTCGATCCCGAGGAGAAGCAGGCATTGCTGGAAGCCCCGTCCCTCGCCACGCGGCGCGAGACGGTGGTGACGCTGATGGAATTCGCCCTGGCCGGCGGGGACGAGGATCGGATGCAATGACCTCGGACGAGACCGTGCATGACCACGACCGCCGAATGCTGGAAGCTCTGGTCTGTCCCCAGACCCAGGGTCCCCTCACTTGGGATGCCGAAAAGCAGGAATTGATTTCCAGGTCCGCCGGCCTTGCCTACCCGATCCGCGGCGGGATCCCGATCATGCTGGTGGATGAAGCCCGAAAGGTCGATTGACCAAGGCGCGGACGCTTACGTCATGGATCCACGGCGAAGTCTTACGTCAAGGCTTCGCGCCGTCCCGCATCAGCGCTGGCAGATCGCCCGAAATCCCCGCGGCTTCCCGAATGAACCGCCGGCGCACGGATGGCAGCGCCGAGATCGCGCCCATGCCAAGATCGCGCCCCAGCCGCAAAAGCGGGTCGTCGTTTGAAAACAGACGGTTCACTGCATCCGTGAACATCCCCATTGCAGCGGAATCGAACCGCCGCCAACGCTGATACCGCTCCAAGACGTCCAACCGGCCGATATCCTCCCCCCGCCGCCGGGCGGCGCCAAGGACATCCGCCAGGGCGGCCACGTCCTTGACCCCAAGATTCAGCCCCTGGCCCGCGATCGGATGGATCCCATGGGCCGCATCCCCGACCAGTGCCAGTCGCTCCGCCACGTAGGACGCCGCCAGCGTGAGGGTCAGCGGATAGGTCCAACGGTCGCCGACCAGGGTCAGGTCACCCAGGAAGCTACCGAACCGGGGGCGTAGCACCTCTAGATACGCCGCGTCAGGAAGGGCGTTCAGCGTTGCCGCCGCCTCTGTTGCTTCGGTCCAGACGATGCTCGACCGGTTCCCCCGGAGCGGTAGGATCGCCAGCGGCCCGGCTGGCATAAAGAATTGATGCGCCACGCCGTGATGGGACCGCTCATGCTCGACCGCGCAAACCAGCGATGTCTGCCCATAGTCTTTGAACGTCCGGACGATGCCCGCCCGTTCGGCGACGCCGGATCCGCGACCGTCGCAGCCCAGCAGCAGCCGACCCGCAAGCGGACCGGCGGACGTCTCGACGGTCACTGACGTGCCCTCCTCGACCTGCCCAGTCACCGAAACGTCGAACCGCATCTCGATGCGGTCGCTGGCATCGCAGGCCGCGAGCAAACGGGCCCGCAAGTGGCGGTCCTCGACCATCTGGCCCATGTAGGGCTCGCCGATCTCGGCGGCATCGAAGGCCAGATGCAGCGGTGACGCGCCTTCGCCCGGTCGACCATCAGACGCGCGGATGCCACTGATCGGCTGCGCCTCGAGCCCCTCCCAAAGCCCTAAGGCCCGGAGCACCCGGATAGAGCCCAGGGCCAGCGAATAACTGCGGCCGTCGAACCCGGCCGCGTCGAACTCGGCACGGGGCCGGGCATCGACGACGACGCTGGTCAATCCCGCATCGGCCAGAGCCAGGGCACAAAGCGGTCCGGACAGACCGCCACCCACGATGATCGCATCGAAATCCATGGCCCGGATATGCGCGGCGGAACGGCCATTGTCCAACGGACCCGCCCCCCCTACCGTGACCCGCGACGATTTGACGGGAGTGTGCCATGCAAGACTGGCTCTGGAAGACGGCCGGCGAACTGGGTCGCGGCGTCGCGGCGGGCGACATCGACCCCCGCGATCTGACGGAGACCTATCTCGCCGCCATCGAGGCCAGCGACGTCGCGCCCCTGATCTATGCCCGCACGATCCCCGACCGGGCCCGGGCCGAAGCGGAAGCCGCATCCAACCGAGCCAGGACCGGCACGCGCCGGGGGCCCTTGGATGGCGTCCCGATCTCTTGGAAGGACCTGTTCGACAGCGCGGGCGTGGCGACCGAGGCGGGCTCGAAGCTTTTGGAGGGCCGCGTGCCCCGGACGGATGCCGCCGTTCTGGCAGCCGCCACCCATGGCGGCGCGGTCTGCCTCGGCAAGGTGCACATGTCGGAACTGGCCTTCTCCGGCCTTGGGGCGAACCCCTCAACCGCAACCCCGCCCAATATCCACGACCCCGCCAAAGTGCCCGGCGGCTCCTCCTCCGGGTCCGCCGCCTCGGTTGCGTTTGGCTTGGCCGCGCTCTCCATCGGCTCCGATACGGGCGGCTCGGTCCGCAATCCTTCGGCCTGGAACGACCTGACCGGCCTCAAGACCACCCATGGCCGCCTGACGCTCGACGGGACGGTGCCCCTGGTGTCCAGCATGGACACGATCGGCCCCCTGGCCCGCAATGTAGAAGATTGCGCGCTGGCTTTGGCCCTGCTGGAGGGGGGGAAGCCCGCCGACCTGACCGGCGCGACCTTGGAAGGCCGCCGCTTTTTGGTCCTGGCCGACTACACAGAGTCCAGCCGCGACGCCCCCCGCGCCGCGCTGACCCATGCGGTGGAGCGTTTCGGGGATGCCGGTGCCATCATCGACCGGACCGAAAGCAAGGCCGCCAATGACGCCATGGCGCTGACGCCATTCCTGTTCTCGCCCGAGGCCTATGCAACCTGGCGCGAGACAATCGAGGCCGCCCCCCACCTGATGTACGACCGTATCCTGGACCGCTTCCGTACCGGCCGCGACATGGAGGCGGCCGACGTGCTGGCCGCGCATCGTAAGATGGAGGCGGCCCGTGCCGAATATCTGGCGGCGACGGCGGGCTATGACGCAGTGCTGCTGCCGACGTCGGCCATCCTACCGCCGGATGCCAAGAGGCTTGCCGAAGACGACGACTACTATGTCGAGGAAAACCTCCTAGCGCTGCGCAACACCCGTGTCGGTAACGTCCTGGGCCTCTGCGGCCTGAGCCTGCCCACGGGCGTGCCGTCCTGCGGAATCATGGCGCTGGCGGCGCCGATGCAGGAAGAGCGTCTGCTGCGATTGGGCGCGGCAATGGAAGAGGCCTTGGCCTGAGCGCCCGCGACCGGTCGGGGACCCGGTGGCGCTTGGGCACCGCGCTGCGCCTGGTGTCCCCCCTGCGCCCTGACCCGAAAGCCACACACCCTTCATCGGCCTCGCCTTTCCGTTGATCCGCCCCCACCTGTGGGGCTATCGTCTCCGGGAACGGGGCCGGCAGAGCATCCGTCGATCGAGGCACAGGCAATGAATTCACCGCAGCGGTTCTCCGAACTGCCCGAATACGCGTTTCCGCGCCTGCGGACGTTGCTTGGCGACCTGCAACCGGGGGCCGATCCGATCGAGATGACGATCGGCGACCCGCGCCACGACCCGCCCGCCTTCGTGGCCGAGGTGATTGCGCGGCATGCCGCCGGCTTTAGGGGCTATCCGCCAAACGAGGGCGCGCCCGAACTGCTTGCGGCCTGCGCCAACTGGCTGAAGCGGCGCTACGAGTTCAAGGCCGATCCGCAGGCCAACCTGATGGTGCTGAACGGCACCCGCGAAGGTCTTTACAACACGGCAATGGCGCTCTGCCCCGAGCGGAAGAACGGCCGGCGCCCCGTGATCCTGACACCGAACCCGTTCTATCAGGTCTATGCCGTCGCCTCCCTGTCGGTCGGGGCTGAACCGGTCTACGTGAACGCCACGCCCAAGAGCGGCCATCTTCCCGACTTCGCCGCGCTCGACCCGGCGCTCCTGGACCGAACGGCGCTGGTCTACATGTGCTCGCCCGCCAACCCGCAGGGCGCGACCGCCGATCTCGCCTATTGGTCCGACCTCCTGGTCCTGGCCGAGACGCACGACTTCAAGGTCCTGGCCGACGAATGCTATGCCGAGATCTACCGCGATACGGCGCCGACCGGCATCCTGGAAGCGGTGAAGTCGACTGGCTCCGACCCGGACCGTGTCGTGGCCTTCCACTCGCTCTCAAAGCGGTCGAACTTGGCGGGTCTCCGCTCCGGCTTCGCGGTCTCAGGTCCAGGCAACATCGCCCGCATGAAGCAATTGCGAGCCTATGCCGGCTCTCCGCTCCCCTTGCCGCTTCAGATGGCCGCCGCGGCCGCCTGGGACGACGAAGCCCATGTGGAAGAGAACCGAAGGCTCTACGGCGAGAAGTTCGACGTCGCCCGTCAGCTCTTTGGTGCGGACCTGACGCCGGATGCAGGCTTCTTCCTCTGGCTGCCGACGCCCGACGGTCTGGATGGCGAGCAAACGACCCTAGCGGCTTGGACCGAGATCGGCGTGAAGGTGCTGCCCGGCGCCTATCTCGCCCGCGATACAGAAGCCGGAAACCCCGGCACCAATCATATCCGCGTGGCGCTCGTCGCCCCACGCGACCAGACGGTCGAGGGCCTGACGCGCCTCAACGACCGCTTTTACAGGTAAGGAGGCCCCCGGATGGCGTATCAGGTCAGGCAGCGCGACCCGCTTCTGGACACCAACATGCAGATCAGCCTGGCCCGCCGGGGCCGCGAGGGGCTGGGTGTCCTCATGGCGCTGCTGGGCTTGGCCATCGCGGCCATGCTTGTCAGCTACAATCCCGCCGATCCGAGCTGGCTGGCCGCCACCGATGCGCCCGCCACCAACTGGCTGGGCGTGACCGGCGCCTCGCTGGCCGCGCCGATGATCTTGGTCCTGGGCTACGGCGCCTGGGGTCTGGCCGCAGGTCTGGTCGCCTGGGGCATCCGCTTCGCCGCGCATCTGGGGTCGGAACGGGCACTTCCCCGCGCGCTGTTCGTTGCGGGTTGGGTTCTTGTCCTGTCGGTCTATGCCGCGTCCCTGCGCCCGGGGCCCGAATGGGCCCATGATTTCGGGTTGGGCGGCCTCTTCGGCGACACGGTGATGGGCGCATTGCTGTCGATCCTGCCCATTTCCGCCGCCATCGGCCTGAAGTTCCTGACCTTGGTCATCGCCGCCGCCTCCCTGTTCTCGGGCGCCTGGGTACTGGGGTTCACCCGAGACGATTTGCGCAAGTTCGGCGTCTTCTTCCTGGCGGGCGTCGGCAGCCTGGCCCTCCTGTTCCGGCTTGCAACGGGTCAGGCCGTGAAAGCGACCGCCAAGGGTACCGCCGCCTCGGCGTCCAAGCTGGCCGATCTGCGCGCCCGCCGGGCCGAGCGTCTGGCCGATACGGACCTCCCCGAGGAGGAGGAGCTGGTGGAGGCGCCCCTTGCCGACGACACGCCGCGCCATGGCCTTCTGTCTTTCCTTACCAACCGCGGCAAGGACCCGGCCCCCGGCCCCCGCGTCGAGCCGCATCTCGCCGACCTGGATCCCGACTCTCCAGCCGAAGATCGCGTGCGCGCCCGCATCTCCAGCGCCGTACGCACCCGCGTCCGGCGGGCAAACATCGCCCAAGCTCTGATGCCCGGCGCCGCGCCCGAGGCGCAGACCGATGCCCCGCGCGCCGAGCCGACATTGACGGCCCAGCGCGAAGACCCCCCCTTTTCCACCCAGCGCGCCGAACCGGCGCCGACGCCGTCCAGCACCGCCCCGGTCTTCCAGCGGGCCGAGCCTTTGTTGGCCGCTGCCACGACGGCCTCTCCGGTCGCGCCCCAGCCACGTCAGGTCGTCCAAGGCCCGGCCAAGCCGATCAAGCCGTCGACCCAAGCCAAGGCCGAGGCCCAACCCAGCCTGGCCTTCGAGGACAAGGTCACCGACTATGAGAAGCCGCCCCTGGCCCTGCTCGCCGATCCCAGCACGGTCGAACGACATCACCTGAGCGAGGAAGCCTTGCGGGAAAACGCCCGCATGCTGGAGGTCGTCCTGAAGGATTACGGCGTCCAGGGCGAGATCGTCAGCGTCCGCCCCGGCCCCGTCGTCACCATGTACGAATTGGAACCCGCCGCAGGCCTCAAGGCCAGCCGCGTCATCGGCCTGGCCGATGACATCGCCCGCTCCATGTCCGCCCTGTCGGCCCGTGTTTCGACCATTCCAGGCCGCTCGGTCATCGGCATCGAACTCCCCAACGAACGGCGCGAAAAGGTCGTCCTGCGGGAAATCCTGGCGGCCCGCGACTTCGGCGACAGCTCCATGGCCCTGCCCCTCGCCCTGGGCAAGGATATCGGCGGGTCCCCCGTCGTCGCCAACCTGGCCAAGATGCCCCACCTCCTGATCGCGGGCACCACGGGTTCGGGTAAGTCGGTGGCGATCAACACCATGATCCTCAGTCTCCTCTACAAGCTGACCCCCGAGGAATGCCGCCTGATCATGATCGACCCGAAGATGCTGGAACTGTCGGTCTACGACGGCATCCCCCACCTTCTCTCCCCCGTCGTCACCGACCCCAAGAAGGCCGTCGTGGCGCTCAAATGGACCGTGGGCGAGATGGAGGAGCGTTACCGCAAGATGTCCAAGATGGGCGTCCGCAACATCGACGGCTACAACGCCCGCGTCGCCGAAACCCTGGCCAAGGGCGAGATGTTCAGCCGCACCGTCCAGACCGGCTTCGACGACGAGACCGGCGAGCCGATCTTCGAGACCGAGGAGACGGTGCCCGAGAAGATGCCCTACATCGTCGTCGTCGTGGACGAGATGGCGGACCTCATGATGGTCGCCGGCAAGGAGATCGAGGCCTGCATCCAGCGCCTGGCCCAGATGGCCCGCGCCTCGGGCATCCACCTGGTCATGGCGACCCAGCGTCCGTCGGTCGACGTCATCACCGGCACGGTGAAGGCCAACTTCCCGACGCGGATCTCTTTCCACGTCACATCGAAGATCGACTCGCGCACCATCCTGGGCGAGATGGGCGCCGAGCAGCTACTGGGCATGGGCGACATGCTCTACATGGCCGGCGGCTCCAAGATCACCCGCGTCCACGGGCCGTTCTGTTCGGACGAGGAGGTCGAGGAGATCGTCAACCACCTCAAGTCCTTCGGCCCGCCCGAATACGCCTCCAGCGTATTGGACGGCCCCGACGAGGAGGCGGCCACCGATATCGACGCCGTGCTGGGCCTGACGGGTGGCAATACCGGCGGCGAAGACGCACTCTACGACCAGGCGGTGGCCATCGTCGCGCGCGATCGCAAATGCTCCACCTCCTACATCCAGCGCAAGCTCGGCATCGGCTACAACAAGGCCGCGCGCCTGGTGGAGCAGATGGAGGATAACGGCGCCGTCACGCCCGCGAACCACGTGGGCAAGCGCGACATCCTGCTGCCGGAACCGGGGGACTGACGGCCCATTGCGATGACAGGCGCGGGGGTGAGTACAAAGCAACCGCGTTCCCCGCATCCGGCGCGAACCTCCCATCGGCTCGGCACATCCGCCGAGCAGCGCCTGGAACGGCGTCGCCCCCAGAGGGGGCCCGGCCCATCCCCTTACGCGGCTGGCACCGGCTCAGAGGCGGCGTCGCGGGATGGTCCTTATACGGTTGGACGTCGGCAGACCTTATCGGTCGCATCGTTCAGATCGCCGGCCAGGTTGAACAATTGCAGTCGCGGCGCGTCCGGGTCGACTCGGACAGCGTGATAGGCCGCAACCTCCACCAGCTTGCTGGCCATCAACAGCGCGATGCGGGCCCGGTCTTCCGGTCGCGACAGGTCGAGATAGCTTTCGACCGTCTCCATCATCTCCGAAACGAGGTGCTCTGATACTTGGGAAATGTCGGCCATCGAACGCCCCTCCAAAACGGTTTGAGCACCGGTAGGCCCAAGCCGACCGATCCGCAGAGTCACGTGATCAAGCGACACCGACCATCAAATTGCCCCAGGGTCACCCGCCGACTGGTCCGTCAGTCACCAGCGACTTAGGTTTTCAAAAGGAAAAGGCGGGTCGGGGGGGTGAACCAGGTCCGGGCATGCCGATGGTCCCCCTCAGATAACGTAGCGTCAATAAATGATCTGGAGTCACGCCCTCCCACTCGCCATAGCGTTTGCCCCAGATCCATCGTGACTCGGACCGACTCGATTTCGAATCGGCGGCCCTCCGGCGCTTGCTCACTTTTTACGCCCGGGCGCCGGCGCGGTGCCAAATCCATATCCCGTCGGATTGGAACTCGCCCCCTTTCCTTGACTCAGGTCAATGCGGCCGGGCGCCATCTACACCATCCCTCCCTTCCCAGGGAGCAGACCGAGGAGTGCATCATGAACGAGCAAATAACGATTGACGTCAACACAGCCGTTCCAGCCAGTCCCACTCCCAGGCGCCGCAAATCACCCGAGGCCCGCAAATACCCCTATGGCCGCAAACTGGCCCGCGCCGCCTACGAGCAGGAGAAGGCTGCATTGCAGGTCGAACTCCTGAAGGTGCAGCTTTGGTTTCAGGAAACCGGGCAGAAGACCGTCATGCTGTTCGAAGGCCGCGACGCCGCCGGCAAGGGCGGTACGATCAAACGCTTCACCGAACACCTGAACCCCCGCGCCGCACGCGTCGTGGCCCTCAACAAGCCCACCGACGAGGAACGGGGCCAGTGGTTCTTCCAACGCTACGTCAAGCATTTGCCGACTGCCGGCGAGATCGTGCTGTATGACAGGTCCTGGTACAATCGCGCGGGCGTCGAGCGGGTGATGGGGTTCTGCCAGGCGACGGAATATCTGGAATTCATGCGCCAGACCCCCGAATTTGAGCGGATGCTGACGCGGTCGGGCGTCCATCTTTTCAAGTACTGGTTCTCGGTCACTCAGGACGAGCAGCGCCGCCGCTTCGAGTCGCGCAAAGTCGACCCGCTCAAGCAATGGAAGCTGTCGCCCATCGACCGTGCCTCCCTGGACAAGTGGGACGACTATACCGAAGCGAAGGAGGCGATGTTCTTCTATACCGACACGGCAGACGCGCCCTGGACCGTGATCCTGTCGGACGACAAGAAACGCGCGCGCCTGGCTTGCATGCGCCATTTCCTGTCGAGCTTCGACTATCCCAACAAGAACCACGACGTGGCCACCACGCCCGATCCGAAGATCGTGCACCATGCCCAGCATGTGATCCACGCCTCCGACCATATCCTCGCGGCGTCGGTTCATCCCGATCAGCGACGGGACTGAGCGGGCGGCTTCCGTCGCAGCGACGGCGCGCGTGCGGGCCGACGCAGCCTAGGCTTTCCGGCAATCCGGGCTCCGGCGAGCGCTCGGATGAAGGCGCCATGGCGTCCGCTACCGCCGATCAAGGCGCCGTCATCGCATAGCAGCGAGACATCCGGGCAGGTCGTGCCTATATCGCATTCGACCGACCTGCGGAGCCCAGCCCATGCGTATCCTCGCCACCCTCGCCTTCGTTGCCCTGGCCCTCCCGGCCCGGGCCGAAATCTCGATCCCAGAGATCAGCGCCTATCTGAATTCGTTCCGCTCCGCCCAGGCGGAGTTCAGCCAAGTCAATGCCGACGGCTCCCTCACCACGGGCGATCTGTTCCTGCGCCGTCCGGGCCGCGCGCGCTTCGACTACGATGCGCCCAATGACGGATTGGTCCTGGCGGGCGGCGGGCAGGTGGCGGTATTCGATCCGAAATCCAACACCCCGCCGGAGCAATATCCCCTTGCCCAGACGCCGCTGTCGATCATCCTGGCCGACCGGGTCAATCTGGGCCGGTCGGGCATGGTCATGGCCCATGGCGGCAACGCGACCCAAACCGCGATCACCCTTCGCGACCCGGATCGACCCCAGGCGGGCAGCATCCAGTTGGTGTTCACGCCGGACCCCGTGACCCTGCGCCAATGGGTGATCACCGACGAGGGCGGGTCGCAAACCACCGTTATCCTGGGCGATATGCGGACGGGCGTGAGCTTGCCCCCATCGACGTTCAGCATCCAGCTCGAAGCCCAGCGGCGCGGATTGGGCAACTGACATTCGTCACCATCGTCGGCGGCGGTCTGTGCGGGCTGTCGTTGGCCCATGCACTGATGGCGAATGGACATGATGTCCAGGTGCTGGAAGGCCGAGACCGGATCGGCGGGCGCATTCTGACCAAAGGCGGCATGGATCTGGGGCCAGCCTGGATCTGGCCGGGTCAGCCACGGATCGCGGCCTTGCTCGACCGGCTCGGCTTGGCAGCGTTCGAGCAATACAGCACCGGCGACATGCTGTATGAAGACGTCACCGGCCAGGTCCAGCGCGTGCGCGGGCGCAGCGGGATGGAAGGCGCCTTGCGCATCGCGGGCGGCTTGGGCGCGGTAACCGGTGCTTTGGCCGAGGCGCTGCCGGATGGCACCCTGCGGACGCGCCATCGGGTCCGGCGGATCGAAACCGGTGGCGCGACGCTGCATCTCCTGACCGACGATGATGCCATCGAAGCGGAACGTTGCGTCCTGGCCCTTCCTCCACGCCTCGCCGCCGACCTGCTGCCGGACTTGGCGCCGGACCTGCTGGCGGACATGCGCGCCGTTCCCACCTGGATGGCCGGCCATGCCAAGGCCGTCGCCGTCTACGAGCGGCCGTTCTGGCAAGAGGCCGGCCTGTCCGGCGATGCCTTTTCGCGGCGGGGGCCGATGGTCGAGGTGCACGACGCCTCCACCCCCGACGGCCCCGGCGCCTTGTTCGGCTTCCTTGGTGTGCCACCGGCCGCCCGGCAGGACCGAAGCGCGCTCCGAACGGCCGTTCTGGACCAATTCACCCGCCTTTTCGGACCCCAGGCCGCGCAACCGGTCGATGTCCATCTCCAGGACTGGGCGACCGAGCCGTTCACCGCGACCGAGGCGGATCACGCCCCGCTCCACGCGCATCCCCGATATGGCCCACTGCCCGATCCGATCCCCGAGCGTCTCTTGATCGCGGGGACCGAGATGGCGCAGATGCATGGCGGCCTGGTCGAGGGCGCACTGGAAGCCGCCGAGGCCGCCGCCGCCCGCCTGACGGAGTAAGCGTATGCCCTTCACCCGCACCGCGCTCGGCGCGCTGGATCTGAACCTGATCTCGGCGCTGGTGGTCCTGATCGAGGAGCGGTCGACCACACGGGCCGCCGCACGCCTGGGCTTGGCGCAATCCACCGTCTCCGGCACCCTGGCCCGCCTGCGCGAGATCACGGGCGATGACTTGCTGGTCCGCCAGGGCCGCGGCCTGGCGCCGACGCCGCGCGCCGAGGCCCTGCTGGCCGCCGCCCGACCCCACCTGGAGGCACTGATCGCCGCCATCGGCACGGTCACGCCGTTCCACCCCGCCAGGGACGTCCGCACGTTTCGCCTGGGCTGCACCGACGCCGTGGCGCTGGCCTTGTTGCCCAGACTGACCCGTGCCCTGCGCGACAAGGCGCCGAACTGCGATCTGGTGATCCGCATCGGCGATTACCGCAACCTGCCCGGCATGCTGTCCACCGGCGAGATCGCCACCGCGCTGGCCTATATGCGCGACGATCGCCCCGCCCTGGCCCGCATAAAGGTCGTCCGCCGCTCGCCCTGGCAGATCATTCGGGATGCAGGGACCCACCCGATCGCGGACCTGGATGCCTACTGCGCCCGCCCGCACATATTGGTCACCCCGTCGGGCGACCTGTCCGGCTTCGCCGACGAAAACCTGGGCGGCCGCACCCGCCGCGTCGTCTTGGGCCTGCCGGGCTTCGCGCTGCTGCCCTCGGTTCTGCGCGACTCGGACGTGATCGCCACGGTGCCGGATTTCGTCGCCCATGCGCTGACCGCCGACGGCACCCTGGCCGCGGATCCGTGCCCGGCCGAAATTCCGCCCGTGGTGAATCGCCTGGCTTGGCGCCAAACGGGCCATGCCGATCCGGCCGAGGCTTGGTTTCGCGCTCAGGTCGAGGCCGCCTTCCATTGATGCAATTCGACACATCGGAACAACCGATACCCGTTCTGCGTCTGCCTCCCCCATATGGATGCCAGACACCACGCAACAGGAGGCCACCATGGCTCGCGTTTTGATCACCCTCACCTCCCACGACCGCCTCGGCGATACGGGCCGCCAGACCGGCTTCTACTTCGACGAGATGGCAGCCCCCTATTGGGCCCTGCGCGATGCCGGTCACGAGGTCGGTTTGGCCTCCATCGCCGGGGGCGTAGCCCCCCACGATCCGACCAGCCTGGCCGACGATCCGGCCGAGCGCCCGGCAGCCGTCACCCGGTTCCAGGACGACTCGGCGGCCATGGCAGCCCTGTCCGATACCAAGGCCATCGCCGATGTGGACCCAGCCGATTGGGACGCGATCTTCGTGCCCGGTGGGCATGGCACCATGTGGGACCTGCCGGATTCGGACGCGCTCGCAAAGGCGATCTCGGCCATCTACGCCAAGGGCGGCGTGGTCGGCGCGGTCTGCCATGGTCCCGCGGGCCTGGTCGGCGCCACCAAGGAGGATGGGCGTCCATTGGTCGAGGGCAAGACCATCGCGACCTTCACCGATGCCGAAGAAGACGCGGTCGAACTGACCGACGTGGTCCCCTTCGCCCTGGAATCCCGCCTGCGGGACCTTGGCGCGACCATCCAGACCGCTCCCAACTTCGAGCCGAACGTCGTCCGCGACGGGCGCCTGGTGACCGGTCAAAACCCGGCCTCGGCCGAACCCGTCGGCAAGCTGCTGGTCGAAGCCTTGGCCGATCAGCCCGCCACGCAAGCCGCCGAATAGCGCGACAGGATCGCGGCCCGGTGCCGGGGCCCGTGACGTCTATGGAGACCCCAGCGCGAATGTCCCGCCCGCCCGCCCCATGCGGGGCGGGCGGAGCAGTCAGGTTCCCCTGACCCGGACCATCGCCTTGATGGCCGCTACGTGGCTCGGCTCGCCCGCCACCATCTCGGACGCCGCGACGCGCGCATCGGGAACGACCCTGTCCACCAGACCAAAAGCCAGCGCTTCGGCCGCGTCCAACCGCGCGCCGGCGCACAGGATCAACTTTGCCCGGGCGGGTCCCACCAAAGCCGCCAGCCGCCCGGGATCCGAGGGCTGCGGCAGGAAGCCTAGCTTCGCCACCGGATAGAAGAACGAGGCCGTCGGCACCGCCAGGCGCAGATCGCAGGCCAAGGCCATCCCGAACGCCCCACCCGCCAACGTGCCGTTCAGCGCCGCGATGCTTAGGCCCGGAAACGCTGCCACTGCGCCCGACAGACGTTCCCAAAGCGGCGACGTCGCCAGCCCTTCCTTCGCTTCCTCCAGATCGGCCCCGGCGCTGAAGACCTTATCGCCCCCGCCCGTCAGGATCAGAAACCCCGCATCGGCCCCTTCGACCGCCTGCGCCAGGTTTTCCAACATCCCAGCCGTCAGCGAATTGGCCTTGTCCGGCCGGTCCAGGATCAATGTCAGGACGTTGCCCGACCGCTCCGCGCGAATCACGTCAGACCGATCCGGGCGCGCAACTCCTCGTCCCGCAGCGACAACTCGGTCCCAAGCAGGTCGTCCGCCTCGGGCGTGCACATCCAGGCCAGCGCCTTGGCGGGCCACTCGGCCGGGATATGGTCCGACCAATCCAGCTGCGCCACCGGGCCGATGCCCGATGCCTTGATCTCGCGCTGCATCTGGGTGGCGACCGTGCCGGGCGACAGGCCCATGACCCGCAGCACGTCGCCGTATTCCGCATGCACCGCTTCGGTCAGCATCTTCGCCCCGGCCTTCGACGCGCAATAAGCCGACCAGCCCGGCAGCGCCCGGTGGGCCGCGCCCGACGATACGGTCAGCACCGTGCCCGTGCCCGCCGCCAGCATCACCGGCAGCGCCGCCCGGACCACATGATAGACGCCCGTCAGGTTCACGTTGATCGCCATGGCCCAGGCCTCCGGATCGCCCTCAGCCAAGGGCGCCATAGGCTCGATCGTCCCCGCATTGGCCACCACCACATCCAGCGATCCGAAGGTCTCGACGCAGGCATCCACCGCCACCGCCACTTCCTGCCAGCGAGCCACGTCGCAAGGGATCGCCAGGGCCGCATCCTCGCCCAGTTCGCCCGCCAAATCGGCGATGGCGCCCATGTCCCGCGCCAGCAGGGCCACCTTCATGCCCCGCGCCACCATCTCGCGCGCCGTGGCCGCGCCGATCCCGCGCGAGGCGCCTGTTATCAGTGCCGTACCGCCGTTCATGCCACCCCTCCGGTTGACCCCACCCATGGGGTGATAAATGCTGTGCGCAGATTTGACCACGGGATCAGACCACATGTCGACCAGAGCGTTCGCCGGGGCCACGGCCCTTCTTCTGACAACCGCGCCGGGCGCCTGGGCGCAACTAACGGCCGACGAGGTCTGGAGCGGCTGGCAGGAGGCCTATGGCAATTACGGGATGGCCTTGTCGGCGACCGAGGAACGGTCGGGCGGAACCCTCACGCTGAACGATCTGACCCAGCGCATGGATCTGGCCGGCGTGGTCACCGAAGGAACCTACGGGGCAATTGCCCTGGTCGAACAGCCCGATGGCACCGTGCGCATCGAGATCCCCGAAGACATGACGGTGATCAGCACCACGACCTTCGAGGGGGAGACCATCGAGCAAACCTTCCGCATCACCCAGCAGGGCTTCGACGCCATCGTGTCCGAAGACGGCGGCGCCCGCATCTACACCATGATCGCCCAAAGCTTTGGCTACGAATTCGACGACATCACCAGCGGCGAAGCCCCGCAACCCATCCCGCTGACGGCGACTCTGACCGATTTCGAGACGACCTACACCACCCGCGACAACGGCGACGGCTTGTCGCTCGACCAGGATTTCTCGGCGGGTGGGATGACAGTAAACATCGAGGCCATCGCGGCAGACGAACCCTTCCGGGTCACATACACCGCCCGCGATCTGACAGGGACGGGGGACGGAACCGTCGGGGGCCCCCTTGATCCGACCGAGACGGCCAGCCTGTCGGATCTGGGCCTCGATTTCGACATGACCTTCGGCCATGGCGGCTCCGAATTGGCAATCGAAGCGGACACGCCCGACGGCCCCTTCACCATGAGTTCGACCGCCAGCGGCGGCGAGGTCTTCATCGGCCTGACCCCCGATGGCCTGTCGGAGGTCTTCTCGTCCACGGGCACAGAAGCCACCATCCAGGTGCCGCAATTCCCGCTGCCGATGGCGATCTCGATGGATGCGTTCAGTGCCGGGTTCACCCTCCCCATTGGCGTGTCGGAGGACACCAAGCCCCTGGCTCTGGACCTCGTCCTGCGTGACCTGATCGTGGACGAGGCGATCTGGTCGCTGTTCGACCCGACCGGGCAATTGCCCCGCGATCCGGCGACGCTGGTACTGGATCTGGACGGCGAAGCGGTGATGAGCGCCGATATCCTCGGCGATCCCGAGGCCCTGGCCGATGGCCCGCCGGGCGAACTGAAATCGCTGACGCTGGGCGATCTGACTCTATCCTTCGGCGGTGCGAACCTGGCGGCCAGCGGCGATCTGGACTTTCCGACCCCCGATGTGACCCAACCCGTCGGCGCCATCGACCTGGCCGTGGACGGTGCGTTCGCCCTGGTGGATCGCTTCGTGGCCTTGGGCTTCCTGCCCGCCGAACAAGCCGCCTTCGCCAAGGGCATGGCCGGCGCCGTGGCGCGGCCGGTGGGCGAGGATCAGCTGGAATCCACCATCGAGTTCACCGAAGGCGGCGGCATCTCGGCCAACGGCCTGCCGTTGCGCTAAGTCGACCGCCAGGATTCTTTGAACGAATCTCCCGCCGGGTTACCGTCCCGGCAGGAGCATTCCCATGCAGGACCCGGATCTGATCCCGATCGCGTCTCGCATCCTGGCCACGTCCGGGATGGGATCGGTCGGCCTCTACCCCTTCGACAAGACAGGTCGGTTCGAGCCTGGCGTCATCGTCGGCATGCCCGACGCCTTCATTCGCGCCTACGAAATCACCGGTGTCCCCATCGACCCCATTCTGGCCGAGATGCGCCGGACGCGGCGCCCGGTCTCCACCCGCTCGGTCTTGGGGAGCCGGTGGACAGACTGCCAGCTATACCGCCGCGTGTCGGGTCGGTTCGGCCTGACCGGTTTCGCGACGCTCCCACTCTATTGCGGGGCCGAGGTCTCGGGCGTGCTCTATCTGGGCGCCAATGACGAACGTCAGGCCGCGCGGCTCGAAGGTGCCGATCTCTGCGACCTGACGATCCATGCCAGCCAAGCCTCCAGCGAATTGGTGACCCGGCCTCGTCGCCACGCCCAGTTGACGCGCCGCCAGGACCAAGTGGCGCGCTTGGCCGCGGATGGGTTGACCAACCGCCAAATCGCCGAGGAGCTGCGAACGGGTGAGGCCGCTGTCGCTAAGCATATGAAAGCGCTCCGGGCGCTTTTTGGCACATCCACCCGAACCGCCATGGCCCGCCGCTACTTGGAAACGCTCTGACCGGGGTCCCCATAAGGGGACTTCCGGGGCGGCGACCGATCCCGCAGCCTCCTCCGATCCGAACAAAGGGGAGACCGAGATGGTCAAGATCGCTGCCGTACAGGCGTCGCCGGTTTGGCTGGACGCCAAGGGAACCTTGGACAAAACGATTGAGCTGATCGAAGAGGCCGGGAGGGAGGACGTCAAGCTGATCGCCTTCGGCGAGGTCTGGCTGCCGGGCTACCCGTTCTCGATCTGGCTGCTGCCGCCCATGCAGGCGATGGAGATCGTTATGCGCCACCGCATGAACGCCATCACCGTCGACGGACCCGAGATGGCCGCCATCGGCGACGCCGCCCGTAAGGCCGGAACCTACGTGATGCTCGGCTTTGCCGAACGCGACGGCGGCTCGATCTACTGCTCGCAGGCGCTGATCGACGACCGGGGCGATCTGGTGATGTCCCGCCGCAAGCTGAAGCCCACCCATATGGAGCGCACGGTCTGGGGCGAAGGCCCCGCCGACGATCTGAAGGTGACCGACACGCCCTTCGGCAAGGTCGGCGGCCTGTGCTGTTGGGAAAACATGCAGCCGATCAACCGCCACGGCATGTATCAGCTGGGCGAACAGATCCACGTCGCCTGCTGGCCCAGCTTCGGCATGTTCAAGGGCGCGCCCCAGGCCTATGCCCTGTCGGCCGAGGCGAACCTGGTCCAATCCCAATGCTACGCCATGCAGGGCGGCTGCTACGTGCTGGCGCCCGGCTCGATCATCACCGAAGACCAGCTGGACGATATCACCATGGGCGATGCAGGCGCGGCCCAGATGGTTTTCGCGGGCGGCGGCGCGGCCGCCGTGTTCGGGCCCGACGGGCGCCGCCTGACCGATCCGATCGACGAATACACCGACGGCCTGGCCATCGCCGAAGCCGACCTGATGGCCATCGAAGGCGCCAAGGTCTTCGCCGACCCCTCGGGCCACTACAACCGCCCCGACGTCGCGCGCGAGGTGCTGACCCGCTCCGCCGGCCCCGCCGCGCCCGAGGAGGCCGAGGAGGAAGTCGCATGAATGGCCCCGACGATTTCTACACCGCGTCCCAGCGCGCCCTGCAACGGGATCAGGGACGCGCGGCGCTGGCCGACACGGTCTTCGCCGCCATCGTCAGCGCGGAGGTCGACGAAGCCGCCAAGGGTTTCATCGAAAGCCGGGATTACTTCTTCCTGTCCACCGTCGACGGCACGGGCATGCCCACCGTCAGCTACAAAGGCGGCCCCACCGGGGTCGTCCAGGTGGACGGGCCCACGGCGATCTCGTTCCCGTCCTATGACGGGAACGGCATGTTCAAATCCATGGGCAACCTGGCCGAGACGTCCAAGGTCGGCCTGCTGTTCATGGATTTCGAAGTGCCAAACCGCATCCGTGTCCAGGGCAGCGCGACCCTGACCGACGACGCGGTCCTGCTGGCCCGCTGGCCCGGCGCCAAGCTGGCCGTGCGGGTCGCCGTGGAAAGCTGCTTCCTCAACTGCGCCCGCTATATCCACAAGCATCGGCGCGTCGAAGTCAGCCCCTACGTCCCCGACGCCGAAGGCGATCAGCCCCACCCGGCCTGGAAGCGCATCGACGCAATCCAACCGGCGCTGACGGACGCCGAACGCGCCCGGACCCAGGCCGAGGGCGGAACCATCGACCAGGACGGCTATGTCGAGCGCTTGATGTCCGGGACATCCTGAACCCTTGAGACCCGGGGCGGCGGGGGCTACCTGCGGTCGGACCAATCCACCGGAGCCGCCCCCATGACCGACCTGTCCGCCCTGACCGATGCCCTGCTGCACGCCGCCAAGACGGCCGGGGCCGAGGCGGCGGATGCCATCGCAGTGGACGGCACGTCAGTGTCCATCGACGTGCTGAACGGCAAGCTGGAACATGCCGAGCGCTCCGAGGGGGTCGAGATCGGCCTGCGCGTCTTGATGGGTAAGCGGCAGGCCTGCGTCTCCGCCTCCGACATCTCGGCCGGGACCATGGCGCAGATGGCCGAACGCGCCGTCGCCATGGCCAAGGAAGCGCCCGACGACCCGAATGTCGGCTTGGCCGATCCCGATCAACTGGCCCGCGACCTCGACGCGGCGGGCCTCGACCTCGTGGATGCGTCGGACCCCCTGGCCCCGGCAGAGCTGCAGGACATGGCCGCCCGGGCCGAAGCCGCCGCGCTGGCCGTGGACGGCATCAGCCAGGTGTCGGCCGCAGGCGCGGGCTATGGCGACCGGCGCGTCCAGGTCGCCGCCTCCAACGGGTTCAAGGGCGGCTATCGCCGCACGGGCACCTCGCTCAGCTGCATCGCCATCACCGGCGAAGGCACGGGGATGGAGCGGGATTACTACGGCGACAGTCGCATCCACCGCGCCGATCTGGACAGCCCCGAAGAGGTGGGCCGCATTGCCGCCGACCGCACCGTGGCCCGCAAGGGCGCGACCAAGCCGCCCACCGGCGCCTTCCCGGTCGTCTATGACGAACGCGTCGCCTCCAGCCTGATCGGCCACCTGCTGAGCGCGATCAACGGCAACGCCGTTGCCCGTGGCGCCACCTTCCTGCGAGATGCCATGGGGGAGGTGGTGTTGTCCGATGCGCTCAGCCTGCGCGAAGATCCCCACATGCCCCGAATCTCGGGCTCCAAGCCCTTCGATGCCGAGGGGCTACCTACCGCCGCCCGCGACATCGTCAAAGACGGCGTGCTGCAAGGCTGGGTCCTGGACCTGGCCACCGGCCGCAAGCTGGGCTTGCACAGCACGGCAAACGCCTCGCGCGGGACCTCGGCGCCGCCCAGCCCGTCGGTGACCAACGTCATCCTGACCGAAGGCGACAAGACCCAGGGCGACCTGCTGGCCGAGATGGGGACGGGCCTGCTGATCACCTCGATGATCGGCTCGTCGATCAACGCGACCACGGGGGATTATTCGCGCGGCGCGTCGGGCTTCTGGGTCGAGAACGGGCAACTGGCCTACCCCGTCAATGAATGCACCGTTGCGGGCAACTTGCGGGACATACTGCGCCGCCTGGTCCCCGCCAACGACGCCCGCAAACATGTGGGCCGCCAGGTACCGTCCCTTCTGGTCGAGGGGCTGACGATTGCCGGAGACTGACCTCGCCCTTCTGGCCGAGGCGGCCCGGGCGGCGGGCGAAATCGCGAAACGCCATTTCGGCCAAGGCCCCGAGACCTGGGACAAGGGCGACGGCCAGGGCCCGGTGACCGAAGCCGACCTGGAGGTCGACCGGATGCTGCACGCCGAGTTGACCACCGCCCGCCCGGACTACGCTTGGCTGTCGGAAGAGACTCCGGACCATCCTGCTCGACTGTCCCATGACCGCGTCTTCGTCGTCGATCCCATCGACGGCACGCGCGCCTTCATCGACGGTGAGAAGAATTGGAGCCATTCGCTGGCCATCGTCGAAAACGGCGTGCCGATCGCGGCGGCGATCTACGTGCCCATGCGCGATATCCTCTACTTGGCCGTCCGTGGCCAAGGCGCCACGCGGAACGGCGAACCGATCACCCATTCGGACCGCGCCGCCTTGCAAGACGCCACCGTCCTGGGCACCAAAGCCAACTTCAAGGAAGACCGCTGGACCGGTGGCCGTCCGCCCGTGACCCAACGCTTCGTGTCGTCTCTGGCCTATCGCCTCGCCCTGGCCGCCGAGGGGCGTTACGACGCCATGATCACGCTGCGTGCCGCCTGGGAATGGGACATCGCTGCCGGCGCGCTGATGGTGACGGAGGCCGGCGGCCTTGCCAAGGACCGACGGGCGGCGGCCTTGCGGTTCAATAACCCGCAACCGCAGGTGGACGGCGTCCTGGCCGGTGCGCCGGCGATCACGCGCGCGCTGCTGGAACGCCTGGCGCCGGCGCGCTAGACCGGCGGGGACACGACCGCAAAGGAGTCTCCCCCATGGTCCAGCGCCTGCACCTCGTCTTCGGCGGCGAGTTGGTGAATCCCAGTTCCACCCAATTCGCCGATGTGGACAAGATCGACATCGTCGGCATGTATCCCGACTATGCCAGCGCCTATAACGCTTGGAAGGGCGCCGCCCAGCGCACGGTCGACGATGCCCATGCCCGCTATTTCATCGCCCATATCCACCGCCTGCGCGACGAAGAGACGGAAGCCTCGCCTACCGAGGAACTGGGCTAAGCCCGATGTCCCGCTCGGCGGTCCTGTCGGCGTATCTCGCGGTCTCGAACCGCGCGTCCGGCTGGGCGGAACGCACGCTGCGCCGCCGCCTGGCCGACGGGAAAGAGGATCCCGACCGCCTGGACGAGCGGCGCGGCATCGCGTCGCTGCCCCGCCCGGACGGGCGGTTGATCTGGCTCCATGCTGCGTCGGTCGGCGAAAGCGTCTCACTGTTGGAGATGCTGCGCCGCATGGGCGAGGAACGGCCGGATCTGAACTTCCTGATGACCACCGGCACCGTGACCTCGGCCGATGTGCTGCGCGGCCGTCTGCCGGATCGGGCGATCCACCAATTCGTGCCTCTGGACGTCGCGCCCTGGATGCGGCGGTTTCTAAATCATTGGACGCCCGATCTCTGCGTCTTGGCCGAAAGCGAGCTCTGGCCGACGTTGATCCTGGAGACCGCTGACCGAAACATTCCCATTGCCCTGATCAATGCCCGCATGACCGCCGCCAGCCACCGCCGATGGCGGCGCGCCGGATCGGCAGGCAAGATCCTGTTGAACAAGATTGCCCATGTCCAGGCCCAGGAGAGCGAGACGGCCGATCGGCTGATCTCGCTCGGCCTGCCCGCCGCGCGGCTGGAGGTAACCGGCACGCTGAAGGAAGGGTCGGCCGCGCTGCCCCATGATGAGAACGAGCGGCTGCGCCTGGCCGCCGCGGTCAAGGGCCGTCCGCTTTGGGTCGCGGCCTCGACCCATAAGGGCGAGGAGGAGATGGCCGCCCGCGCCCACAAGCAGGCTTTGCAATCCTGGCACCGGCTTCTGATGGTTCTCGTGCCGCGGCAACCGGCCCGAGCCGACGGCATCTATCAGGGGCTACGGGCCTCGGGCTGGAAGGTCTCGCGCCGATCCACCGGGGAACCGATCGGGCCGGACACCCAAATCTATCTGGCCGACACCATGGGCGAGCTAGGTTTATGGTACCGGCTGTGTCCCGTCAGTTTCGTGGGTGGGTCGCTGGTCGATGTGGGCGGTCACAACCCGTTCGAGCCCGCGGCCCTGGGCAGCGCCATCCTGCATGGCCGCTACATTCGCAACTTTGCCGATATCTATGCCCGCCTCTCCGACGCCAAGGCCGCGCGCCTAGTCCGCGATCCCGCCGGGCTCGGCACGGCTTTGACCGAGGTTCTGGAACCCGATGTGGCCGCGCGCCTGGCCCATGGCGCCTGGGAGGTCTGTTCGACCGGGGCCGAGGTCACCGAGGGCGCCATGGACCTGCTGTTCGCGATGCTCGACGGGGTGGACTGAGATGCGCGCGCCGGGCTTCTGGTCACGGCGCGGCTCGCCGATCTCGATTCTGCTGACGCCGCTGGGCGCGCTCTATGCCCACGCCACGGCCCGACGGCTGGCGCGGCCGGGCGTTCGATTGGATGTTCCGGTGATTTGCGTCGGCAACCTGACGGCGGGCGGTGCAGGCAAGACGCCGACGGTGATCTGGCTGGCCCCGCAGGTGCCCGGCGCGCATATCCTGTCGCGCGGCTATGGCGGATCCCTCGATGGGCCGGTACGCGTGGACCCGGACCGCCACAGCGCTGACCAAGTCGGGGATGAGCCGCTGCTGCTGTCGGCCATCGCGCCGACCTGGGTCGCCAAGGACCGCGTGGCGGGCGCGCGGGCGGCCTGCGCGGCGGGGGCCGGCGCGATCCTGATGGATGACGGGTTTCAAGACCCCGCCTTGGTCAAGGACCTGTCGATCGTCGTGGTCGATGCGCAATCCGGTTTCGGCAACGGCCGCGTGATCCCGGCCGGTCCGTTGCGCGAAGCTGTCTCGACCGGGCTCGACCGGGCGGATGTGGTGCTGACGGTCGGCCGCCCGGCCGCGCAGGCCGGCCTGTCGCTACCGGCAAGCGTTCCGCGCGTTCAGGGCCATCTTGCACCCCTGGCCACAGGGATGACTTGGAAAGACCTGCCCGTCTTCGCCTTTGCCGGAATTGCCCGCCCCGAAAAGTTCTTCGATACCCTGCGCGACCTTGGCGCCGACGTGAAAGGCACCGAAGCGCTGTCCGATCATCAGCCGCTGACCCGGGCCCTCCTGAAACGCCTGGGCGACCGGGCGGCCGCCTTGTCGGCCCAGCCCGTCACCACGGAAAAGGACGCCGTCCGACTGCCCGCCACGCTGCGCGGCCGGGTTCTGATCGTCCCCATCCGGCTGGAGATCGAGGACCCGTCCGCGCTGCGCACGCGGCTCGATGCGCTGCTGAAACGAAATGGGCCCGCCTGACCCCTTCGAGCCGGCGAGCCCAAGCAATCGGCTGCCGGATCAGCTTGCCGCGTCGTCCACCAGCTGGCCGATCTGGGCGAGGCTCATATTGCCCGCATGCATCTCGCCGTTGATCAGGAAGGACGGGGTCGACCGCACGCCGTCGCGGGCAGCGTTCGCCTCGTACCATGCGACCAGGGATTGGGCGAGATCGGCGTCCTGCAAGCAACTGTCCAGCTCGGCCTGGGACAGCCCGGCTTGGGCGCCCACGCGCTTCAGGCCTTCGGCGACAAGGGCGGGGTCGCCTTGGCGGGCCCAGTCGTTCTGGGTCTGATAGATCAGGTCGGCCACACCCATATACCGATCCGCCCCGGCACACCGCGCGATCATCGCGGCCCACAGCCCGTAGCGGTCGAAGAATACCTCGCGATACGTGAAGTGGACGCGGCCCGTATCAATGTATTCCGCTTTGAAATCCTTGAACGTCTCGGCATGGAACGCCGCGCAATGGGGACAGGTGAAGCTCGCATATTCGATCATCTTCACCGGCGCGTTCTCGTCACCCAGCGTGATGTCCTCGATCTCGATCGTCTGAGCGTTGGCCGCACCGACCGGGAAACCGTAATCCACGGCGGGCGTGCCGGACGAACGGCCCAGAAGGATATAGCCGCCTGCAAGCGCGGTGCCTCCCGCAAGGAGGGCAAGGGTTCTGCGACGGTCGATCATGCTCTGTCTCCGGGTTTGTCCTTTGTCAGGACATTGGTAGCGAGACGCTCCAGGGCAAGGCGGAGCCCCTCATCTTCGATATGCTTGGTTGTTTCCGTTGCCGCCTTGCACGTTTCCGGGGCGGCAACAGGGCGGGATTGTGGCCGTGCTTTGAAATCGGCTTGACCTTCGGCGAACCCGGTGGGGGCGGTCTGGGTCACGGCGATGCGCGCGATGGCGTTGTAGCCGTAGCAAGCATTCACCTTCTCTCGGATCTTGGGCAGTTGCATCTGCAACATGGGCGCGTGGGCGCCGGTTGTCAGAAGCGTCAGCACCGCGCCGACACCCGACTTATTGTAGCCCACCTTGACGGGCCGGCAGATGGCGGCGACATCGGCGCCCGCGATCTCGGCCCAATGGGTCAGCAGGCGCGTCTCGGAAAAGCCGCGCGTGCCCGACAAGCGACGGATGTCGCCTTCGACCAGGGCCGACAGGCGGCGGGATCCTTTGCGGAAACGCATCATGGGGTTCTCCGAGGCTGGCTTTAACCTACATCGCAGGGACGGCGGGGACGAGGAAGGTATCGGTCACGGATGCGTGAGGACAGTGCGGCATTGTTGCGGTGGTACGACGCCCAGGCCCGCGACCTGCCCTGGCGCGTGCCGCCGGGGGCTCGGCATCGGGCGGATCCCTACCGCGTGTGGCTGTCCGAAGTGATGCTGCAACAGACGACGGTGGCCGCGGTGAAGCCCTATTTCGCCGCCTTCACCGCCCGCTGGCCAAGCGTGTCCGACCTGGCGGCGGCCCAGGACCCGGACGTGATGGGCGCATGGGCGGGGCTGGGATATTACGCGCGGGCGCGGAACCTGCTGAAATGCGCACGGGTCGTGGCCACAGAGCACGGAGGCCGGTTCCCGGAGACGGAGGCCGGATTGCTCGCCCTGCCGGGGATCGGCCCTTACACGGCAGCGGCCATTGCGGCCATTGCCTTCGGCGAAGCGTCTGTCGTGGTCGACGGTAATGTGGAGAGGGTGATGGCCCGCCTGCGCGCCATCGAAGAGCCCCTTCCCGGTGCCAAGGCCGCCATCCGCACCGCGGCCGCCGAGATGACGCCCGCAAAGCGGCCGGGGGACTACGCGCAAGCGGTCATGGATCTGGGTGCCACCATCTGCACCCCGAGGAAGCCCGCCTGCATCCTGTGCCCGCTGGAGACGTCCTGTACCGGCAAGGCCATCGCCGACACGCTGCCCCGCAAGGCCCCGAAGGCCGCCAAGCCCGAGCGGCAAGGCCAGGTCTACCTGGCCCGGCGCGGTGCCGATTGGTTGCAGGAACTCAGACCCGGAAGGGGCTTGCTGGGCGGCATGACCGGGTTTCCGACGACCGACTGGGGCGAGGATCCGCCGCCGCTGCCACCGTTCGAGGCCGATTGGAGCGAGGTCGGCGAGGTGCGTCACACCTTCACCCATTTCCACCTGACCCTGAGCGTTCGCCTGGCGGACCGGGCGGGCAACCCTGACCGGGGTTTTTATGGCCCGCTCGATCCGGCCACCCTACCGACCCTCTTCCGGCGGGCACACGCCTTGGTGACGCAACGTTTCGACGCAGTGGATTGAGGGACGGCGCTCCGATCCCATAAAGTGCACGCGAAACTGCCGGATGCCTTGAACCATGGCCATTACGATCCTTCCCGACGACCAGGTCCGCGACCCGCTGCACGCGCTGCCGTTCTGGATCAGCCTGTCGATGGTGCCCATCGTCTGGTTCAGCGCGGTGATGGGCGGGGCCTGGGTGATGGCCGTGCCGATCTATGCCTGGGGGCTCTATTCCGTGCTGGACCGCCTGGCGGGCCTTGAAGAACGCAACGCCGACCCGAACATGGAGCGGTCGGGGCTGGGCTGGTACAGGGCGATCACGCTGCTCTGGGCGCCGGTGCAAATCGTCACGCTGCTCGGCCTGATCTGGTACGCTACCCGCGCCGATCACCTGGGCGGGTGGGAGTTGTTCGGGCTGTTCTTCGGAATGGGCGTCCTATCTGGGACGGTGGGCATCAACTATTCTCACGAATTGCTGCACCAGAAGCCCAAGCTGGACCGCTGGCTGGGCGACATCCTGCTAGCCTCAGTGCTCTATTCCCACTTCCGGTCCGAACATCTGCTGGTCCACCACCGCTACGTCGCAACGCCGCGCGACCCGGTCACGGCCCGCTATAACGAGAGCTTCTATCGCTTCTACCCGCGTGTCCTGTGGCAATGCCTGGCCTCCGCCTGGAAGGCCGAGGCCGCCATGCTCGCGCGCAAGAACCTGCCCTGGTGGCATCGTTCCAACCCGTTCTGGCGCTATGCGGCGTTGCAGGCGGTGTTCTACGTCGCGGCCTTCGCCATCGGCGGCTGGCTTGGGATCGTGCTGTTCTTGGTTCAGGCGGGCTCGGCCATCTGGCAGCTGGAGCTGGTGAACTACCTCGAACATTACGGCCTGACCCGCCGCCACCTGGGCGACGGCAGATACGAACCCGTTCGGCCGCACCATTCCTGGAACAGCGCGCAGAAGGCGTCCAACTGGCTACTTATCAACCTGCAGCGGCATTCCGACCATCATTATAAGCCTGACCGGCCGTTCCCGCTGTTGCAGACCTACGATGCCGACGAGGCGCCACAGTTACCGGCCGGTTACCCAGTCATGACCTTCGCGGCGATGATCCCGCCGCTCTGGCGGCGGATGATGAACCCAAAAGTCAGGGCGTGGCGAAAGAAGTTCTATCCCGATATCGATGACTGGTCCGCCTACAAGACCGCGACGAACCCGATGCCACGATAGATCCGCATGGTCCGTCAAACCTGCGGGCCTCGCCCGAAGCCCCGTCCCGTTCCGTCATCCGGAAGATCCCGGATCGGCCTGGCCACGTCCGCGGACCAGGCGCCACAGATAAGTGCACACGATCCCACCCAGCACCAGATAGGCGATCGGGTCGATCCAGGCTGCCACGAGATGGTATTGCGCCTCCAGGACCTATCCCAGGGCGGTTAGGAATCCAGTCCAGATCAGCGACCCCGCCATCGTATACCCCAGGAACGGCAGCAGCGGCATCCGCGCCACGCCGGCGGGCACCGAGATGAAGGTCCGGATGCCGGGGATCATCCGCCCGATGAGGACGGCAACGCCGCCGTAGCGGTCGAACCAGGCGTGGGACCGGTCGATGGATCCCGCGTCGATGGTCAGCCAACGCCCATGCCGGTCGGCGAACCGGCGCAATCGGTTCGACCCGATGCGCCGTCCGATCCAATACCAGAACAACGCCCCGGCCACGGCGCCCGCCGTTCCGGCCAGGACGACGCCCGCCAGCCCCAGCGCCCCACTGGCCGCCAGGAAGCCCGCCAGCAGCATCACGACTTCCGACGGGATCGGCGGAAACAGGTTCTCGACGAACATCAGCAGCGCGATAGCGACATAGCCGCCCTGTGCCATTAGTCCGAGAATCCAGTCGAACATGGCCGTTCAGGCCACCATGCGACCGGCATGTCCCGGTTCGTCGCCACCCCACCGCTCAGGCAAAGTAGTCCCCCAGGATCCGGCCGTAGATCGCCTTCAATTGCTGAATCTGCTCGACCCTGACGCGTTCGTCCACGGCATGCATCCGATGGCCAACGAGGCCGAACTCGACCACGGGGCAGTGGTCCTTGACGAACCGCGCGTCGGAGGTGCCGCCAGTGGTCGACAATCCGGGCACCCGGTTGGTTTCGACCCGGACGGCCTGGGACACCAAATCCGATAGCGGGCCGGGGGGCGTCAGGAAGCTCTCGCCCGAGATTTTCACGCGCATGTCGATCTCGACGCCGGTGGCCTGGGCGATGCGGGCGCGCTCCGCGTCCAGCCAGTCGGTCAGGGAGGCGCCGGAATGTCGGTCGTTGAAGCGGATGTTGACGATCGCGCGGCCCTCGGCCGGGATGACGTTGGTGGCGGGGTTGCCGGTATCCATGGTGACGACGGCCAGGGTGGAGGGATCGAAATGGTCCGTGCCCCGGTCCAGTTCGTATTCGGCCAGATCGGCCATCAGCCGCGCCATAGCGGGCAGCGGGTTCAGCGCGCGGTGGGGATAGGCGGAATGGCCCTGGCGGCCCCTGAAGGCAAACCAGGCGGTCATAGAACCGCGGCGGCCGATCTTCATCATCTGGCCCATATGGTCGGGCGAGGTCGGCTCGCCGACGAGGCAGACATCCATCGCTTCGCCTTCGGCCGTCATCCAGTCCAGCAGCGCGACCGTGCCGTCGGTGGCGTCCCCTTCCTCATCCCCGGTGATGGCCAGCACGACGGCGCCGTCCGGCGGCGTGTCGCGGACGAAATCGACCGCGGCCGCGGCGAAGGCGGCCACGCCGGACTTCATGTCCGTGGCGCCGCGACCGTAGAGCCAGCCGTCCTCGATGACCGCGCCGAACGGGTCATGGGTCCAGGCGGCGGCATCGCCGATGGGGACCACGTCGGTATGGCCATTGAAGCCAAAGGTCTTCGGGTGGGCCTTCTCCCCCCAGCGGGCGTAGAGGTTCGACGTGCCGTTTCGATCGACCCGAGTGCAGGTGAAACCGAAGCCGGTCAGCAGGTCGTCCAGAAGGATGAGCGCCCCGCCCTCCTCGGGGGTGACGGAGGGGCAGCGCACCAGCCGGGCGGTCAGGTCGACGGGGTCGCACGTCATTCGCGGAACACCGTGGTCTGGGCGACCACGACCGAGTTCTCGGCCAGGGCACGTCCCATCAACTCGCGCTCGTCGGCCTCGATGTCATGGCCCTCTTTCTCCCGCTCCTCCAGCGAGCCGTAGCCCGTCACCTCCAGCACGTTCATGTCCGCGACCTTCAGGACGGCCACCGTCTCGCGCACCGCCTCGTCCTCGTCCACGCCAGACGCATAGCACATCAGCGCCGCGCCGGACGCATCGTCGGGCAAGCCGTCCCCGGCCTTTCGGCCCACCTCGACCAGCAGGGTAAACACGTGGTGAGGGCGCTTTGTCTTCTTGTCTGCCATGGTGCATGGGGGTGCGGTGGGGCGCGGGGCTTGTCAAGCGCGGCGCCGGGGACGCGACGGGGAAGACGAATGCTGCGATCCATTCTGTATGCGGTCTTCCTGTCGCTCGCCGGCCTGCCCGCCCTTTCCCAAAGGGAAGACCCGCTCGTCGTCGGCACCGTCACGCGTCCGCCCTTTTCCATGGTCATGGACGGGGTGGAGACGGGCTTCGCCCTGGATCTCTGGGCCGTCGTCGCCGAGGCCCTGGACGTCGAATACGAGATCCGGCGCTTCGACAGCTTCCCCGACATGCTCGCCGCCGTCGAAAGTGGCGAAACGGATGCCGCTGTGGCCAATATCTCGGTCACGGCCGAGCGCGAGGCGCGGATGGACTTTACCCAGCCGATCTTCAGCGCGGGCGTCCAGATCATGCTGCCGCCGGATCCGGGCATCGGGGCCACGGTCCGAGCGGCCCTGTCACCCCGGCTGATCGGTCTGGTCCTGGCGGCGGTGGCTGTTCTTCTGCTGCTGGGCATGCTGATGTGGCTGTTCGAGCGAAGGCGGCAGGACTTCTTCGAGCCCACGGCCCGGGCGTCGGCCTTTCCCGCCTTCTGGTGGGCGCTCAACCTATTGGTCACTGGCGCCTTCGGCGACAAGACACCGCATACGGTCATGGGGCGGATCTTCGGCGTCGTAATGGTGGTGGGCAGCCTGTTCGTCGTCTCGCTGTTCGTGGCTAACATCACGGCATCCATGACGCTGGACGCGCTCGGCCGGGATGTGGAGCGCCTGACCGACCTGGACGGGCGCCGGGTGGGAACGACGGTCGGGTCGACGACGTCGGCGCTGCTGGAGAGTAGGGCTGTATCGCACCGCACCTTTGCCGATCTGGACATGTTGCTAGCCGCGTTCGAAGACGGAGACTTGGATGCCGTCGCCTTCGATGGACCGATCCTGGCCTATTACACGCAGACGGACGGCCAGGGACGGGCCCGGCTGGTAGGTCGGGTATTCCAACGCGAATACTACGCGATCGCCCTGCCAACCGGGTCGGCGCTGCGCGAACCGATTAATCGCGTCCTTCTACGCCTGGAGGAGGACGGCACCTATGCGGAGCAGCAGCGCCGTTGGTTCGGACTGGCTTACATCGACAGATAGCCCCCGGAACGGCAGTCCGGAGGCTGGATGATCACAATTGTTCGGATGCTTGCCGAAAGCGTCAGCTCCGGACGGCGCGGACGGTGAAGATCAAAATCGACGCGCCGACGATGCCCACGATCAATTGCGGGAACCAAGCCGAGGCCGCGTAAATGCCGACCCAACCGAGAATGAGGTTTAAGACGGCGGCGCCGACGATACCGAGAATAATGTTCAAGAACAGGCCCGTGTCGGCCTTCATGATCATGCTGGCGATCCAGCCGGCAAGACCGCCGACAATGATCGAACCTAGGAATCCGAGACCCATGGAAGAGCCCTCCGTGATGGTATTGCGCATGGGAAGAACATAGCATCTCTTGATATGGTTCCCCATGGATGGGCCGGACGGAGCCGGAAATGAACGGAAACCAGCGCACCAACCTGGCCCTGAGCCGGGCACAGCGGGACAATATGGCAGCCTACGATTCCCTGCCGCCCGCCTTGCGCCGCTGGCTAGCCGACGCGCGGCTGCCCTGGTCCCCCGCCTCGGCCAAGCGGGCCTGGCGGAAGGCCATGATCCGGTCGCTGGGGCGTGAGAAGGCGGCAATCGCCCGCATGGATGCGTTGGAAGATGCGCGCCTGGCCCAGGATGCCCTGACGGCCCAGCGCGCTGCCAAGGGGTTACGCCCGCCAGGTCCCTAGGGCTGCCATAGCAGCACTTGGCCTTCGGGCCATTCCGCCTGCACACGGATGTCGATTTCGGCTTCCGCCCCAGGCGCCAAGTTCAGGTTCCATTGCGACACGCCCCGGTCGTCGTCCACGTCGCGCCGGTCGGGAAGAGGCGTGGCGCGGACCGTGATTTCCAGGTCCTCCTGCTCGGAATAAGGCAGGGCGAAGCGGGTCTCGATGGTTTCCGGCGCGTCCGACAGATTGCGGGCGCGGATCGCCATGTCCTGGACGCGGGTGCCCGAGGTGGTGAAGAACCCGTCCTCTCCGGTCTCGTTGTCCAGGAGAACGAACTCGATCGGCAGATCGCGGCGGGGCCCGAAGGCCATCTCCAGCGCGTCGCCCGCGGGCGTCAATGGCAGGAATGCCTCGCCGACGCGCGTTTCGCCCCGGTAGCGGGTGACGGGGCCGGGCAGAAGGGTTTCGGGTGGGCCATTCGCCGCTTCGGCCATCAGGAAGGCGAAGGCGTCGCGGCGGGGGGCGGCACGGTTGAAGATGCGGACAGGAAGGTCGAGCGTGCCGAGGGTGACGGTGGCCGACTGACCGTCGGGCGGCAAGTCGACGGGGGTCGGGAAGCCGTAGGTGAGAACGGGGAGGTCCGACACCACGGCCCCAGTATATCGTGCGATGCCGTCCTCCGGCAGCAGCGCTTCAGCCTGCACAGGAGCGCCAAGCTCCAATCGGAATTCGAGCGAATCTGCCCGGTTGTCCTCGAGTGTGACCGTCTCCTTCTCCCGGATCACCGCTGGGTTGGGCGCGACAGGGCTCGGGTCGGACTGCCCATTTGGATCGGCGGTGGATAGGAGGATCGCCGCGTCCCGGAACGACAGGCCGGAGCCTTGGCGCATCTCGACGCGGCGGACGAGGGTCAGATTGCCAGCCCCTTCGTCCAGGAAGGCATCGTAGAGCGGCGTCCAACCGCCGGGCGCGTCCCCTTCCAGCGTCACCGTCACGGGTCCGCCGGTCGCCTCCACGTCCAGAACCAGCAGATCGACGGGGCCCGGGCGGGCAGCGGTGGCTTCCAGATCGCGGCTGGCTTGCCGAACGTTGAGATTGGCGTCCTCCAGGGCGTCCTCGGCCGCGCGCAGCGCGGCGCGGGCGTCGACCTGGGCGATC
The DNA here is from genome assembly GCA_039033775.1 of Pseudomonadota bacterium. Lineage (GTDB taxonomy): Bacteria > Pseudomonadota > Alphaproteobacteria > Rhodobacterales > Rhodobacteraceae > Jannaschia. Next base: position 1,052 of record JBCCCB010000003.1, on the reverse strand, counting down.
TGGGCCCGGGTCACGCCGTCGGCAATGGCAGCGGCGGTGGCCGCCATGGCATCGGGCTGCAACCCCGTCAGCGCGCCCCCCGAGACCGACCGCCAGAACGAGATCTGCGCAGCCGCCGCTTCGGCGGTGGCCTGGGCCCGATCGGCCCGGTCTTCGGCTTCGGCCAAAGCCGTCTGGGCGGTCTCCAACGCATCGGCGGCGGCGGCTTGCGCGGGATCGTAGATTTGGGTGCCGTCGACAAGCCGGCCGTCCGCCTGAGACGTCGCCCGAAGGGCCGCCCCGTCGAGCGATATGCTCGGCAGCGCGCCCTGGGACCCGAGCGGGATCAGCAGGCGGTGCGCTCCGGCGGCCAGCTCGGCCGTGTCACGGCGGGTCAGGGTCAGACTACCGGGATAGATCACGGCATTGGAAACCGGTGCCGGCAGCATCACATCCTCGGCCCAGGCAAAGCCGGGAAAGACAGCGAGGAGAAGGGCGAGGCGCATGGGAGGGGCTCCGGCTGGGGACCGCCTCCATATGCCAGGGCGGAGGGCGGAGGTCAGCCCCCCGCTTGGCGCATCTGCAGCGTCAGGCGGCTTTCTTGGACAACGCGCGCTCGACCAACGTCTCGGCGATCTGGACTGCGTTCAGAGCGGCGCCCTTGCGCAGATTGTCGGAGACGCACCACAAGTTCAGTCCGTTCTCGATAGTCGAATCCTGCCGGATCCGGCTGATGAACGTGGCGAAGTCGCCGACGCATTCGACCGGCGTGACATAGCCGCCATCCTCGCGCTTATCGACGACCAGGATGCCCGGCGCGGTCCGCAGGATGTCGCGGGCCTCATCCTCGTCCAGGAATTCCTCGAACTCGATGTTGATCGCCTCGGAATGGCCCACGAAGACCGGCACACGCACGCAGGTGGCCGTGACCTTGATTGATCTGTCGACGATCTTCTTGGTCTCGGCGACCATCTTCCATTCTTCCTTGGTCGACCCGTCCTCCATGAAGACGTCGATATGGGGAATGACGTTGAAGGCGATCTGCTTGGTGTAGACCGACGGCGCCCGCTCCT
>JBCCCB010000002.1:0-45274 GCA_039033775.1 Pseudomonadota bacterium | reverse complement strand
TGGCTTTCGGCCAGCAGCAACACGCCGGTGACGCCGCCGCCCTCGAACGGGTGGAAATGGCTGGACAGGATGGTGGCGCCCGCCGCTTCTGCTGCGTCGCGCATGGCGCGTTCCAGTTGGGCGGGATCCAGGTCGCCACCCCAATGGTCCAGCAGAAGATGCCGCCCGATCATCGGTTGCAGCCGATCATCGGTCGATCGGAATGGTGACGGGGCCATCGTTGACCAGATGCACCGCCATGTCCGCGCCGAAGCGGCCGGTTTGGACGGGGACGCCCTGGTCGCGCAACGCCTGGGCAAAACGCTCGTAAAGCCGTTCGCCGTCGTCCGGCGCGGCGGCCATGGAAAAGCCGGGGCGATTGCCCCGCGACGTATCGGCGGCCAAGGTGAACTGGCTGACGACCAGGGCCTGGCCACCCATGTCCAGGATCGAGCGGTTCATGCGACCTTCGTCATCCCCGAAGATGCGCAGCTTGGCGATGCGCGCGGCCAGCGCGTCGGCATTGGCATCCCCGTCGTCCTGCATGGCGCAGACCAGGATCATCAGGCCGGGTCCGCAGCGGCCGATGATGTCGCCGTCGACCTCCACCCGCGCCTCGGTCACCCGCTGCACGATGGCCTTCACAATTCGTCCCTTCGGGGTGCGTTGGCGCCCGCGCGTGATACGGTGACGGCGGCGGCAGCCACACCCAGTTCTAACGCGGCGCGCAGCGCGTCCTGCGGCGGCACGGCCTTCGTCAGCGCCTCGGCTTCGTGCAACCCCGCCAGCAAACCCGCGTTGAACGTGTCGCCCGCGCCGACCGTGTCGACGACCTCGACCGCCTTGGCGGGCACATGCAGGGAGCCGTCGGGCGTCATGGCGGTCACGCCCTTCGACCCTTCCGTCACGCAGAGCACCTTCGGGCCATGGGCCAGCACGTCCTCGGGCGTCATCCCGAGCCAGCCCATATCCTCGTCCGAGAGTTTCACGATGTCGGCGGCGTGCAGCAGGCGCTCGATCCGGGCGCGGAAGCTGGCCTCTTGGGCGATGAAGCTGGGCCGGATGTTGGGGTCGATCATCATGGGCAGGTGGGCATGGCCCAGGGCCAGCCTTTCATAGGCTTCGGCGCAGGGCTCCTGCGTGAGGGAGATGCCGCCGATGAACAGCGCCTCGACCCCGGCCATGGAGGGCGCGTCGCCGGGCGAGAGCATGCGACCGGCCGTGTTTTCGTCGTAGAAGGCGTAGCTGGCCTGGCCGTCGGTCAGGGTGACGAAGGCCAGCGTGGTGGGCCGGTCGGAGATATGCGCGCGGTTTTCGACCCCCGAGGCAGCCAGCATTTCGGCCAGGCGCTGGCCGAACAGGTCCGAGGACAGGCCGGTGTGCAAGCCCACCGGCGCGCCCAGCCGCCCAAGCGCGATCGCGGTGTTGAATACCGCGCCGCCGGGCACGGGCAGGAAGCCGGGGCCGTCGGCCGTGTCCCGCGGCAGCATGTCGATCAGGGCCTCGCCCGCGCAAAGTATCATCCGTCCCTCCCTCCGGTCGCGTCCCGTGCTAGCGTGGGGCGTGGGGGAGGGCTAGGGTCCATTGCGGTCGTGCGGGGCAAGCGTGCTCCGGGAAAGGGAGGGTCCGTGCCACATCTGAGCCGATCCCCGTCGCGGGTATATTGCCAAGGTATCGTCGATTCCACGCGATGGGACGCCTTCAAGCCACGGGACGGCGATATCGTCGTCAACACGCCGCCGAAATCGGGGACCACATGGACCCAGAGCATCCTGGCCCTGCTGATTTCCGGCGATCCGGGCGTTGCGCCGGATCTTTCGATGCAGTCGCCCTGGATCGAGATCCATTTCCGCCCGCTGGACGAGGTCATGGCACGGCTGGAGCAGCAGACCAGGCGGCGCCACGTGAAATCGCACACGCCGTTCGACGGCGTGCCGATCTGGGACAGCCTGCGCTACATCGCAATCTATCGGCACCCGCTGGACGTCCATTTCTCGTACCGGAAGCATGCTGTGAATATGAGTGCCGATATTCACGGAGACTACTATCCGGAAGACTCGGATGCCTGCTTCCGTATCTTCTTGGAGGGCATGCATGAGGATGGCGCCAGTCTACACTCCATCGTCGACCATTACCGCCAGACGCTGGCGTTGGAGCCGCGGGAGAACCTGCTGCGGCTGCATTATGCCGACATGCTGCGGGATCTGCCCGGCCATATGGTGCGGATCGCGGCCCATGTGGCGATCGATCATCCGCCCGAGCGGATGGCCGCATTGGTCGAGGCCGCGCGGTTCGACAGCATGAAGGCGAATGCCGACCGCTTCGCGCCGTCTGCGGGGCAGGGGTTCTGGAAAGACGACAGGGCCTTTTTCGACAGCGCGAGTTCGAACAAGTGGGAAGGACGTCTGACCGACGCCCAGCTTGCGGCCTATGACGCCCGCATTGCCGCGTTGTTGCCCGACGCGACGGCACGGGCCTGGCTGGAATGGGGCGCAGCTGGCCGGTCGGGTTGAGGCGTTACGCTTGGCTGTAGATCGCCGCCGCGATCCCCGCGACGATCAGGGCGGCGATGACGGCGAGGGCGATCTTGATGGCCGAATAGGGCCGCTCGCCCTGGACGCGGCCGGTCTGGCCGTTGACGACGAAGCGGTAGGACTGGCCGCGATATTTGTAGGCGGCGACCCAGACCGGCAGCAGCACATGCTTGAATGTCACCTCGGAAAGCTTTGTTTGCATTGAATTGATGCGCTGCTGATCGCCGCCGATATCCATTCGTACATCGCGCTGGATGACGCGGTCCATGCGGGCTCGCGCTTCCTTAAGGCCATCTTCGAGGGAGACCCGGTAGGCTTCGGCCCGGAAGCCGGCGATGTATTGCGGGGCGTAGGGGGCGAGACCCGACATGTCCCAGGGCTCCAGCGCGTCGGTAGGGCGCTTGGGCAGCGAGGGTGAGGCGAGGACGGTGCCGTCGTCGACGAACCGGCGGACGCGTCCGCGTTTCGGGGTCCAGCGGACCTTGGGGACTTGGACGCGCGTGGGCTTGCCGTCGCGCATAACCGTCTGGGTGACGTAGTAGACGTCGCCCCGCTGGCCGGAATAGGCCGTGTCGGTCTGGGCGTCGTAGGTCCAGTAGGGGACGTAGATGCCGTTCATCTTCTGACCCTTGCGGGCATATCTCTGCAAGCCGTTGGGCGCGAACCAGAGGGAGCCGAGCCAGGTATCCATGGCCTTGTGCGCCTGGGGTTCGTCCAGGCCGAAGGGGATCAGCGCGGCGGGCTTGATGTGCCGGTTGGTGCCCGTGTCGGTGACGACCGGCGTGGCGCAAAACGGGCATTCGGCGGCGTGCAGGGCGGGGTCGAATTCGACTTGCGCGCCGCAATTGTCGCAGTTGAGGACGCGGGTTTCCTCGGTCTCCACGTCGCTGGTGGCGGCGTTCAGACCCTCGCGGATGTCGATTTCGCGAATGGCGGAGGGATTGCCCTCGCTCAGCTTCTCCACGTTGCCGCAATGGTCGCAGATCATCGCGTCGCCGCCGGGATCGAACCGCATGTCGCCGCCACAATTGTCGCAAGGGAAGCGGTGTTCCTGGGTCGCCGGAATCTCGGGCGGGCGGTCGGCGCGGGCGATTTCGGGAACCTTCATGGCATCAATCGCCGATGATGGCTTTGGGCAAGACGGTGCGGAAGGCGCCGTCGCCCAGGATCGCGCCCCGCCAGATGTTGAAAAGGGCGTGGATGGTCGCGGCGGCCATCAGAAGCAGCAGGACGGGCCGGGCCGCCGGGTGCCCGAGCACCGAAAGCGTAGCGGCCAGGGACAGCCAGACGATCAGAAAGCCATGGCCCCACCGGACCACATCGCGCAGCCGGCCCAGCTTCGGTCCCGGCCGATGCAAGCCCCGGAGCACGGCGAGCGCGATCCAAGCCAGCGCGCCGATGGCAAGGGCCCAGGCAGAGGCCGGGCCCGGTTTGACCAGGGCCCAGAAGACCAGCAACGGACCCGTCCAGTGGACGGCCATGGCCACGCCGTCGAGCCGACGGGTCACCTCAGATCCCCGGCGGCGGGGGCGGGGGCATCACGGTGAAGAGCTGGGCCAGTTCCTGAACGTCTTCGGCCTTCATCCAGCCGTCCTGGCCTTGGGTCCAGACATAGGTCTCCCGCGTGATATCGCCGTCGGTGACCATGCGGCCGAGCCGCGCCTTGGAGAACGGGCCCTTGGTCGCCCCGCCCTCGGCGATGTGCCAGACATGTTCGACGGGCGGCGGCGGGGGCGCGGCGGGTGCGGCCTGGGGCGCCTGGCCCCAGGGGCCGGCCTGGGCCATGGAATTAGCCATGCCCATGCCCATCCCCATTCCGAGCCCGGCGCCCATGCTGGAATTGGTCGTGCCGGCGGCGGTCTGCATGGCTTCGGCGGTCGCGAATTGCTGGTACTTCCCCAGATCGCCGATCACGCCCATGGAGGTGCGCTTGTCCAACGCCTCCTCGACGGCGGGCGGCAGCGAGACGTTCTCGATATAGAGTTCCGGGACCGTCAGGCCGTATTCGGCGATGGTCGCGCTGATCTGTTCGGCGACGATCTTGCCCAGATCGTCGGTGTTGGCCGCCATGTCGAGGACCGGGATGCGCGAGCCTGCCAGCGCGCGGGACGCGGCCTGGACGATCATGTTGCGGATCTGGAACTGGATCTCGTCGCGGGTGAATTCGCCGTCGGTGCCCACGATCTCGGTCATGAACTTGGCCGGGTCGGCGACCTTGATCGTGTAGGTCCCGAAGGCCCGAAGGCGGACGGGGCCGAATTCCGGATCGCGGAGCGTGATCGGGTTCTTGGTGCCCCATTTCAGATCGGTCATCCGGGTGGTCGAAACGAAGTAGATCTCCGACTTGAAGGGCGACTTGAAGCCGTGATCCCAATGCTGGAGATTGGTCATGATCGGCATGTTGTTGGTCTCGAGCATGTAGAGACCGGGCATGAACACGTCGGCCAACTGGCCTTCGTGGATGAAGACGGCGGCCTGCCCCTCCCGGACCGTCAGCTTGGCGCCATACTTGATCTCGTGCCCGTGACGCTCGAACCGGTAGACCAGGGTATCGCGGGTGTCGTCGGTCCATTCGATGACGTCGATGAACTGGCCTTTGAGGAAATCCATGATGGGCATGTGCGGGCCTCCGGGGGTTAGGTGCTGCCGCCGACCAGCCCTTCGGCGATCTGGCGGATGATGGGGCGTGCCTCTTCGGCGGTATCGCCGATGGACAGGCGGTCGTCGTAGAGCATCTGCAACAGCAGCTCGTCATGGCCGGTCAACAGGGCGAATTCCTCGTCGTCGTTGAAGATCGACGGTCGCGCGCGCGGACTGTCATTGGCAAGGCCCAAGCCTTGGGCCATCTCCTCGTGATAGCAGGCCAGGCGCATCAGATCGGGATGTTCCGCCCGGATGATCGCCAGGGCCGAGACATAGGCGTTCGGATCGTTGGCCGTGGACGACGCGTAGACGGCGCAATAGGTGGATTGGCCCAGCGATGTGATCTCGCTGACCGTCTGGCGGGGCAGGGCGGGTTCCACGGCCGTGATCTCGGGGCCGAGATCGGCGAGTTCGTCCACGTTGGTGACGAAGATGTGGTAGTTGCCGCCTTGGGTCACCAAGCTCATCGGGTGGCCGGTGACGCGGCGCAGGCGCGCGACATAGGCGCGGATGCGCTGGGTGTCGGCGGTGCGGATGTCCGGGTCGACGGATTCGCCGAAATGGAGTTGAAACCGTACCGGGCTCTTCCATCGGCGCAGGGCCGCGCGGCTTTGCTGGGCCACATAGCGGCCGCCGATCTGGACGTATTCCGAGAACAAGGCGATCCGCTCGAAATTGCGGGACAGGGTGTCGGCGTCGAAGGGCGTATCGTCGCCGCCGCCGTCCTGGCGCAGCAGGCCTTCGGTCAGCAGTCTCTGCTCGACCTGGCGGTAGAACAGGGCCGCCCGGAGGCTGTTGTCGGATGGCTCGGCCGGCGGGGCGGCGGGCCGCTCGGGTCGCTGCACAGGCAAGGCTTCCGGCTGCGGCGGAGGGACCGCCGTTTCGCACGCGGCCAGCACCGCCGCCGCAGCCAGGGCCAGGACGCGTCGGATCATGCAGGCGGCACCGCCGCTGCGGCCGTGTCGCCCACGCCGTCCTTGCGGGCTTTGGCCGATGCCAGCGTGTCGCGCAGTTCGGCTTCCATCTTCTGAAGCTCCTCCTCGGCGGCGGCCCGCTTGGCCTTGCCTTCGTCGGCGATCTGGAGGCTTTCGTTGATCGTGGCGACAAGATCCTCGTTGGCCTTCTTCACGGCTTCGATGTCGAAGACGCCGCGCTCCATCTCCTGGCGGACGACCTTGTTGGCGTCGCGCAGATTGGCGGCATTCGCCGTCAGAAGCTCGTTCGTGAGGTCGTTGGCACCGCGCACGGCCTCGGCGGCTTCACGTGAACGTTGGATCGTAACGGCTTGGGCCAGTTGAGTTTCCCAAAGCGGAACAGTGTTGACCAAGGTCGAGTTGATCTTGGTGACAAGGCTCTTGTCGTTCTCCTGAACAAGTCGGATGGACGGCAGGGATTGCATGGTCACCTGACGCGTCAGCTTCAGGTCGTGGACCCGCCGTTCCAGGTCGTCGCGGGCTGCGCGCAGGTCGCGCAATTCCTGGCTGCCGATCAGTTGATCGTCTTCGGGCAAGGCGGCGACGGCGGCTTCCTTGGCTGGGATCGTGTCGCTGTCCAACTCCGCCAGCTTGGCTTCCCCTGCGGCGATGTAGAGGCCCAGCTGTTCGTAGAACTCCAGCGTCTTCTCATAGAGTTTGTCGAGCGACTTGATGTCCTTCAGCAGCACATGTTCGTGCTTCAGCAGGTCGTCGGTGACTTTGTCGATCTGGCCTTGGACGTCCTCGAACTTGGCCACGAACTTCGAGAAGGGCGCCGCGCGGCCCAGCAACTTTTCCCAGAAGGATTGCTTGCGGCGCACGTCCAATTCGCTGACGGAAAAGCCCCGGATCGTGGACACGATGGAGCGCAGGGAATCCCCCGCCGGGCCCACATCCTTGTTCTTCACGTCGGCCAGCATGGCCTGGCTGATCTGCTGAAGCTCGGCCTGCGCCGCCGAGCCGAAGGCGATGATCGAGTTGGTGTCGGTCATGTCCAACTCGTCCATCCGCTTGCGTATATCGGCGGCCACCGGTGCGGGGGCCTGTTCCAACGGAACGATGGCCGTGCCCGGCTCGGGCAGGGGGATGGCGACTTGGGCGATCTCGGTCGCGTCCTCGGCGGCCTTCTGGCGGGTGGTGATGTCCATGAATTCAGTCTCCCGTTGGCAGGCCGTCTCGTTTCAGACGGTCCCTTAGCACTTCAATCTCGACGTCCAAATCGGTTCGGTCGCTGACCAGCAATGTTTCGCGCCGCGCCTCGATCCCCTTTTCAAGGTCGTCGAGCAAGGCGAAGTAGTCCGTCTTCACTACGGGATCGCGGGTTTCGGCATACAGATCGGCGAACTTGGCCGTCGCGTCGCGGGCGCCCATCAGGTAGACGCCCAGATATTTCCGGGCCGAGGTCAGGTCGCGGGGGTCGTCCTCGACTTGGCGGAACATGCGGCGGGCGGCCTCGATCAACCGGTCGACGCGGCCTTCGGCCTGGCGATCCTTGGCGCGCAGGACGGCATCCTTCATGGCGGCCAGGTGTTTCTCGGCTTCCTCGATGGATCGGGCGACGCGCTCGGTCTGGAAGGTGTCGACGCCTTCCATCCCCTTGTCGCGCATCGGATCCAGCCCGAACGAGGCCAGGTGCAGACCGGCCCCGACGACACCGTAGACGATTGCGGCCGGAATGCCCGCAAGGCCCGTCATGGCGCCCAGAGCCACGCCCAGGCCGACCAGGACGGCGCCGAAAATCTTACGGGGAACGGCTGGGCGGCGGGCGATCTTGCGGGCGACCCAGGCCGCTTCGGCCTTCAGGCCTTCACGCGTGACCACCGCCCCCGCGAAGATCGCGGCACCGGACAGAAGATTCACGGCCAGCGGGATCGCGCCACCCTGGCCGAACGCCGTCACGATGGGTATCACCGACAGCGCCATGAGGATCGAGACGCGCGCCCGTCCCTTCAGCGGCGCTGCCAGTTTCGGGGCCGGGGCCGCTTCGACCCGGCCGCCTTTGCCATCGGGGCTGAATCTGCCGCCGTAGCGCTGCGCCATGCCTTACAGGCCCCCGCCATCCAACACGCCGAGCCCGGCCAATGCGACAAGCACGGCCAGCGCGGCGAAGGCGATCTTCTGCGCTCCGGTAGATGTCATCTGGGTCCCCTAGATCGTCAGGTGTTAACGTAAGGCACCCTGGGGCCAATCGCCACCCCGTCAGCCCTTCTGACCGAACATGGCTTCTTGCATCTTCGGGTCGCGCTTGGGCTCTTTGCGGAGTTCCGCCGCCACGGCGCGCCCGGCGATCACGCCGGGGCGGTCGCCGACCTCGTCCAGCCAGCGCGCGAGATTGGGTTTGTCGTCCAAGTTCTGCTGTTGGCCTTCCCAGAGCGAGGCCCAGGGCCAGATCGCCATATCGGCGATGGTAAAATCGTTGCCGGCGACGTGCAGATTGCCGGCCAATTGGGTGTCCAGCACGCGGTAAAGCCGCCCGGTCTCGGCCCGGTAGCGATCCTTGGCGTAGGGGATATCCTGCGGCGGGTCCATCACCGGCGCGTATTTCAGAAAGTGATGGGCCTGGCCGGCCATGGGGCCCAGTCCGCCCATCTGCCACATGAGCCATTGATCGACGGCGATCCGGTCCCGTTCGGTCGCGCCGCCGAAACGGCCGGTCTTGCGGGCCAGATATTGCAGGATCGCGCCGCTTTCGAACAAGGCGAGGGGGGCGCCGTCGGGGCCGTCCGGGTCGACGATGGCGGGCATCTTGTTGTTGGGCGCGATCTTCAGGAAGTCCGGGGCGAACTGGTCGCCTTTGCCAATATCCACCAGATGGACCTTGTAGGGCAGGCCCATTTCTTCCAGCGCGATGGTGACCTTCCAGCCGTTGGGCGTGGGCCAGTAATGGAGGTCGATGGTGGACATGGCGCGCGGCTCCTCAGGCGGTGACCGGCCCCACATTCGTCTCTGCCCCCGACGCTTGCAAGCTTTGCGGGACGGATCGGAACAGGGCGGCGCCGGCCGACCCCGTCAGCCACCCCCGATAGAGGGGCCAGAGCCCGGGTCGCAGATAGCACGACCAGTGACAGGTCCGGTGGGCCCAGGGGCGCACGCCCAGATCCGGTCGCCGGTCGGGGACGAAATCCGTCCAGCGCTGGTGTTTCGGTCCGAATGCAAGGGTCGGGATGCCGGGCACGGCCGCCGCGAAGCCCAGTGATGTCAGCCAGTTTTCGGGTGTCTGGGTGGCGATCACCTGGCAGTCCCGACCCCCCGCCGCCTCTAGGGCTCGCGCAGCGCGGCCGCGCGTATCCGCCGGCGTCAGCAGAAGCGCGCGATCGAAGATCGGCCGGTCCGCGTGCAGCATGGCTTCGATCACCACCCGCGCGCCCAGGGAATGGGTGACGATCCCGATCCGCAGGTCGGGCCGGAGGATCCGGATAGTCTCGCAGGTCCGGGCAAGGGCCTGGCCGGCCTGTCGCGCGCGGGCCATGGCCGGCCAGAGCCAGCCCGACCCGTCCCATCCGAATGCGATCCCGTGCCCGTCCAGCCGCTGGCCGTCGCCCATATGGAGCCGGCGGATCAACGACCGGGCCTTCCAGTGGGGCGCCGGTCCAGGTCGGGCGGACAGAAGGCCACGATGCGGGTCGTAGCCCTGGCCGAAGGGGGAATGCCGCAATCCATGGGTCGCGATGATCAAGGGCGCCGCGCTGGGCAGCGGGGCGAGATGAGCCGCCAGTGTCTCGCGCAGGGTCCGGCCGGTCTGGGCCTGTGGGACGTCCCGGGTCGCGTCGATCCGAAGCAGAGGCATGGCTGGTCCGTCCCGCCTGTGGATAATTTGCCGAGTCTCTGCCCCAGGGCCCGCGACGGTCCCATGACGGCTCTGTCAACATTTTGTGTCAGCGCGTGAGTGTGGCCCCAAATCCACGCCAGTTGACCGCTCTCGATGGGCGCGGTACCTCAGCCGTGAGGGGATTTGCGCCAGCTTGCGGCCCTCTGGCCGGGCCACCCGTCCTAAACCAACCGCTAAAGAGGCTCGGGTCCTTCCCATCCTCCGTTGCTGCGTTCCTTATGGCCGAAGGAGGCCCCCATGAAGGACACGTCGTCCCGTCCCCTGTCCCCCCGGACCAAGGCCGTCCATGCCGGCACCCGCCGTAGCCAATACGGCGAGGTCAGCGAGGCCATGTTCCTGACCCAGGGCTTCGTCTACGACACTGCCGAAGCCGCCGAGGCCCGCTTCCTGGAGGCCGGGCGCGAGGAATTCATCTATGCCCGCTACGGCAACCCCACCGTGGCCATGTTCGAGGATCGCATCGCCGCCATCGAGGGGACCGAGGACGCCTTCGCCACCGCGTCCGGCATGGCGGCCGTGAACGGCGCGCTGATGGCCATGCTGAAAGCGGGGGATCATATCGTGTCGGCCCGGGCGTTGTTCGGGTCCTGCCTTTACATCGTGGACGAGGTCCTGCCGCGCTTCGGTGTCGAGGTGACATTGGTCGACGGCACCGACTTGGCTGCCTGGAAACAGGCGATCCGACCGGACACCAAGGCGGTGTTCTTCGAGAGCATCTCGAACCCCGCGCTGGAGGTCGTCGATATCGCGGGGGTGGCGGATTTGGCCCATGGGGTCGGCGCGACGGTCATCGTGGACAACGTCTTCGCCACGCCGACCTTCTCGCGGGCCGTGGATCTCGGTGCGGACGTCGTGGTGTATTCCACGACCAAGCATGTGGACGGCCAGGGGCGTTGCCTGGGCGGCGTGATCTGCGGGACGCAGGACTTCGTCCGCAAGATCGCCGAGCCGTATCTGAAGCATACCGGCGGCTCCATGTCGCCGTTCAACGCGTGGGTCATGCTGAAGGGGCTGGAACATATGGACCTGCGGGTCCGCGCCCAGGCTGCGACGGCCTGGCATCTGGCCGAAACCCTGGCGGACCATCCAAAGCTGGCCCGCGTGATCCACCCGCATCTGCCGAACCATCCGCAATCGGATCTTGCCAAGCGGCAGATGGAGCAGGGCGGCACGGTCCTGTCGCTCGACATCGCGGGCGGCAAGGCGGCGGCGTTTCGGTTCCTAAATGCGCTGGAAATCGTCACCATCTCCAACAATCTGGGCGACGCCAAATCCATCGCGACCCATCCCGCCACGACCACCCATCAGCGCCTGCCGGACGAGCAGAAGGAGATGCTGGGAATCACGCCTGGCCTCGTCCGCCTGTCCTGCGGCCTGGAAGACGCGGCCGATCTGCTGGCGGATGTGAGCGCCGCGCTGGACCATGCTTGAGGTCCGCGCGGATGGCGTGTCGGATATCCCCGCCCTGATCCGGATCTTCTGGCGGGGCGTGCATGAAGGGGCCGCGCCGAAATACTCGGAGACCCAGAGGCGGGTCTGGCTGCCCGAGCCCCCCACGCCCGAGGCTTATGGCGCCCGCCTGGCCGGTCAGATCGTTTTTGTGGCCGCGCGGGATGCCGAACCGGTCGGCTTCATGACGCTGCGGCCTGCGGACGGCCTGCTCGATTTCGCCTATGTCCTGCCGGAGGAGCGCGGGCAGGGCACGGCGGACATCCTTCTCGCCATGGTTGAAAACCATGCCCTTGCGCTGGGGCCCCCCCGCCTCACGACCCGTGCCAGCGACATGGCGCGTCCGTTCTTTGTCCGGAACGGATGGCGGGTCACCGGGGACGCCACGGTGACGCGGGCCGGTGTCGCCATTCCGTCCACCCATATGGCGCGCGATCTCTCCGATCGGCCCATGGCCGCCGCATGCTGAGTGAGATGCCGCGATCGTGTAATCCAATCTCCGTGACGTGTGCGTAAAACCCACAAGCAAAGGTTGAAAGGGACTGGGACGGGCCCATCTCTCGAAGCGCAGCGCGAACCGAAGGGAGGGACGACATGAACGTCCACGCACCGGATATTGACCGCAACGTAAGCACCGAGGAGGCCCAGGCCGCGCTCGATCTGCTTCGCCGGTATCGAGACGAAGGCGGCGTGCCGCTTGCGGAAACCTATCCCGTCTTGTCGAACGTCTATCCGACGGTCGCGACGGACGAGGTCTATCGCAGCACTTTGCCCGACCTCCAGAACGGCCCGGCCTCGCTGATCCGCGGCGCGGACCGACGGCTCCAGCATGTGGGCATCTCCAACTTCCGGCTGCCGCTGCGCATTCCGACGCGCGCCGGCGGCCATGTGGCCGAGACGTCGGTGACCGGGACGGTCAGCCTGGAGGCTGGCAAGAAGGGCATCAACATGAGCCGCATCATGCGGTCGTTCTATACCCATGCCGCATCCCAGATGGGGTTCGAGGCCATCGAGGCGGCGTTGGACGACTACCTGGCAGACCTGGACAGCTTCGACGCGCGGCTTTTGCTGCGGTTCTCGCTGCCATTGGAGTTGGAGAGCCTGCGCTCCGGCCTGACCGGCTGGCAGTATTACGACGCCGCATTCGAGGTGATCCAGACGGGCGGCGCCCGCCGCCGGGTGGTGCATCTGGACTATGTCTATTCGTCGACCTGTCCCTGTTCGCTGGAGTTGAGCGAACATGCGCGCCGCACCCGCGGCCAATTGGCCACACCCCATTCCCAGCGGTCCGTGGCGCGCCTGTCCGTCGAGGTGACGGGCGATGTGTCGGTCGAGGACCTGATCGAGATGTGCCGAATGCAAGTTCCCACCGAGACCCAGGTGATGGTCAAGCGCGAGGACGAGCAGGCCTTCGCCGAGTTGAACGCCGCCAATCCGATCTTCGTGGAAGACGCGGCGCGGCTGTTTTCCGAAGGGCTGTCGGGCCTGGCGGGGGCGGGTGATCATCGCGTGGTCGCGTCCCATCAGGAGAGCTTGCACAGCCATGACGCCGTGTCGGTGCTGACCCAGGGCGATCTGTTCGCGGCCGAGACGTTGGAGCCCCGCCTGTTCGGCACCTTGGTCCATCCGGGGTAGGGACGCTCTTACTCCGAGATCTTTCGCCGGCCTCGCGCCGCCAGGCATCTTGACCCGGTCCCCCGCCCGTGATCCATCTCGGACGGGGTCGCGCACACCCCGTCACAAGGCGTTTGCCCAAGTCGCGCATCCTTGACCCGTTCACCCGGAGGATGCCCCTTGGCCCGACATATGATTTCCGCCGCCGACCTCTTCGACCGTTTGCCCCGGCCCGACGCGCCGCAGGTTCTGGATCTGCGCACCGAAGACGATGCCGCTGCCGACCCGACAAAGCTGCCGGCAGCGCGCCGCGCGACGCTCGCCCAGATTACCGATGGCGAAGGCCCTGCCGGTCCCACGGTCGTCTATTGTCAAAGGGGCGGCAAAATCTCCCAACTGGGTGCGGCCCTTCTGCGGGACCGGGGCGTGTCGGCCTGGGCACTGGCGGGCGGGCATCTGGGTTGGCTGGCCGATGGCCGGCCGGTTCAGCCGCTGGACCTGCCCGAGGGCGCGACATGGGTCCTGCGCGACAATCCCGATTGGACCGGTCTGTGCCAACTTTGGCGTTTGCGGCGGCTGGTCGATCCGACGGCCCGGGTGCTGGCCATCGCCCAGGATCAGGTCGCGGTGGGATGCCAGGTGATCGAGGGGCGATCGGTCCCGACCGGGCGTGACGGTGCGCTTGCGGACTGGTTTCCGCTTCCCGCGGCCACGCCCACCTTCGAGACGCTCCTGCGCGGGCGGCTCGCCCGCTTGGGCGACCCGCTGGCGGCCTTGGATCTGATCGACGACGCGCTTGCCGGGGCCGCGCCGTGACCCCGACCTGGCCCGAGATGTTCCGCGTGTTTGCCCGGATCGGCCTGCTGTCCTTCGGTGGCCCGGCCGCGCAGATCGCCGTCATGCACCGGGAATTGGTCGACCGCACCGCCTGGCTGCCCGAGCCGACGTTCCTGCGCGGTCTCGGCTTCTGCACGTTGTTGCCAGGCCCCGAGGCCATGCAACTGGCCACCTTCGCGGGTTGGCGCCTGCGCGGCACGGCGGGGGGGCTGTTGGCCGGGCTGCTGTTCGTGCTGCCGGGGGCGTTGGTCGTGATGGTCCTCGCGGCGCTCTACCTGAGCTTCGGCCGCTTGCCCCTGGTCGAAGCGGCCTTCCTGGGCATCAAGGCCGCTGTCCTGGCGGTGGTGGCCCAGGCGCTCTGGAAGCTGCGGGAGAAGGCCTTGCGCGGACCCCTGGCCGTTTCGGTGGCTCTGGCCGCCTTCCTCGCGCTCTTCGTCTTCCAGGCGCCGTTCTGGCTGGTGCTGGGCGTCGCGCTTCTGATCGGCTTGGCCCGGCCGGAAGGCGCGGACGAGACGCCGCCCGATAGCGCCAAGGCCAAGACGTTGCGCGTCGTGGCAACCTGGCTTGCCATCTGGTGGGGGCCACTGCTGATCGTCATTTGGGCCATGCCGGGCACCCCCCCGGCCCAGGCGGCAATCTTCTTTTCCTGGCTCGCAACGGTCAGCTTCGGCGGGGCCTATGCCGTGCTGGCCGCCTTGGCGCAGACCGCGGTCGACACCTATGGCTGGCTGAGCCCCGAACAGATGATCGACGGATTGGGCCTGGCCGAGACGACGCCGGGACCGCTGATCCTGGTGACGACTTTCACGGCTTGGCTGGGCGGGGCCCAGGCGGGGTTTGGGGTGGCGCTGTTCACTGCGCTTGTCTCGCTCTGGGCGACGTTCGTGCCCTGTTTTCTATGGATCTTCGCGGGCGCCCCGCATCTGGAGCGCATCGCCGCCAACCGCCGCTTGCGGGGCGCATTGGCCATGGTGTCAGCTGCGGTGGCGGGGGTGATCGCGAACCTGTCGCTCTGGTTCGGAATTCACGTCCTGTTCGCGCGGGTCGATGAAGAGGGCGCCGGACCGCCGGTTCCGGAACTGGGATCGCTCGACCCGGTGGCCCTGGCTCTGGCGGCCTTCGCGTGTCTCTGGCTGCTGGTCCTGAAGCGGGGGCTTCTGGAGACCCTGGCCCTGGCCTCGGCTTTGGGCCTTGGCGTCGCGCTCGTGATCTAAGCCACGTCGCGCACGGCCTGGGCCACCTCCTCGACGATGGCGTTCAACAGCGTCTCGTCCTCGCATTCCGCCATCACGCGGATCAATGGCTCGGTTCCGGATGCGCGGATCAATAGACGTCCGGTCCCGTCCAGCCGGGTCTCGGCTCCGGCGATGGCCGCCCGGACGTTTGCGGCCTCCAGCGGCGAGGCACCCTGGTCGTAACGGACATTTTCCAGCCGCTGGGGGACGGTTTGGAACTGGTGCATCAACTCGGCGGCCGGTTTGCCGGTCCGCACCATTTCCGCCGCGAATTGCAGGCCAGCCAGCAGCCCGTCGCCGGTGGTGGCATAATCGGTCATGACGATATGGCCCGATTGTTCGCCGCCCAGGTTGAAGCCGCCCGCGCGCATGGCCTCGACCACGTAGCGGTCGCCGACCTTGGTGCGGTGCAGCTGCAGGCCGCGCCCCTCCAGGAACCGTTCCAGGCCCAGATTCGACATGACCGTCGCGACCAAGGCGTTGCCGCGCAGCAATCCGTCTTCGGCCCATCGCGCGGCGAAGAGCGCCATGAGTTGGTCGCCATCGGCCAATTCCCCGCTGGCATCCAGGATCATCACCCGGTCCGCGTCGCCATCCAGGGCGATGGCCAAGTCGGCGCCATGGGCCACCACGGCTTCGGCCGCCGTCACGGTGTGGGTCGAGCCGCAATCTCGGTTGATGTTGTGGCCGTTGGGATCGGTGCCGATGGGGATGACCGTTGCACCCAGCTCCCACAAGACCTCGGGCGCGGTGCGGTAGGCGGCGCCGTTCGCGCAATCGATGACGATCTTCAGCCCGTCCAGCCGCATGCCCGCCGGAAAGGTCGCCTTCACCCGTTCGTTGTAGCGAAAGCGGCCGTCATAGATGTGCTTGGCGCGTCCGATGCGTTCGGCTTCGGCGGGGCGGATGTCGCCGACCATCATGGCTTCGATTTCGGCCTCGGCCTCGTCGCTCAGCTTGAAGCCGTCGGGGCCGAACAGCTTGATGCCGTTGTCCTGGGCCGGGTTGTGGCTGGCCGAAATCATGATGCCCAAATCGGCGCGCATGGATGGGGTCAGCATGCCCACCGCCGGCGTGGGAACGGGGCCCAGCAGCAGGACGTTCATGCCCGTGGAGGTGAGACCCGCCGTCAACGCGTTCTCGAACATGTAGCCCGACAGGCGAGTGTCTTTGCCGATGACGACGCGGTGCGCCGCACCTTCGCCCTCGCGCCGGAAGTAGCGGCCGACGGCGGCGCCCAGCTTCAGCGCCATCTCGGCGGTCATATTGCCTTCATTGGCGCGTCCACGCACGCCGTCGGTTCCGAACAGACCCATCTAGTCCTCCGTCACGGCTCGCCAGAGCGCGAGCCCCTGCGCCACCTCGGCCACGTCATGGACGCGGTGCATCTGAACACCTTGTGCCACGGCGGCCAAGGTGACCGCCAGGGTTCCCGGTAGGCGGGCATCGGGTGACGATGCGTTCGCTAAGCGGCCGATGACACCCTTGCGGGAGACACCGAGCACGAGAGCAACACCAAGCCCGTGGAAGACTCCGATGCGCCGCAAAAGCGCGAGGTTGTGCGGATCGGTCTTGCCGAAGCCGATGCCCGGGTCGACGATGATCCGGTCACGGGGGATGCCGGATGCGACTGCTTGGTCGATACGGGCGGCCAGGGCGTCGTAGACATCCAGCAGCACGTCGGCATAGCGGGGATCGTCTTGCATGGTCTCGGGCGTGCCGATGGAATGCATCAGACAAAGCGGCATGCCGGTTTCGGCGACTGTGGCAGCCATCTCAACATCGAATTGCATGGCACTGACATCGTTGATAAGTTGCACGCCTGCCGCCACCGCCGCGCGCGCGACGTCTGCCTTGCGCGTGTCGATCGAGAGCCGCCGTCCGGCCAGCGCTTCGATGACCGGGATCACACGGGCGGTCTCGGTCGCCGCGTCGATTTCCGGGGCGCCCGGCCGGGTGCTTTCGCCGCCGACATCGATGATGTCGGCCGCTGCCATCCGGTCGGCTTGGGCGACGGCATCCTGGACGGCCAGGTGGCGACCGCCATCGGAAAAGCTGTCGGGGGTGACGTTGAGGATGCCCATGATCGAGGGGCGATTCATGGGAATGCCGGCGATATCGGCCCGCGGTGCCATAAAGGGCGCCAAATCGTTCTTGTCCATATCGCCCACCGGCACGATGTTCGGCGGCCGGCCCCGTCCGAGGATTTCGACTCGGTCGAAGCGCAGCCAGCCACCTGCCAGGCGAGGGCCGTCCGGGGACGGGATCGGCCGCAGATATCTCACGGCAGGGTCAATTGGATTGCGTCGAACTCGGTCGAGAACCAGCGGGCCAGCGTCTTGGCGTCCGTGCCGTCCGGGCCCTTCGTCGCATCCAGTACGATCCGCGACGGCGCCCAGACGGTCAGCTTTCCCTGGCGCATGGCCCAATCGAGTTCGGTCCGGCTATCGACCACGACGCAGCGCCGGTCCATGGCGGCCAGGCGCCAAGCGGCCTGTTCCAAGGCCAGAAGGTCGATTCGGCGCTGGGCCATGGGATGCGCGGCTTGGGGCGGCGTGAAATCCGGTGTGGCGATCAGAACGGCGGGCGTCCCGGCGGCTTCGATGAGGTCGAGCTTGGCGCCGAGCTCCGGGTCGGTTTGCGCGCCGGGTGCGAGGACGATCACGTGAGGGCGGGGGCCGTCATCGGCCAGGGGCACGACCGGGCTTTGGGCCCTGGACCGGACGATTTCGACGCCCAGCACGTGGGGACCGCGGTCCAGCTTCTCGATCCGCACGAAGGTGCGCGCGGCGCGCTCGTGGCGCAGGACGCGGGCGGCGATCCGCTCCGCAAGGGTTTCGAGCAGGTTCAGCCGTTCAGCGGCCAGTTCCATGTCGATTGCCTCGATCAAGGTATCGTAGGACAGGATGCCATCCACGTCGTCGCCGAGCACGGCCTCGGTATCCGACGTTACCTCGGCCACGATGTCGAAGCGAACCCGCTGCGTGACACCCCGTTCCAACTGGAAGGCCCCGATATCGACGTCCCGGATGTGGTCGCGAAGGGAAATTCGGTCCAACGCCCCACCCGCCGCAGCCGCCCGGTCCAGCGGTGCGGCGAAGGCCAGGCGCAACGCGTCCTGGTCGCGGGCGGGATTGGGCGGCATGACGGGGCTCCGGCGAGGATCGGCTTTGGCCGGATATGGCCAGATCACGGGTCGAACGAAAGACCCTGGACCGGCGATCCGGGGGCCGATCGCGTCATTGGTGCCCGATCAAGCGCCTGGCACCTGCCGATAGAAGATGTGGGTCCCGACCTGTGTGGTCCGGGGATAGACCTGTGCCCAATAGGGATCCACGTAGTCGGCGTGGTAATGGGTCGCGTCCGCCGTCAGCGTGCGAGGTGCGCCGTCCATCAGCAGGTGGGCGATCTTGCCGGCCACATCCCAGGCGCGCGGCTCGGTCACCCGTTCCGGGATGCCGTCGCAGGTGTAGCTGAACTGGCAGGCATGCAGTCGGCCCGTGCCCTGATTGACGACCTTGCAGATGGTGTCGGGATAGCGGGGGCTGTCGACCCGGTTCAAGATCACCTCGGCGACCGCGGCCTGGCCTTCGATCGGCTCTCCACGCGCTTCAAAATAGATCGCTTCCGCCAGGCATCGCCATTGGGCATTCCCACTTTCCCGGGGCATGTAGTCCAGGGTCCGGCGGCTGATTTCCTCAGTCTCCGGCAGCGGGGCCGGTGGCCGCGACAGCAGCGGACTGGGGGTGTAGTCGAACAAGCCCCCGCGTGGTGGGCGCGATGCCCGGACGTCCGACCCCGAGTCCAAGGATACAGGTTTCGCAAAAGCCCGGAGGGCGACCCCGCCGGCCGGTGCCGGCGTTGCCAGCGATTGTGCGGCCACCGGCGGCGCAAGGCACAAAGCTGTTACGATCGCGGCCCGCTTGGCCGCGCCAGTCAGAAGACGCATACGCTACATTCCCATCCATTCGGACACTTGAGAACGGACGTACCCTTTCCGGGTTATCATTCCGTTTAGTGTCCACCCCAGTCTGTCGGCTGGTGTTCGCAAGGACTGGTCCGGGACGCAACCTCACGAATCGGTAACGGTAAGTTTCCGCGCACGTGACCAAAGGGAATGACTTGCGGGATTGTGCCGATTGCCCCTACGTCTCGGCGTTTTTCTGCCGCTTTTGACCTAGGATCGTGGCTTGGGCGGCTGACAGTTTGGCAACAGGAACCCGAAAAGGGGAGCAACTGACGTAGTCGAACCCGGCCAATCTGCAAAAGGCAACTGATTCGGGATTGCCGCCATGTTCGCCGCATAACGCCAGCGTGATCTCCGGATTGGCGGTCCGGCCGCGGGATGCGCCCAGCAGAAGAAGCTCTCCCACGCCGTCCACGTCCAGCGTGCCGAACGGATCTTCGGGATAGACGCCTTCATTGACGTAAGCCGACATGAAGCGGCCCGCATCGTCGCGCGACAATCCGTAGGTCATCTGCGTCAGGTCATTCGTTCCGAACGAGAGAAAAGCCGAGCTTCCCGCGATGTCGGCGGCGCGCAAGGCGGCGCGGGGGGTCTCGACCATGACGCCCAAGCGGTAGTCGAACGCGGTCCGCGTTTCGGCCCGGACGGCGGCGGCCACCGCGTCGATGCGGCGTTTTACCAGTTCCACCTCGCGATGGGCGGTGACCAGCGGGATCATGATCTCCGGTGTCACGACCGCGCCCTGACTGAGCGCGGCGACCGTCGCCTGAAAAATGGCGCGCGCCTGCATTTCGTAGATTTCGGGCACAGCGATCCCCAGGCGGACGCCGCGCATACCCAGCATGGGATTGTATTCCTGCATCGATTCGATGCGGGTCTTCACCTCGCTCAATGGCCTGTCCAACGCCTCGGCCAGGGCGCGAATCCCGTCACCCTCCGTCGGCAGGAATTCGTGCAGCGGCGGGTCAAGAAGGCGAATGCAGACCGGCAGGCCGGACATCAGCGTAAAAAGTTCGGTGAAGTCGTTGCGCTGCATGGGTAGTAAGCGTTCCAGCGCGGCGGCGCGGTCGGCGGGCCCTTCGGCGAAGATCATTTCGCGCATCACGGTCAGGCGGCCGCTTTCGAAAAACATGTGCTCGGTCCGGCAGAGGCCGATGCCATCCACCCCGAAGGTGCGGGCCAGGGTGGCATCGGCGACGGTATCGGCATTGGCGCGCACGCCGATATCGCGGATCTGATCGGACCATGCCATGATGTCGCCGAAGGCGCCGTCCAAGGCCGGCTCATTCATGGGGACGACGCCTTCCAACACGTCGCCGGAAGACCCGTCGATGGTGATCTCGTCCCCTTCCTTCAGCACGCGGCCGCCGGGCAGTGTCAGCGTCTTGTGGCGGTGGCTGACCTTCACACCCGTCGCCCCGGTCACACAGGGAACACCGAGACCCCGCGCGATCACGGCCGCATGGGACGTGGTGCCGCCCCGCTCCGTCAGGATGCCGTCGGCCGCATGCATGCCGCGCACGTCGTCGGGCGAGGTTTCGCGCCGGACCATGATGCAGGCCTCATCCCGCGCCAGCGCGGCCTGGGCCGCGGCCGAGGAGAAGACGATCTTGCCCGCGGCCGCCCCTGGCGAGGCGGCGATCCCGCGAGCCAGGGCCGCGCACTTGGCCGACGGGTCGATCTGTCGGTGCAGAAGGCGCGACAAGGTGCCGGGCTGAATGCGCAGGATCGCCTCGGAGCGAGGGATGATCCCGTCGCGCGCCAAGGCGGCGGCGATGGCGACGGATGCGCGGGGCTCCCGCTGGCAGCGGATGGCGTCCAGGATGGCGAGACGACCCTGGTCGATGGTGAACTCGACCTGCATCTCCTCGCGTAGGGTTTCGCGGCATTGGGTGCCGATCTCGACGAGCTCGGCGAAGACCTCCGGCAGCAGTTCCTCCAAGGATGGGCCACGTTGATCTTTCCTCAGATACAAGGCCTTGTCACGATTTCTTAAAGCGTCCCGTCCCATGGCTTGGCCCAGGTAGCGGCCGGTGACCTGGCGGTCGCCGGTTTGCGGATTGACGAATTGCACGACGCCCGCACCGCTTTGACCCGGCCCCATGCCTTGGGCCATGCGTTGCACGGCCAGGCCCAGGCCCGCATCCGCCGGCGCGCCCTGGGCCTGGCGCAACAGCCTGGCCGACGTGCCCTCCCAGGCGCGGGCCATGGAGCGGAGAACGGCGGCCAACTGGTCCGTCAGGGCTTGGGGGAACGGCTCGTCGAGCTCGACTTCATAGGTGTCGCGCGCCTCGACGGGGGTCTTGGCGTCGATGAACGGTTGCTCGTCCAGTCGCATCACTTCGATGGCGAAGGAGCGGATGAAGCGTAGGTAGAGCTTGTCGGCAACGTCGTCGCCTAACGTGTTGGAAAGCCAGGCATGGGCCTTGTCGTTCATGCCGATATTCAGCACGGCGCCGGGGCCGCCCCAATCTGGGGTTTCCGACGAGGATCGCACCGACAACAAGACGGGCGGGCCTTCGAACAGACCGGTCATCGTCGCCAGGTCGGGCATGTCGCCCTCGGCGATTCGGCGCACGGTCTGAAACGGAATGGCGACGGTCTGCGGGACCGGCAGGCCCATGCGGATCAGGCGTTGCAGGCACTTGGCACGGTTCCCATGCCGGTCGACGGCGATGTCGGCCGTGGGTGTGACTTCGACGAAGCCGGGCGTGTCGAGCATGTGCGGTCCTGCGGATTGTGCAGGCGCAGCATAGGGAACGGGACGCGGCGTGGCAAAGACCTTAGAACGCGGCGCGGCGAGATGTTACAGGACCGGTGATCCGCCCCGACGATCTGTCACGCGTTGATCCGATGCAGGTCGGCGATTTTCTCGCAGGTTTGCACGATCTCCGACAGCAGGTTCAGCCGGTTGCGGCGGGTCACCTGATTGTCGGCATTGACTTGCACGGCCTCGAAGAACGCGTCGATGGGCGCGCGCAGCGCGGCCAGGGCCTCCATGGCCTGGTCGTAATGTTCGGCCTTGAGGGCGGCGTCGATCTTGGGTCGCGCCTCATCGAGCGCGCTGAACAGCGCTTTCTCCTCAGTGGTTTCGGCCAGCTTCGGGTCGGCGCCGTAGCTGTACTCGACGCCGTCGGTCTCTTGGGCCTGATCGAGGATGTTTTTGGCGCGCTTGTACCCTTGGATGAGGTTCTCCCCGTTCTCGGTGGCGAGGAAGGTGTTGAGCGCCCGGGCGCGGGCGACCAGGTCGGTGAGGTCGTCGGTCCAATCGCCAGCAAAGTAGGTCGCGATCACGTCGTGACGGATGCCCTCGTCGCGAAGGTGCACCTTTAGGCGGTCATGAAGATAGGAGAGGAGGTCGGAAACCAGCACCGCAAGTTGCTCTATTGGTTCGCTACCTTCTTCGTCCCACGACAGCTCGCCATTAATTGCATGGTTTCTAACTGTCTCGAAATTCAGAGGCTCTTCAACCACACTGTCGTCCAAGAGAACGACCATCGCAGGAGATCGCCGCCTGTTTCCGTGTATGTCATCTTCAAGGCGGTAAATTTTCCACGACGACCCCAGAGCCTGGAATATCGACACCAGATGATCGGAGACGAGAGGCAATAGGTTCAGTTTTGACTTAGTCCCAAGAAGCAATCGGATAACTCCTAATGCCGCCCGCCGTAGCGCATAGGGATCTTTTGAACCCGTAGGCTTTTCGTTGATAGCCCAGAAGCCCGCCAATGTATCTAGCTTGTCTGCTAGCGCTACAGTCACAGAAACGGTCGACAACGGCACTTCGTCGGAGGGGCCAAGCGGCGAGTAGTGTTCTTCGCAAGCCTCTGGCACACCGTCGTCGTGCCCAGCGGCCTCCGCATAGTAGCGGCCCATGATCCCCTGCAACTCGGGGAACTCGTATACCATCTCGGAGGCGAGATCCGCCTTGCAGATGCGGGCGGCTTCGGCGGCCAGATCAGGTTGGGCGCCAACGTGGGGGGCGATGTCACGGGCGAGGGCTTCGATGCGTTGGATGCGATCGGCCTGGCTGCCCAGTTTAGCATGGAACGTGACCTGGGCCAGCGGAGCGGCCATGCCCTCCAGGCCCTTCTGGCGGATCGTGGCCAGATCGTTCTCCCAGAAGAACTTCGCATCCGCCAAGCGCGCGGCCAGGACCCGGCTGTTGCCGTCCAGGATCGTCGCGCCGTCATCCGCCGTTTCGCGGTTCGCCACGGTGATGAAATGGGTGATCTTCCCCGCCTTGTCGCGGAGAGAAAAGAACTTCTGGTGCTCGCGCATGGAGGTTTGCAGGACCTCGGGCGGCAGGTCCAGGAAGTCGGCGCCGATCCGGCCCATCAGGACCACGGGCCATTCGACCAGGCCCGCGACCTCGGCCAGGAGGCCCTCGTCCGGGACGACCTCCAAGCCCGCAGCGAAGGCGCGGTTGGCGGCTTCCTGTCGGATGGCCTCGGCACGCTCTTCGGAGGATAGCACGACGAAGGCGCGCTTCAGCTTCGCCTCATAATCATCGAAAGATGTTACGGAAAACGGCGTAGGCGCCATGAACCGGTGGCCTTCGGTCCGGTCGCCCGAGGGGATCCCGTCGATGTCGAGTGGGACCACCTCGGTGCCGTCCTCGCGGGTCAGGATGCAGAGGATGCGGCGCAGGGGGCGGACCCAGCGGAGGCTGCCGTCGCCCCAGCGCATGGACTTGGGCCAGGGGAAATTGCGGATGGTCGCGTCAAGCGCCTCGGTCACGATCTGACCCGCTGGGCGGCCGGGCGTGGTGATCTTGGCGACGTAGACCTGGCCCTTCTTGTCGTCGCGGATTTCCAACTGATCCTTGGTCAGGCCGGTGGACCGCAGAAATCCATCCAGTGCCTTCTCGGGCGCATCCACCCGGGGCCCGCGGCGCTCCTCGGTGGTCGTCGGGCTCTCATCCGTCAGGCCCTGGACGGACAGCGCCAGGCGGCGGGGCGTGCAATGGGCGACGGCACCTTGATAGGTCAGGCCGGCCTCGACCAGGGCATCGGTCATCAGCTTTTGCAGATCGGCGGCCGCGCGGCGCTGCATCCGGGCGGGGATTTCCTCGGAGAAGAGTTCGATGAGGAGGTCGGGCATCAAAGACTGCCTTCGATCAAGGGGGTAAAGGTCGCGCGGTCGGGGCAGGCCTCGCCCACGGGCGTGCCGTCATAGGCCTTGTCGCCGCAATCGTTGAGCTGGTGCCAGGCCCAGCCGCGCCCGTCGGGGGTCAGGGCCACGACCCGGTCCACGCCGTATTGCGCGTTTTTGTAGGCGGTGAAGGCCCGCGCCTCGCCCGACGCCAGCAGCGCGCCGATGGCGGAGGCATCGAAGCAATCGAACCAGCCCGGGGCAATCGTGGGGGCGGGGTCCCCATGCGGCAGCGGCGCCAGGTCGGGGGTGCTCAGATCGAAGCCGTGGGCAAAGCAGGCGCGGAAGCCCAGCGGCGACGAGGTGGAGGCGATGGCCCGGATGTCCGTCGCCGGCAGGGTGACCAGGCTGTCGCCGGTGGTCAGCGTCAGCGTCACGGGGCCGTCCACGGGCGCGTAGAAGGCACGGGTGGCCGTGTACCACAGGCCCAAGCCCGCGGCGGCGGCGCTGAGCGCCAGCAAGATGACGACGAGTTTGCCCAAAGGAGGCTCCGGCCCGGGTTGACGGTCGCCGCGAGGTAGCGCGGGCGCGGCCGGGGGGCAAGCTGGCGGTCAGGACCAGTCGAGATTGACCTTGCGCGCCGAGTAGAGTCCGCCGATGTCGCGCCGCATCTGGGTGAATTCGCGCTTGAGATTCGGGAAGCGGCGGGCATGGGTCTGGACCAGGGTGGCGGCCACCGGGTCCAGCAGGCCGGATTCGTGGAGAGCCGGGAGGAGGTTCAGTTCCTCCCCGGCGATGTCGAGGATCAGGAGGGCGACGCGGCCCGGCCGGCGGCGGATGCCGGGGCGCGGCGGGATGGCGCGGGGGACGCGGCCGGCGATCATGTCGCGCAAGATCTGGGTCAGGTCGAGGACACGGGCCTCGGTATCGGTGCTGGGCAGGGTGGTGGTGCCGGTCCAATCGGAGACGGCGGCCTCGACCGCATGGGCATGGTCAAAGGGGGCGAGCTTCGGCGCCAGCGCGGCATGGGCCGTCGGGTCGGGTTCGAACGCATAGAGCGTGGCGCCTGTGCGGGCGATCGGCAGGGCCGTCTCGCCGATGCCGGCGCCGCAATCGAGCGCCACGTCGCCGGGGCGAAGCTGGCTGAGAATGCCATCCAAGGTGCCCCGCGCCCAGGCCCGGCGTTCGCGCTTGGCGGTGCGGTTGCGCAGACGCGCCAGGGCCCTGACGGCGCGGCTCTCGGTCGGGTCGGGGAAGGGGACGCCTCCGTCCATCGGGCGGGTCTCCGGGCTGCTCTTCTCGGACTGTTGGTTAAGACGGGAATACGGCAAGATATGGGCAGCGAGCCCGGCTGACGGGTCAGGTCGAGAGCCGAACCCATCGCTCGGAAACGGGATGGCAGCGGTCGGCCTGCGATGCATGTCACTGGTCGGAAAGGGGCATGCCGATGCGTCGGGCCCCCTGCGACCCGTCTGGACTGCGGGGGCATGCGCCCGGTTTGGCAGCTATTATATCCAGTCCAGATCGACCTTGCTGGCCGGGTAGAGGCCGCGCAGTTCGCGCCGCATCCGCAGGAAGTCGCTCCGGCGGGCGGGAAACTTCCGCTGATGGGTTTCGACAAGGGTGCAGCCGACCCGCGCCAGAAGATCCGCCTCATGGAGCGCTGGCAGAAGCGTCAGTTCCTCGCCTTCGACGTCGATCTTCAGCAGCGCCAAACGCCCCAGCCCGACATGCTGGCCCGGCAGCCCGTCTGGAACGCGCCGCGCGATCAAGTCACGCAGAATCTCGGTCAAGTCCATGACGGGCACGGTTAGATCGCCGTCGCCTGTGCCATCGACGTCGCGCTTGTCGGCTAGCAACGTCGAACCGGTCGTCGCGGCCAGCGGTGTATCGCGGAACCGCGTAGAACGGTGCAGCGTCGCGCGACCCGCCCGATCGGAGACGGCGGCCGCGATTGAGTGAGCGTTCGGGTAGCGCGCCAGATTTGCGGACAGCCGTTCGAAAGCAACGGGATCGGGCTCGAACGCATAGAGCGTGGCGCCGGTGCGGGCGATGGCGACCGATACCTCTCCGGTATTGGCGCCGCAATCGACGGCGATGTCATTCGGTTGAAGTTGGGACAGAATGCCATCCAGCTTGCCCCTCGCCCAAGCCTTCCGCGATCTAGCGCAGCGGCGGCGATGATTTGTCCTGCCCAAGGCGAGGGTCCCAGAAGATTCAGATGTCCCGCACGTTCGGGCGCCCGTCTTCGCGGCATTGCCCATTCTTCAATTCTCCGATCAGGACTCTGGTCTCGCATAGTCTTACCGTCCGGAGGGTAATAAAGGATTACCGCAGCAAATCGGCTAAGGGCTGGTTTGCCGAGGCTGCGGCCTGCGCTAATGTCAGCCGGCCCTGGAAGAGGAAATCCGCCATGTCCGCCTCCCGACCTTTCGAAGCCGTGCCGCTGCCTGACCGGCGCCGGGTGGATGACGCCGACATGCTGACGGCGGCCGAAGCGTTCCGGGCGAAAATGGCAACGCGGCATACGGTGCGGGATTTCGCGCCGGACCCGGTGCCGCGTGCGGTGATCGAGGCCTGCGTGGCGGCGGCGGGGACGGCGCCGAGCGGGGCGAACCAACAGCCCTGGCATTTCGAGGCGATCGCGGCAGCGGATCTGAAAGCGAAAATCCGGGAGGCGGCGGAGGACGAGGAGAAGCGGTTTTATGCGGGCGGGGCCTCGGATGAATGGCTGGAGGCGCTGGCGCCGCTGGGGACCGACTGGGAGAAAGCGCATTTGACGGACGCGGCTTGGCTGATCGTGGTTTTCGCGCAGCGGTACGGGGTGAAGGCCGATGGCAGCCGTGTGAAGCATTACTACGTGCCCGAAAGCGTCGGGATCGCCTGCGGGTTTCTGATCGCCGCTCTGCATGGGGCCGGATTGGCGACCTTGACCCATACGCCTAATCCGATGGGGTTCCTTCGCGATCTGCTGGGGCGGCCCGAGAACGAGAAGGCCGTGATGATCATCGCGGCGGGGCATGCGGCCGAGGGGGCCGCGGTGCCGAAGGTGGCGAAGGTGAAGAAGCCATTGGACGAGATTCTGGTGGTACGGGAATGACCTGGGACGGGATGATCTGGACCAATCCCCCCGCGGATTGGTCGGTCGATGGTGGAACTCTGACGGCGCGGTCCGGGAATCGGACGGATTTCTGGCAGCGGACGTTCTACGGGTTCCAGCGAGATGACGGACATGCCTTTCTGGCACGGCGAGAGGGACGGTTCAGCGCCACGCTGACCTTCGATGGAACCTACGCATCGCTTTATGATCAAGCGGGGCTGATGATTCGGGTGGATGGGGGCCGGTGGATCAAGTTCGGAATCGAATGGACGGACGGCCAGGCGCATCTGAGCGTGGTGGTGACCGATGGACGCTCGGATTGGTCGGCCATGCCGGTTGTCCGGGCCGGGCCGCTGAGTGTCCGCGCGACACGGCTCGCGGATGCGGTGCTGCTTCAATACCGGCTTGACGGCGCGGCGTGGGCGATGGCGCGGCTGGCGCCCTTCGCGGCGGAGCCTCGGATTGTGGGCGTGGGGCCTTACCTTTGTTCGCCGGAGCGGGCGGGATTCGAGGCGACGTTTCGGGACTTTTCGGTGGGCGCGCCCGAAGTGGAGGAGCTGCATGCGTAGCGACCTTCCGGCGGCCAAGAGCGCGTGTTCCGGACCGAGTTTCAGCCGAAAGGGGGCGGGTCGCGAGCGACCCGTGGCACCGGGGTTTTTTGCCTGGGCGTCAGGGCACCGCGCAGGCGCGATGCGTCTGCGATCCGGTCGCCTGGTGGATCATCCAGAACTGATAGCGGGCCAAATGGCGACCGGAGGTGACGTGCCCCAGGCTGCGGCCGCCGGGTGCCGTGCAATCGAGCGATTGGCCGTCGATCCAGCCCGTCGCCTCTTGGGGGCGTAGGGCCTGGTGCGCATTAATGCGCCATCGGGCAAGCGCGGCACGGACGGCTATGACGGGCACGCTGGCTCGCCCATCCAGGCTCTGTGACTCGAAGGCTGGCGCATCCGGGCCCAGCGTGCAGGTGCGGTCGCCGGTATCCGGCCAATGGGCGGCCTGTATCGACATATCAAGCACCTCGTGCCGCCATTCGCCGACCATGCCCGGTGCGGCGCCATGGACGGCTGGGATGGGGTGATTGCCGCGATACACCCAGCCGGAGGGCGGCTCGTCCAGGGTGGCGTCGGTCAGGCTGGCGCACGCGGCGATGGCGGCATCGAGGGCGGCCGGGATGTCGGTCCGGGCCATGGCCGGATTGGCGAGCAGCAAGAGGATTGGGCCGATGCGGAGCAGTGGCCCGGCCATGTCTCAGGCGGCCTCCGGCGTCCAGCCGCCCGCGCGGGTCCGGACGAAGGCATCGGCACAAGCTTTCGCCAGGGCGCGGACACGGCCGATATAGGCCTGCCGTTCGGTGACCGAGATGACACCTCGGGCATCGAGCAGATTGAAGATATGGCTGGCCTTGATGCATTGGTCATAGGCCGGATGGGCCATGATGATGCGCTTGCCGGTCTTGGGGTCCTCGGCCTCTTGCGCGAGGATCTCGTGGCAATGGCGCTCGGCTTCCTCGAACTGCTTCAGCAGGACCTCCGTGTCGGCGGTGTCGAAGTTCCAGCGGGCGTATTCCTCCTCGGTCTGGCGGAACACGTCGCCATAGGTCAGCGGGATCGGCGTCTGGGGATCGTTGAATGGCATATCCATGACGTGGTCGACGCCGAGCACATACATGGCCAGGCGTTCCAGGCCGTAGGTCAGTTCGCCCGAGACCGGGTGGCAATCGTGGCCGCCCACTTGCTGGAAATAGGTGAACTGGCTGACTTCCATGCCGTCGCACCAGACCTCCCACCCCAGGCCCCAGGCGCCGAGCGTGGGACTTTCCCAATCGTCTTCAACGAAGCGGATATCGTGCCTCTCCATGTCGATGCCGATGGCTTCGAGCGAGCCCAGATAGAGCTCTTGCAAATCGGGCGGGCTCGGTTTGATGAGCACTTGGTACTGGTAATAATGCTGCAGCCGGTTCGGGTTCTCGCCGTAGCGGCCGTCGGTCGGTCGGCGCGAGGGCTGCACATAGGCGGCGGCCCAGGCATTGGGGCCCAGGGCCCGCAAGGTCGTGGCTGGGTGGAAGGTGCCGGCGCCGACCTCCATGTCGTAGGGTTGCAGCATGGCGCAGCCTTGGCCCGCCCAATAGGTCTGAAGACGCAGGATGATTTCCTGGAAGGAACGGGGGGTGTCCGTCTGGGGCATCGTCGTCTCCTGCCGCGGTCGGCACCGCGTCTATGGCGCAACACCGAAGCCGTCAACGGGCGCGCCTGGCCCCCTGCGGCATGGGCGGCCCTTTTCCTCGGGGTCCGGATGGGAGAGGACAGAAGACGAGTTTGGACCCGAGGGGCGGGGAATCGTCATGCGTGCCGCGTTAATTGCTTTTGTTTTATCATTACAGGTCTGGTTGGCACCTGTTTCGGCGCAACAGCCGGGGGATGTCTTCGTGCAGATGGAGGCCCATCCGAACCTGCGCGAAGCGCGGGAACGGGCCCAAGCCTACGGAAGCATCCTGCCCAATATCAACGGCTTCGCCCTGGGCGGGGGATGGTACGGCCTGGCCCTGGGGCCATATGGCGAGGCGGGCGCCCGGGCCGAATTGCGGCGCCTCTTGCGCGAGGGCCTGGTTCCACGGGACAGCTACGTGACGCGGGGCGAGACGTATCGCCAGAGGTTCTGGCCAGCCGGATTGCAAGACACGGCGCCGCCTGTCCAAGCGCCGGTGCTGGCCGCGCCGCAGGCCGACGAGATCGTGCCCCCCGCGCCCGTCGGGCAGCCGGAAGAGACGGCGCGCCAGGCGCGGCTGTCGGAGTCGCGTTTGAACCGCGAGGAAAAAAAGGAACTGCAGCGGGCGCTGCAATGGTTCGGGCATTACGACGCGGCAATCGACGGCAGCTATGGACGCGGAACGCGGAATGCCATGGCGTCGTGGCAGGCGGCCGTTGGCGTCGATGTGACGGGTATCCTGACGACGCGCCAGCGGGCGCGGCTTTTGCAGGATTGGGTGACGGCCCAGGGGCGGCTGGGGCTGGCCCGGCTGGAAGTGCCCGAGGCTGGGATCGCGCTGACGGCTCCGGTGGGGCTGGTCGAGTTCGACCGGATCGAAGCGCCCTTCGTACATTACGCGCCCAGGGACGGCTCGGGCGTGCGGATGGCCCTGATCTCGCAGCCGGGCGACCGGGCGACCTTGGGTGGCCTCTACGAAATTCTCCAGGCGCTGGAGATCGTGCCGCCGGACGGGCCGCGCGGGAAGGAAAGGGACGGTTTCCGCATCCGGGGCGAAGAGCCCGGGCGTCGCAGCGAAGTGTTCGCGCGGCTGACGGACGGGCATATCGTCGGTTACCTGCTATCCTGGCCCGAGGCCGAGGCGGATGCCGCCACCCGCGCGTTGGAACAGATGGAGGCGACCCTGGCCTCGGTCGGGGCGCCGCTCGACCCCGAAGAGGGTTTCGATCCGGCGCAGCAATCCCTGGACATGGTATCGGGTTTGGAAGTGCGGCGTCCCCTGCGGTCGGCATCGGGGTTCTTCGTGGATCGGTCCGGTGCGGTTCTGACGGCCGCCGAAACCGTCCAGGGCTGCGGCCGCGTGACGTTGGACCGGCTGCACGACGCCGACGTGGCGTTTGAGCGCGACGGCGTGGCGGTGCTTCGGCCTCGTGGCCCATTGGCGCCGGTGGAGGTCGCGTCGTTGAGCCCCAACGAGGGGCGCCTGCGCTCGGCCGTATCCGTGGGCGGCTTCCCGTTCGGCGGCGTCTTGGGCGCGGCGACGCTGTCCTTCGGAACGCTGGAGGATGTGCGCGGTCTGAACGGCGAAGAAACAGCGTTCCGTCTATCGCTTGAGGCGCGGGACGGTGACGTGGGCGGTCCGGTTCTGGACGTGTCGGGCCGGGTGTCGGGGATGCTGTTGCCCGATCCCGTCGACGGGACGCGGGTGCTGCCGTCCGATGTGGCGCTGGCGAAGAAGTCCTCGGCTTTGTTGCCCATCCTGTCCGAGGCCGGGATTGACGCTGCGGTGACCGAAATCTCTGCGCCCATCGCGCCCGAAGATCTGACCGTCCGGGCGGCGGGGTTGACGGTGCTGGTGAGCTGTTGGGAGTAGCAGGGTAGGGGCCAACCGCCTCAATAATCCTCGCGGTGCGCGTCGAAGCGTTTCGAGGAAAGCTTGAGTTGGTGGGATCCCTGTGGGTTTGATTGGTGATTATTCCTGTTTGGGACGATCGGATCATGCCGGCGCCGGTGCCAAAGAGACTTCGAGACCGATTTGCGTGACTCATCGGAGACGGTCCCGCAGGGTGAAAAGCCTCACACCGATCGCAGATATCTGACGCCCTATCCAGGGGACCTCAATCCGATCGAGCAGACGTTCTCAAAACTCAAAGCCCATCTCCGCCGGATCGGCGCACGGCTTTTTACCGCGGTCCTCAATGTAACCAGTGAAATTTGTGATCCCATAGAATGCCGGAACTCCTTCAAGACGGAAGGCATGTCTCGAGCCAATCTCGAAACGCCTTAGACCGGCATCTCCGGGGCACGCGGTCGCCGGTGGCCTCGCGGAAATGCCGCCGGCACAGCGACACATAGCGGTCGTTGCCGCCCACTTCGACCTGTGCCCCTTCAGTCAGCGCTCGGCCGTCGCCATCCACCCGGATCACCATCGTCGCCTTGCGACCGCAATGGCAGATGGTGCGCACTTCGCGCATTTCGTCCGCCAGGGCCAGCAACGCGGCGGAGCCGGGGAACAACTCGCCCCGGAAATCCACCCGCAACCCATAGGCCATGACCGGCACGTCGAGATCGTCCACGACCCGTGCCAATTGCCAGACCTGGTCGCGCGACATCCACTGGGCTTCGTCCACGAGGATGCAATGGCAGGGCCCCTCGGCCAACCGGTTCTCGATCATCGCGAACAAGTCGGTGGTCGCGCCGTAGGTATCTGCCTCGGCCTCGATCCCGATCCGGCTGCCGATCCGGCCCTTGCCGGCGCGGTCGTCGAAATTAGCGGTTAGCAGATAGGTCGCCATCCCCCGCTCGACGTAATTGTATGACGCCTGCAAGAGCAGCGTGCTCTTGCCCGCGTTCATGGTCGAATAATGGAAATACAGCTTGGCCATGGCAGGGTCATGGCGCGCTGGCCGTCGCTGAGCAAGGGGTGGAGCCTGACGTCAGCTGCGCCGAGACCCAATCTCGAAAGGCAGCCACGGGCGGACGCAAGCGGCCGCCTGGCGCGACGAACCAGTAGGAATCGCCGGTCGGAAAACGGCCGGGCAAAGCTGGGACCACCCGGCCTGCCGCCAGTGCATCAGTGGCCAGCGGTTCCCAGGCCAGAAACAGCCCTTGGCCCGCGATCACCGCGTCCAGGCAAAGCGACGCGTCCGAATAGACTGGCCCATCGCATAACAGATCGTTGGGGGCACCGTTGGGCGTCAGCCAGATATCCCAACCGAAACGTGCATAGCGATCCTGGATGACGGGAATACGGGCAAGGTCGGTCACATCGTGCAGACCCTCGGCAAGGGCGGGGGCGCAGACGGGAAAGACGTGCTGGTCCAGCAGGTGGGTGGCGGTCAGCGCCGGCTCGTCCACCTGACGGGCCACCCGAAGACAGGCGTCGATGTCGCCGGCGCCAGGTGTCATCAGGCGGACATCCGCGTCGATGCGGACGCGCAGGCCCGGATGGGCCGAATGGAAATCGGCCAATCGCCAGACCAGCCATTTCGCAGCCAAGATCGGCGCGACGGAAATGGTCATGGTCGTTTCGCTGGTGTCGCGGGCGGCGGCCACCCCCCGGGACAGGGCCAGAAAACCATCGGTCAGATGGGCTGCGACGTCTCGGCCTGTGGCGGTCGGGGTCAGGCCCTGCCGGGTCCGGCGAAAGAGGGGGCCCCCCAACTGATCCTCGGCCTTCAACACTTGCTGGCTGACCGCGCCCGGCGTCACGCTAAGCTCGCCCGCCGCCGCCCGGAGGGAGCCGAGACGCGCCACGGCCTCGACGGCGCGCAGGGCGTTGAGTTGGACCGTAGCCAAGACCTTCATCCAGCTAAGCTATAGCCCGGTCACGAATACGTCGATATTTTTAGGGCCGCGCAGGCATTAGTGTCCAGAAATGCTGTCTATGATCCGTCACCTTGTCTTGCGCCCCGCATCGGATCGAGCAATGGGTTCTGATCCGCGTTGGTGGTCGGACCCGCTGTCTCACCCAGATGTGGCGAAGATGGATCTCAGGGCCCTCGCCGATTTGCCCCTCGTTGCGCCGCCTGCGCCGGTTCAGGCACGGGTCACCAGGACGGACCCAACGGAATAGCCCGCGCCGAAACTGCAGATCAGGCCTTGGTCGCCCGGCTCCAGATCGTCCGAATGTTGGGCGAAGGCGATGATCGAGCCGGCCGATGAGGTATTGGCATAGTGCTGGAGGATATTCGGCTGTTCCCGGGGCGTGGGTACACGGCCCAGTACCTTGCGGCCGATATAGTCATTCATGGATTTGTTGGCCTGGTGCAGCCAAAGCCGCTTGAGATTGCCGGATTGCCAGCCCGCCGCGTCCATGTGGTCTGCGATATGCTGCGAGACCAGGGGCAGGACCTCCTTGAAGACCTTGCGGCCCTCCTGGACGAACTGCATGTCGCGGCGGTCGTCCATGGCGTCGCGGGTGCGGCGCAGGAAGCCGTCATTGTTCCGGATATTGTTGGAAAACTGCGTCGCGCAACGGGTGCTGTCGATGACGAAGCGGCGACCATCGGCCAGGTCCTCTCGCTCCAGCACCACGGCCGTACAGACGTCGCCGAAGATGAAATGGCAATCCCGGTCACGCCATTCCAGATGGGCCGAACAGATCTCCGGGTTGACCACCAGGGCGCGACGGATGCTGCCCGCCCGGATCATGTCAGCGGCGGCCTGGATGCCGAACGTGGCCGAGGAACAGGCGACGTTCATGTCGAAGCCGAAGCCGCCGGTGCCGAGCAGATCCTGGATCTCGATCGCCATGGCCGGATAGGCGCGCTCGTGGTTCGAGGCGGCGCAGATCACGACATCGATCTGCGCGGCGTCGATGCCGGCTTGGGACAGGGCCTTGCCGCAGGCATCAAGCGCCATTTCGGCCATCAGCGACGGTTCGTGGTCGGCGCGATCGGGCAGGCGGGGGAACATGCGGCCGGGATCCAGTACGCCATCCTTGTCCAGGACGAACCGTTGTTCGATGCCGCTGGCCGACAGGATGAAGTCGGGGCTGGAATGAGGAATGGGCGGCTCGGCCCCGGCGGCGTTCCGCCGGTCGGCATAGGCATTGAAGGCGGCGACCAACTCGTCATTGGTGATCGTCTGGCTCGGAGTGAAGACGCCCGCGCCGGTGATGGCGGCCTTGGGGACTGCGGGACTGGACATGGCGGACCTCTTGAGGCGGGTCCTTCGGTCCTGACGCCCCGGCGCGCGCGGGTCAAGCCGCCGGGCGTTCACGTCCCGTGGAGAGAGGAGGTCGCCCCAGCAGACGTATGATCCGCGCCCGGTCGTCCGTCCAATCGGATGGCCCGCCCAGTTCGATCAGCGGGATATCCGCCTTCTCGAAGGCGCGCCGCTTCAGCCGGTCACGGCGCAGCGCGCGGCCCCGCCAGGGGCCGTCGCCCCGGTAGTCGATCGCCAGGACGGCCTGGGCCGCGCCGTCGATCAGGACGAAGTCGACCCGTTTGCCGCGCAGCGCCTTGGCCACGTCTTCGGCCTCTTGCTGGCGCGCGGGATGGTCCAGCGTGAAAAGCGCGCCCAACGACACTTCCGGAGCGACATGCAGGCCGCGCTCATGGGCGATCTCGCAAAGCTGGATGAACCGGCCGCGGCGCAGTTCGTCCAGCAGCGGGGCGGCGGCGACCCGGGTGGAATCCATCGCCTCGACCGAACTGACCCGCCGGCTGCCCGGTGCGCCCCAAAGGCTTCTGAAGGAGGCGACGGGCGGCATCAGCCGCTTGAACGGCGAGGGGCGGCGATGGGTGGTTTCGGCGAGCGACATTGGCGGACTCCGGGGGTTGAGACACCCTCTGGATGGCGCAGCAACGTGCCGGAATTGCGGCTCCTGACTGGGTCCGATGTGCAAGGACAGGTTTGCTGTCTGAAGGTTAACGGCGCGATCCGCTTTGGAGTCTTGCCATATGGGCAAGGCAAGCTTGCCCCATGGACGCCGTTAACCAGGCCGCGGATATCCTGCGGCCCGGCGGCGATGGCATGTGTCCGGATTGTGGCGCGGATCAGGAAGCGCTGGCCAGGGGCAGGCCTGGCGCGTCGTCGTTGGCGGGGGCCGGATCCAGGCCCAGCGCCTTGGTCAAACGATCGCGATTCGGGGGCCAGCCTTCTTCCGCCTTCAACGTGACGATGGGCAAGCCGGCCTTGCGGAAGGCCGCGCGGCGCGTGCTGTCGCCGCGACCCGGACGGGCGGCGGTCTCGATTTCGATGCCGCAGACGGGGTTCCCGTCGGCATCGGTCAGGGCGAAGTCGATGCGGCGCTGGCGAAGCGAGGCCGAGACGAAGCGCGCGGTGCGGCCATCGGCATCGAAAAGCGCGTCGAGCGAGACCTGTGCGTTCAGTTGTAGCCGGTTGGTCGCGGCGAAACGGGCAAGTTGAAGGGCCATGCTGCGATTGCCCGGGGCGACAACGGGGCGCGGGCGCAGGCTGCACCCCGACAAGGCCCCCATCAGGGCGGCGCCCGCGGCGGCCAATCCTTCGGTCTCGAAAGGCAGAATATTGGGATCGTCGCGGGTCGCCCGGCGCAGCGCCATGCTGGACGCGCCGATGGCGACAAGAGACATGCTGATCGGTTCCATGGAGCGCCTCCTCCGAATAGGGATGACGGTCTTGTGCCGGGCTCCCATGGCGTGAGTCGGACCGCAACGGGGCGAATGCGGTCCCATTTAGGATAATTTTGCGAACGGTTTAACGACCGGGGCCGGATTGAGATGAATAGCGCGCCCGGCAAACCCGGTCGCACTCGGCCCTCGACGGTTTAGCCCCCTAGGTTCGCGAGCCAACTGATACCACCCCGGACGGTCTGATGTATTGGCGCGCGCGGCCGGAGCACCGGATGGAGACGGTCGCGGACGACCTGATCGACATCCCCGCCGATTGCCCGCACCTGCCGGTGAACCCCTCGCGCGCGCCTGCGCGCGTGGTCATCGCCCGGACGGACCCGCATGAGCAGGAGAGCGTGGTGCTCATGCCGGAGTTGGAGGGGGCGGTGGAGGGGTAGGGTGGTTGAGGACCCACCGATTTGGGAGGCTTCGGGCCCTGCTGGGTTTCACCCACCCTACGTGTTTTGCGGTTCGTCATCGTTATCTGCGGGACCTTTAACGATCCTGATGCGTGATCCGCCATGTTTTCGAAGTTCTTCGTTTGCGTATTCCACGCATTCCTGCATTTCTTTCCACAGGTCGGGGTCAGCTTTCCGCATAATCTCGGCATTTCTGATCCTGATAACGAGCAAACCGCCGGAAGGGATGAACACATCGGACATCCCGCTTTCCGGCGCGTCTATGCAACTCATGCAATCGAGCCAGGCGTCCATATTCCGACCGTAGAAGTCGGGAAACCCCAATCCGTCCGCGAAGGCCTTATGGAAACCATCCTGCGAGGTCATGGTCCTTCCGTCTAAGTCGACGGTCACGTCTGGTTGCCGATTCGTCATTCTGGGCTCGTGTGGAACACTGGGCTTGCAGCATGCATGTTGGATAACCCATCGATCCGTCGCAGCCATCAAGATGGCGGGTCTTCACACACACTAAGCTTGCTCAGAGATCAATCATTCCAAATAATTCAACCGTATCCAGATTCACGACAATTACACCCGGTTCTGAACCGGTGTAGAACTTAAAGCGACCATTGGACCCATCGGAGCAACTAATCGGGCCGGAGCCGGCTTCCGGATTTGAGAACCTGAATGTTCCGGAGCAAGTTCGACCGTCATTAATCTGCATAGTCATGTTTCCAACGAAGTTTGAAACTGCACTTATCCCGCCCATCGCGGTTACATCGCCGGGGACTGTTCTAGCCCTAAACGTCAGATCGAGCGGGTCGGCACTCGAAACACAGGCGCAAAGTAAGAAGATCGCTAGCATAGAGAGCGGTGCTCTTGCCGAACAAGGGCACATAGACGGTCGCGGCATCAAACCCCCGCCGGAATGTTCATCGGATCCCGCTCGATCTTCCGCGGCGTGTTCAGCGCCTTCCACTTCGACAGCGCCTGGGACGCTGACGCAAACGCGGGTCGCTTCACGAACTTGCCCCGCCCCGGCTGGGGTTGGGAGTTCTGGCCGTGGGCCCAGATGACCTCGCCGCGCGATAGGGTGTAGCGGGGAGCCGCCTTCAACTCCATGCCCTCGAAGACGTTGTAGTCGATGATCGACTTCTGGGTGCTGACCGCGACGGTGCGGTGGATGGACGGATCCCAGACGACCACATCGGCGTCGCCGCCTACCGCGATGCCGCCTTTCATCGGGTAGATGTTGAGGATTTTGGCGATGTTGGTCGACGTGACGGCCACGAATTCCTCGGGCGTCAGGCGGCCGGTCTCGACGCCCTTGGTCCAGAGCATGGCCATCCGCTCCTCCAACCCGCCAGTGCCGTTGGGGATGCGGGTGAAGTCGTCGACGCCCATCCGCTTTTGCTCGTCCGAGAAGGCGGCGTGGTCGGTGGCGACGACTTGCAGCGAGCCTGCGGCGAGGCCGGCCCAGAGGCCGTCCTGGTGATCCTTGGAGCGGAAGGGTGGGGACATCACCCGACGCGCCGCGTATTGCCAATCCTTGTTGAAGTATTCGCTCTCGTCGAGGGTCAAGTGCTGGATTAGCGGTTCGCCATAGACGCGCATGCCCTTCTGGCGGGCGCGGCGGATGGCCTCGTGGGCCTGCTCGCAGGAGACGTGGACGATGTAGAGCGGCGTGCCCGCGGCATCGGCGATCATGATGGCGCGGTTGGCGGCTTCGCCTTCGACCTCGGGGGGGCGGGAATAGGCGTGGCCTTCGGGGCCGGTGATCCCCTCGGCCATGTATTTCTGCTGCAGCTCCTGGACGATATCGCCGTTTTCGGCGTGGACCAGGGGCAGGGCGCCCAACTCGGCGCAGCGCTTGAAGGAGGCGAACATCTCGTCGTCCTCAACCATCAGCGCGCCCTTATAGGCCATGAAGTGCTTGAAGGTGTTGATGCCGCGGTCCTTCACCACGGCTTCCATCTCGTCGAAGATGGTCTCGGACCAGCCGGTGATGGCCATGTGGTAGGAGATGTCGGTGCAGATCTGGTCGCGGGACTTGCGGTCCCAGTCATCCACGGCGGCCAGCAGGCCGTCCTCGCCGGGCAGGACGAAATCCACCAGCATGGTGGTGCCGCCGGCGGCGGCGGCGAAGGTGCCGGATTGGAAGGTCTCGGCCGCCGTGGTGCCCATGAAGGGCATTTCCAGATGGGTATGCGGGTCGATGCCGCCGGGGATGACATAGGCGTCGGAGGCGTCGATGGTCTCGTCGCCCGAAAGGCCCTCACCGATCTGGGCGATGGTCTCGCCCTCGATCAGGATGTCGGCCTTCCACTGGCGGTCGGCGGTGACGATGGTGCCGTTCTTGATGACCTTGGACATGGTTCGTCCCCCTCTTCGTGTCAGTCGCGGTAGTCGGGTTCTTGGGCGTCGAGAATGCGTCGCATCTCCGCGAAATGCACCTGCCGCTCGCGGCCGTCGATTTCCCAGCCGCGCGCCGTCTCCTCGGCCAGGGCGTCGTCCATGACCGCCAGCGGCTGGCCGGTCGACAAGGCCAGGACCATGGTCCGTGCCGCGCGTTCCAGGTGGTACATCAGGTCGAAGGCCTCGGCCACGTCGCGGCCCAGGGTGGTGACGCCGTGATTGCCCATCATCACCGCCGAGTGGGTGCCGATGGCGCGGCAGATGCGCTCGCCCTCCTCGGCCTGGACGGCGATGCCGCCGAAATCGAGATCGTAGGCGAGGCGCCTGTAGAACCGCGCCGTGACCTGGTCGATGGGCTGGATCGTGGGGTCCTTCAGCCCTGCAAGGGCCGTGGCATAGGGCGGGTGCAGGTGCAGCGCCACGCGGGCTTGGGGCAGGTTGCGGTGCAACGCCGAATGGATCGCCCAGGCTGACGGGTCGGGCGCGTCGGCGCGGTCCATGGTGGCGGGATCGTCGGCATCGACCACCAGCAGGTCCGAGGCGCGGATGCGCGAGAAATGCATCCAGCGCGGGTTCACCAGGAACGTGCGGCCGTCGCGTGAGCTGGCGGCCGAGAAGTGGTTGGCCACTGCCTCGTGCCAATCGGCGCGGGCGGCCAGGCGGAAGGCGGCGGCCAAGTCGACGCGCAAGGCAGCCTCGTCGCTGGCCGTCTGGGGCAGGGGAGTTGCGTCGTTCACGGGCCCGTCACAGGCAATATTGAGTGCCGCGGGGGATCAGCACCGGGTAGATCGCGCCCTCGAATCGGTAGCCGTAGCAATTCTGGGTGACCAAGACATCGTCGGCGGTCACGCCCCGGGGCAGCAATCGCTGCACGGCGAAGGGCACGGGCGCGTCGGTCGCGGTATAGACCTCGGGGTCGGAGACGGGTGTGACCGGCTGCGCGACGCAGGCGGACAGGACAAGCGGGAGGATCAGAAAGCGTTTCATTCGTTGGCCCAAGCGATGACGAAGCGGATTGCTGAATAGACCA
This sequence comes from Pseudomonadota bacterium, assembly GCA_039033775.1. GTDB lineage: Bacteria > Pseudomonadota > Alphaproteobacteria > Rhodobacterales > Rhodobacteraceae > Jannaschia. The sequence continues at coordinate 5,372 of JBCCCB010000002.1, read as the reverse complement.
ATGCTCCGATCAAGGCGATCACCCCGGCGCGACGGACGATGGCCAGCGTGATTTCGCCCGCCGAAAGAGCGTCGATCAGCGTCAGGGTACAAAAGGTGATGAGCGCGAAAATGGCGCCACGGATCAGGGTGCCGACGATCATGGATGGCTCCGATCGGGTGCTGTCGGGGTCATAGGCCGGACCGCCGTCGTCCGGCAGCGATCTTCGACCTGGAAGCGGATGGCCATCGGTCGTGCCGGGGCCGGATGTCGGGTGAGAGTAGTTCGAACGACCGCGCGTGCATCATGTTCCGCGGGACCGTCGCCAGGCGCGCACGACCAGCAGCACGGCGCAGAGCAGGATCAGCAACCCGCCCGTCCAGAGGCTGGCCGGAACGAACCAAGCCAGAAGCGCGATCGCCACGGCCGCCCCGGCAACGATGCGGATAACCGCGCCGGTCACGCCTCGCTCCGGTCCAAGGTGGCCAGGGCGCAGAGCACGCTTCCGTTCGGCTAAGCACCCAGCCCGCTGCGTCGACGGTGCGTCCCACCCGAAAATCCTCTCGGATGTGGTGTCGCCAGTCCCGCGTGAGCAGCGCTTCGACTTCTGCCGCTCCGGCGCGCAATTCATGGCGAAGGGTGGTCGCATCCGGCTCGATTTCGCCCGAAGCGATCAGACGTTGGCCGATGCGGGCGGCGGCGCCCGACGATGTCGGCGCCGCGTGGACTGTTGCAGTCGACGCGGCGGCCAGCGACACGCCCAGGAACAGGCGGCGATCCAATCCGCTGGCGGTGGCCATCGGGTGGCTTCCTTTAGATGATCGGCCACGCGGATCAACATCGCCCCGATGGTCAGCGTCGGGTTGGCATAGCCGCTGGTCGGAACGGCGGCGCAACTGCTGACAGAGAGGTCCGAGACGCCATAGGCCTTGCAATCGGCATCGACGACGCCGGTGGCCGGATCGTCGGCCATTTGCGCGGTGCAGTTGTGATGCGTGCCCAAGCCGACTGTGGTGGGGTTCTCGAAATCTTCGCGCCTTGTGAAGATCCAGGACCGGGCCGATCCGGAGGCGGCTGAGTTCCCGTGTGACGACATCGGTGGCGTGACGGGCCGTCTGCCGGTTCTGTTCGGTCAGGTGCCAGTCAAGCCCGACGCGTCGGTATCCGAAGCGGTCTGTCTGGTTGACGGAGACGACGCGGCTATCCGGTTTTGGGACACATTTCAGCGTGCGCCATGGCCCGAGCCAGGCATTGTCGATCAGGTCGCCGTCACCGCCCAGCACGCGGCTGGCCAGGGCATTTGAGGCGCCGTCGAGATCGGTCATCAGGTTGGCGACGTCCGAGGACAAGTACGGCGGTGCCTCGCCCGTCCGGAGGGCACCGACCAATTGCCGGATCGCGTGCTTGCCTGGCGATCCGCCGGATTCGTAGAAATGGAAAATGAAGGCGGGCACGCGTTCGCGGCGCATATGGACGTCCGTGGCGGCCAAGACCACCTGCACGCCAACCAGGTCGAATGGATGCTGATCCGCATAGAGCGAAAGCCGCTCGATCTGCGCGCGGCTGGCGAGAGTCCGCGCGATGGGTCGAATGCCCACATGGTCGTTGAAGAAGCGGCCCACCAGGTCGTTGGCGTTGCCGAGACCCGGTGTCATCACCCGGTTGGAGTTAAATAGGAGGCGCGGCACCTGGATGCCGCCGTCGGCCAAGACAAAGGTCCGGGCTCTGACGGTGAAGCGCGGGCCATCGATGCAGGCCACTTTGGCCTCGGTGACGGTGGCGGCGTTGTCGGTGGTGTCCAGTTCGGTCACGTGGGAGTTTAGCAGCACTTCCAAGATCTCGGATACCCTGAGCCGACCTTCGTAGGTATATCCGAAGGCCGTCGGCGGGCTGAGCGCCGCGATTTGGTTGCGCAGCAGGCCCGGATCCAGGTCGAGGACCTCGCCGCCGATCTGCGCCGCCAAATAGTCGAAATCGTAGGGCCGGTCCGTCTGAAGCTCGAAGTAGGGATGAGCGCGGTCGTAATAGCGCGCAAAATCGTCAAAGGCGATGGGCCAGCCGGAATGGGGAATCCAGTCCCGCGTCTCGAAATCGAACGCGGTGTATGGCATGGAGTAGCCGGACCAATGGTTCGAGCTTCCCCAAAGGAACCGTAGGCGCGCTTCGATCAGCGGCGTGTAGGGAAAGCCCATGTCGGGGCCGTCATACAACTCCTGCGTGGCGTCGTCGGGAAAGATATCGCCCGATTCCAGCAGCGGGACGTCACGGCCCGCCGTCGACAATTCCAAGGCCAGCACGATCCCCGCCGGCCCGCCGCCGATGATGCAGATATCGGTCTGGATGACCTCGCCATCCGTCCGCTCGCGTCCGTCGCTGATCACAGGTCAATCCACTTAAGTCTGAAATACCGCGCCAGAATGTCAGGGCGCCGCGCGTCAGGCAACCGCTTCGGATCGGTACAACGGGTGCCCGATCAGGCAACGATCTCTGCCGTCTCCAACACCGCATGCAGCAGCACGTCGGCGCCGGCGCGGGCCCAATCCTTGGTGATTTCTTCGGCCTCGTTATGGCTGAGCCCGTCGACGCAGGGGCACATGATCATGGCCGTCGGCGCCACGCGGTTGATCCAGCACGCGTCGTGACCGGCGCCCGAGATGATGTTCCGGTGGCTGTAGCCTAAGCGTTCGGCGGCGGTGCGGACGGCCGAGACGCAATCTTCGTCGAAGGTCACCGGATCGAAGCCGCCGACCTTCTCCAACGCGACCTCCAGGCCCAGCTCGTCGGCGATGCGCGTGGCCTCGGTGGCCAGCCGCGCCTCCATATCCTGGATGACGGATAGCTCGGGCGACCGGAAGTCGACCGTGAAGACGGCCTTGCCCGGGATCACGTTGCGGGAATTCGGATAGACGTCGATATGACCCGCAGCGCCGACCGCATGGGGCGCGTGGCTCAGCGCGACGGCGTTCACCGCCTCCAGGATGCGCGCCATGCCCAGGCCCGCATTTTTGCGCATGGGCATGGGGGTCGATCCGGTGTGGCTTTCCTTGCCGGTCACGGTGACCTGGGTCCAGCTCAGGCCCTGGCCGTGGGTGACGACGCCGATATCCTTGCCGTCGGCTTCCAGGATGGGGCCCTGTTCGATATGCAGCTCGAAGAAGGCCCGCATGTCGTCCTTGCGGGCGCCCACCTCTTCGTCGCCGCGCCAGCCGATGCGGTCCAATTCATCCCCGAAGCGCCTGCCGTCGGCATCCTGCCGGTCTTCGGCCCAGTCCTGGCTATGCATGCCCGCGAAGACACCCGAGGCCAGCATGGCGGGGGCGAAGCGGGTCCCCTCCTCGTTGGTCCAGTTGGTGACCACGATGGGGTGCCTGGTGCGGATGTTCAGGTCGTTGAGCGTCCGGATCAGTTCCAGCCCGCCGAGGACCCCCAGGACGCCGTCGTACTTGCCGCCCGTGGGCTGGGTATCCAGGTGACTGCCCACATAAACGGCTGGCAAGTCCTCGGACCCCTCGCGCCGGGCGAACATGTTGCCGATCTTGTCGACCCCCATGGTGCAGCCCGCGGCTTCGCACCAGGTCTGGAATACGCGCCGTCCCTCGGCGTCTTCATCGGTCAGCGTCTGGCGATTGTTGCCGCCCGCGATGCCGGGGCCGATCTGCGCCATTTCCGTCAGGCTGTCCCACAGCCGATCGGCGTCGATGCGGAGGTTTTGTCCTGCGGCTGCCATGCTGTCTCCGACCTTAGACCGAGTGGTCCTGCCCATCTTTCAGTGTTAAGCGGAACGCTATCAGAGGGTCTAGGGCAGTCAACCAGCGGACGACCGCATCGGTCGTGGCCACACGATTGCCCTAGGGGAGGACAGATGGCGAACGATCAGACACCGGCCGGGTCGGCCGAGCCGACCCGTATTCAACGCGACCGGCAAGATCGGATCCTGGCGGCGGGTCTGACGGTCTTCGCCGAAGAAGGCTTCGGGGGCGCCACCTTGGACGCGATCGCCCGCGAGGCGGGGCTGTCGAAGCCGAACCTGTTATATTACTTCGCCAACAAGGATGCGATCTACAAAGGCATCCTGGATCGTCTGCTGACAAACTGGCTGGATCCCCTGCGGGCCATCGACGCCCAGGGCGATCCGATGACCGAGATGCTGTCCTATGTCCGCCGCAAGCTGCATCTGGCGCGGGATTATCCGGTCGAAAGTCGTCTCTTCGCCGGAGAAATCCTGCGTGGGGCGCCTGAGATGGGCGGCCTGCTGGCGACCCAATTGCGCAAGATGGCGGATGATTGGGCGGCGATCCTGACCACCTGGATGGATCGGGGCCGACTGGCGCGCAGCGACCCGCATCATCTGCTGTTTTCGATCTGGGCGCTGACGCAGCATTACGCCGATTTCGAGGTGCAGGTGCGCGCCGTCTTGGGGCACGAACGGGATCCCTGGACCGAGGCCGAGAGGCATCTTCTGGCCCATTTCGAGCGGGTTCTGACGCCCTGATCCCGACCCCGGCGGGGCGGTCACACCCATCTCACGCGGATGTGGCCCGGCGAGACCGAGTGTCATGCGATTTGTCGGCCGGACGGGTGTAAGAGACGCCCCAAGCGCGCCATCCCCGCGCATCCGTCCCGCGGCCCGGTGCCGCCTGCCATAAGGACCTGTCACATGACCCTGCCCATTCCCAGCCGCGACGATGTCTCGGCGGCCAACCAATCGATCTTCGATCAGCTCCAGTCCAAGCTGGGCTTCGTTCCCAATCTCTATGCGACCTTCGCCCATTCCGAGACGGCCCTGGCCACCTATCTGGCCGCCACCGGGGCCAAGACGTCGCTATCGGCCCGGGAGGCCGAGGTGGTCAATCTGTCGGTGTCAGAGGTCAATGGCTGCACCTATTGCCTGTCGGCCCATACGGCCATTGCGGGCATGAACGGTCTGACGCCGGACCAAATCCTGGAAATCCGCGCGGGCCGTGCCCGGTGGGATGCCAAGCTGGATGCGCTGGCCATCCTGGCCCACGATATGGCCGAACGGCGAGGCCATGCCGCGCCGGCGGTGGTCGAGGCCTTCCTGGCGGCGGGTTGGACCGAAGCGAACCTGGTGGATGTGGTGATGGCCGTGGGGTTGAAGACCGTGTCGAACTATCTGCATTCGGCCACCAAGGTGCCGGTCGACTTTCCCGAGGCCGCGCCGCTGGAAACGATGGTAGCAGCCGAGTAAGGTGCTGATCCTATTGGGCTTGCTGTGGGCCGTGCGGCGAAAGCTCGTGCGGTGAAGGGGGCGGGGCCGTCTTGCGTGAAGACTGTCCCGCCCGATGCGGCCGGCCTGTATTGGCCGCCTTACTCCGCCGCTTGGGCCGCCGGGTTGTTCGGATGTGTCGTCCAGTTGGCGTAGTCCGGCTGCA
>JBCCCB010000001.1:0-46846 GCA_039033775.1 Pseudomonadota bacterium | reverse complement strand
TGGGCGCGCTCCAGCGACTTGTTCACCCAAGGGTGAACGATGGCCTCGCCTTCTTTCATGCCCAAGGTCGACAGCACCTTCTCCAACCGCTCGGACCCGAAAATCCGCATCAGGTCGTCGTCGAGCGACAAAAAGAAGACCGAACGCCCCGGATCGCCCTGGCGGCCGGAGCGGCCGCGCAGCTGGTTGTCGATGCGGCGGCTTTCATGTCGCTCGGTGGCCAGCACGAACAGACCGCCGGCGGACAGGACCTTCTCCTTGTCGGCGGCCACGTCGGCCTCGATGCGGGCCCGGGTCTCGTCCGGATCGGCATCCGGGTCGGCGGCGATGGCTTCCAACACGCGCATCTCGACATTGCCGCCCAGTTGGATGTCGGTGCCCCGACCGGCCATGTTGGTGGCGATGGTGATGGCACCCGGTTTACCGGCATCGGCCACGATCTGGGCTTCCTGCTCGTGCTGGCGGGCGTTCAGAACGTTATGGGCCAACCCCTCCTGGCCCAGACGGGCCGCCAGCATCTCGGACTTCTCGATCGAGGTGGTGCCGACCAACACCGGCTGGCCGCGTTCGTGGGCCTGCTTGATCTCGTCCACGACAGCGTCGAACTTTTCCTTCGCGGTACGGTAGACCTGGTCGTCTTCGTCGGCCCGCGCGATGGGCTTGTTCGTCGGAACTTCGATCACGCCCAAGCCATAGATCGACCCGAATTCCTCGGCCTCGGTCACGGCCGTGCCGGTCATCCCCGCCAGCTTGTCGTAAAGCCGGAAGTAGTTCTGGAACGTGACGCTGGCCAAGGTCACGTTCTCGGGCTTGATCGACACGCCCTCCTTGGCCTCGATGGCCTGGTGCAAACCCTCGGACAGCCGGCGGCCGGTCATCATGCGGCCGGTGAATTCGTCGATCAGGACGACCTCGTCATCGCGGACGATGTAATGTTCGTCATTGTTGAACAGCTTGTGGGCCCGCAGACCCTGGTTGACGTGGTGCACGACCGTCGTGCTTTCCGGATCGTACAGGCTCTGCCCCTCGGGCAGGATGCCCGCCATGTGCAGCCGCTCCTCCAGGAATTCGTTGCCGTCATCGGTGAAGGTGACCGAGCGCTGCTTCTCGTCCTTGGTGTAATGCTCGTCCTGGATTTCGGGGATGATCCGGTCGACCTGCTGATACAGATCGCTGCGGTCCTCCGACGGCCCCGAAATGATCAGCGGCGTCCGGGCCTCGTCGATCAGGATCGAATCCACCTCGTCGACGATGGCGAAATTATGCCCACGCTGGGCCATGTCGGCGGTGCTGGTGCGCATGTTGTCGCGCAAATAGTCGAAGCCCAGTTCGTTGTTGGTCGCATAGGTGATATCGGCGGCATAGGCAGCGCGCTTTTCGTCGTCGGGCTGGTTGGGCACCACGACTCCGGTGGTCATCCCCAGGGCAGCATAGACCTTGCCCATCCAATCCGCGTCGCGCCGGGCCAGATAGTCGTTGACGGTCACCACATGCACGCCCTTGCGGGACAGCGCGTTCAGATAGGCCGGGAAAGTCGCGACCAGGGTCTTGCCCTCGCCGGTCTTCATCTCGGCGATCATGCCCTGATGCAGGAAGATGCCGCCCAATAGTTGAACGTCGAAGGCGCGCAGGCCCAGCGCACGCCGCGCCGCTTCGCGGCAATTGGCGAAGGCCTCGGGCAGAAGGTCGTCTAGGCTTTCTCCGTCCACGGCCCGCTGCGACAGCGCGTCCGTCCGGGCCTTGATCTCCTCGTCCGACAAAGCCTCGAATTCCGGCTCCAATGCGTTGATCCGCTCGACGGTGGCCATCGTGGCCCTCACCTTGCGATCATTCGCCGTTCCGAAGATCTTCTTCGCGATCCCGCCTAGTCCCAGCATGCCGATATCCCTCGCCTCGCGCCCTTGCCGACCGTGTCACAGCCCCATATCAGGAAGGGGAAAATCACGGGCGGGCGCGGAAAAATTTGCCTTGGCCGCACCTAAGACCTGACCCATCGGGTGTCAACGAACGCCCCAGACGGGATACCTCACGATCATCGGCCGCAGACGGCCGGAAAGGACGACGTCTCATGAAACGACTGCTGACCGGGGCCGCGATCGCCCTGCTGCTTGCCGCCCCCGTCCAGGCCCAGGACGCCTCGACCGTGCTGGCCACCGTCAACGGCACCGACATCACGTTGGGCCACCTGATTTCGCTCCGCGGGCGCCTGCCGGCCCAATACCAGCAATTGCCCGATGACGCGCTGTACCAGGCGATGCTGGAACAGATCATCCAGCAGCAGGTCCTGGCCGATGTCGTAACCGAAGATCTGTCCGACGCGGACCGCATCGGCCTGGAAAACGAACGCCGCGCCTTCCTGGCCGGCCGCCTGATCGACGACGTCGCCAGCCAGCCCATCGACGAAGCGGCGCTTCAGGCGCTGTATGACGAACGATATGGAAGCGAGACGCCGGAACCTGAATTCAACGCCTCCCACATCCTGGTCGAGACCGAGGCCCAGGCCCAGGCGCTGGTCGCCCAGCTGGAAGACGGCGCCGACTTCGCCGAGCTCGCGCGCGAGCATTCCACCGGTCCGTCCGGTCCGTCCGGCGGCAATCTGGGCTGGTTCGGCCCGGGCCAGATGGTTCCCGAATTCGAGGCCACCGTCGTCGAACTGGAAGCGGGCGCCGTCAGCGCCCCGGTCCAGACGCAGTTCGGCTGGCACGTCGTCAAGCTGAACGAGACGCGCGACCAGCAGGCGCCGGGACTGGACCAAGTCCGGGCCGAGTTGGTGAACGAGTTGCGCAACGACGCCGTCACCGCCGAATTGGATCGCCTGCAAGAGAACGCGAACGTGGTGCGCACCGAGGTGGAGATCGACCCCGCCCTGATCCGCGACACCGATCTGCTGGAGTGAGCGGCGATGGCGAAGGGCGAAAAGGCCAAGAAGAAGAAGGCGAAGAAAGCTGACAAGCTTGATGAGCCCAAGCTGAAGAAGACGGACCTGCTGGCCCGCATCGCGGAGCTTGAGGCGGCGCTTGCGGCGCCCGCCGGTCCGCCGATCTCGCCCCTCGCTGTCCCGTTTCCCGACCTGCCCGCCATCGACGGCGTGCGCCTGGCCACCGGCCAGGCCGGGATCAAGCAGAAGAAGCGCACCGACGTCATGCTGGCCGAAATCTCGCCCGGCAGTTCGGTGGCCGGGGTCTTCACCAAATCGGCCACCCGGTCCGCCGCGGTCCTGGATTGCCAGGCTAAGCTGAAGGCGCGGGACGCGTCGGGCGGCTGGGCACTGCTGGTCAATTCCGGCAATGCCAACGCCTTCACCGGCCAAGGCGGCGCCGACAGCGTGGACGCGGTCTGCAAGGCCGCCAGCCACGCGCTGGGCCTGCCGCCGGCCCGCGTGCTGACGGCGTCGACCGGCGTGATCGGCGCTCCGCTGCCCCATGAGAAGATCAACAAGGTTATCGACAAGGTCGCCAAGGCGCTGTCGCCGGACGCGCTGGCCGATGCGGCCCGCGCCATCATGACCACCGACACCTTCCCCAAAGGCGCCACCCGGACGGTCGAGATCGACGGCACGCCGGTGACGATTTCGGGCATCGCAAAGGGTTCGGGCATGATCGCCCCCGACATGGCAACGATGCTGGCCTATGTCTTCACCGACGCGGTTGTCGGCGACCGACCCTTGCAGACCATGGTGTCGGATCTGACGAAGCAAACGTTCAATGCGGTCACCGTCGACAGCGACACCTCCACCTCCGACACGCTGATCGTGGCCGCCACCAACCGCGCCAAGCACGACCCGATCACCTCGGCCCGCACGGCCGCGGGCCGCGCCTTCAAGGCGACGCTGCACGAGGTTCTGCACGATCTGGCCCTGCAACTGGTCCGCGACGGCGAAGGCGCCACCAAATTGGTCGAGGTCCGGGTGACCGGCGCCGCCAACGCGCTGGATGCCCGGCGGGTCGCGTCGGCCATCGCCAATTCACCGCTGGTCAAGACCGCCATCGCCGGAGAGGATCCGAACTGGGGCCGCGTCGTCATGGCCGTCGGCAAGTCCGGCGCCCGCGCCGACCGCGACAAGCTGACGATCCGCTTCGGCGATATCCTGGTGGCCGAAAACGGCCAGGTGTCGCCCGATTATACCGAAGAGGCAGGGGCCGCCTACATGACCCGGCAAGAGATCACCCTGACGGTCGACCTTGGTATGGGCACCGCGCAGGACACCATGTGGACCTGTGATCTGACCAAGCGATATATCGAGATCAACGCGGATTACCGGTCTTGAGCACCGGATTGGAACCCCGGTCCGCACCGCCATCCGTTAAGGTCGTTCTGGTCTCGGCCGTCGCCCTGATCGACCCCGACAATCGCGTTCTGCTGGCCCAGCGCCCGGCCGGCAAATCCATGGCTGGCCTATGGGAATTTCCAGGCGGCAAGGTCGAACCCGGCGAGACGCCGGAAACCGCCCTGATCCGGGAATTGCAGGAGGAACTGGGTATCGACACTTGGGCGTCTTGCCTTGCGCCGCTGACATTCGCGTCCCACGGCTATGACGACTTCCACCTGCTGATGCCCGTCTTCGCTTGCCGAAAATGGGACGGCATCCCCCGCGCCCGCGAAGGTCAGACCTTGGCCTGGGCAGCGCCCGCCCGTTTGCGCGACTACCCCATGCCCGCAGCGGATCTGCCGCTAATCCCCATCCTCCGCGACTGGCTGTGACTCCCACAGCCCTTTCACGAAACATTGTGTCGCTGTTGAGGGAATAATCCTTTCCTCTTAACCAGAAGTTAATACATTCCATGACACTCAGGTAACACCAGTAGGAGGAAGCTGGATGGTACGCACTGTAACGATCGGAGAGCATATCTCCATTCAAGGCATCTTCGTGAAGATGCTTGAATGCGGGAAAATGCAGGTTCGTGTCGGCCGGCGGGTCTTCACTGGTCGACCGATCATGGCGGCCTGATAGGCCGCCATCATTCATATCACAAGACATAGCCAAGGGCCGGACATGCGATCCGGCCCTTCGCGATTCTGCGCGGCATCGGAGCCATAGAGATTTGAGGACAAGGGTAGAAGTGACCTCAGACCCGTTTCGTCCTCCATTCTGAGGTAGAGGCCGGTCCAAAGAGGTAGACGGAGAGACTGAAGCGATCACGGTTCAGCGAAAAGCAGATCATCGCAACCCTGAAGCAATTGGAGAGCGGCGTTGCAACGGTAGACATGTGCCGGGAGCAGGGGATCAACTCGGCGGTGTTCTTACAAATGGAAGGCCAAGTTCCGAGGTTTTGAAGTGCCGGACGCGCGGCAGCAGAAAGCGACCCCTTCGGACACGCAGGCCGATGCTGGTGCCGCAGCTACCCATCAAGCCCTGGAGCCTGGACTTCGTCTCTGACGCCTTCAAAGACGGGCGCAGGTTCCGGTTGCAGGCCGTTGTCGACGACTTCCAGCGCGAGTGTCTGGCCCCGGCGGCGGACGCGTCGCTGTCCGGGCCGCGCGTCACTCGGGAACCGACGGCCATCATGGCCCGACGAGCTATGCCTGATTTTAAGTGACGCGAACTGACCAGGTGGCGCGGTTTGTGGCATGGCTGGTGGTGAAACCATCTATGAACTTGATGCCTTCGACGACCAAGGGCAACTGGTTGGCGCCTGACAGGCGGCGCCTGCTCCTCGAGGCGGCCCGGATCAGCGTGAAGACCATTAGCTAAGCGGTCTTCTGCGAGAGGCCGGGAGCGCGGAAAGATATCTTCCAACGCTCTCGACGACAGATCTCCTTCAGGCAACTTGATCCGACGGCGCGGATGGGGTCTGACCCCGAAGATTGGCCCGCCAAGCGGGGGAGCGGTTGGAGAAGGAACGAAAGATGTCATTCAAGAAATCCATCCAGTTCATCGAAGACGCCGCCCGCGCCGAGGCCATTGCCGCGCGGCACGCCCTGATGACCGCGACAACGAGCTTTGAGGGAGAAAGCCGCATTGCCAGCCGCCTTGGCGCGCGGATCCAGGACGGCTCTGCCGTCTTCGGCTTCTGGACGCCCGAACTTCTGGATGCCCGCGTGCAATCGGGCGACGTCTTTCTGGAGATTTTGCGTCCGCTCGAACCGCTGGACCTGACCCGGGCGCATCAGTCCATGCGGTTCGAGCGTGCCTGGGTGCCCGTGATCCGCGAGGAGTCCCATTGCTTCACCGCCGTCACCGGCATGAAGGCGGGCACGCGCGAGGAGATCGGCGATTTCTACGCGCTGGCCTGGCGCGACGCCGAGGATCGCTGGCACCGGGTGTTCGACCCGCTGGCCATGTCGCTGCCCTTCGGCGCCATGGCCCCGGCCGAGCTTTATGACGTGGCGGCGATGCAGTCAGCGCGCGGCGACTGGGCCTATTTCGAGGCGCTGAAAGGTGACGCGCCGCACAAATTCGGCCCGCCCACGAACATCCTTCAGATCCATGTGCCGACGGCGACCGCGGGCGGAACGCTGGCCAGCCTCACCCGACATTACCAACGCCTGGCCGAACGCGTCGCCCGCGACCTGCCGCTGGAGCCGGCGGACCAGCTCTTCCTGGGCTATGACGCCGTCCAACTTCTGCCGGTCGAACCGACGACGGTTTACGAAGTCGGCCCCGACTTCTGGCAGGAAACCGACGGCGACGACGACACCGTGTCGGTCTCGCTGTTGCGGCCAGACACGACGAATTGGGGCTACGACATCGTTATCTCGGGGATGGCCACGGTCAATCCCGTCCTTCTCGAGACCGGCCGCCCGGACGAGTTGGTGGACCTCGCCGCCGTGCTCCACACGTTTCCGTCCAAGCCCAAGAAGCTGATCTTCGACGTTGTGTTCGGCCATTCCGACAATCAGGGGCTGCGCGCGCTGAACGGTCATTTCTTCGCCGGCCCGAACATGTATGGCCAGAACCTCGACTATCAGAACCCCGCCGTGCGCGCGATCCTGCTGGAGATGCAGCGCCGCAAGGTCGATTTCGGCGCCGACGGCGTGCGCGTCGACGGCGCGCAGGACTTCAAGTGGTGGGACGCCGCCGCGCAGGAATTGCGCCACGACGACGACTACCTGCAATCCATGGCCGACATCGTTCAAAACGTAGCCGGTACCGAGTACCGCCCGTGGTTCATCTTCGAAGATGGCCGCCCCTGGCCCGAGGAGGATTGGGAGCTGTCCTCCACCTACCGGGCCGTCATCGAAAACCAGCGCGACGATGACGTCTTCCAATGGGGTCCGCTGACCTTCGCCCACAACACGCCGTTCCTCTACACTTTCTGGCTGTCGAAGTTCTGGCGGATACAGGAGATGGTGACAGCGGGCGAGAACTGGATTTCCGGGACGTCGAACCACGACACCCTTCGCCGCGGCACGCAGGTCAGCCTGAAGCTCAACGTGAACACCCGGCTTGGCCGGACCCGGATGGAGATCTTGGACAAGGCCTACGACAACCCGGCGGTGCACATCCTGACCTATGTGGCCATGCCCGGTGTTCCCATGGATTTCCTGAACGCCATGGCGCGGGGCAGCTGGGGCTTCATTCGCAACCAGGATGACCGATACGGTGTGAAGGTCGTGGCCGAAGAGGCGATCAGCCTGAAATGGCAGGTGGACGAATACAGCTACTCTGTCCCGTCGAACTTTCGCCGCCTCAAGGAGATGGGCTTCGAGACGCGCGAGACACTGGCCAGATTCATGGAGTTCCTGCCCGCCCTGGTGGAGGTGACCGAATACAATCTCGAAGAGATTGCGCGGCTGCTCAATGCCTCGGAACCCCCGCTCGCCGGTCCCGACTTCACCGTCGCGTCGCTCAAGGAAATCGCGCGGGCCTGGATGGACGACATGCATGAATATTGCAACGTCGCCAATTCCCTTCCTTCGCTCGATCCGGACCAGGCCGCGTTCTGCCTGAACGTCCGGAATTTCCGGCGCGCTCGCCCGTGGCTCAGGTCCAATTACGGCCCACAGGACCGGTTCGACTACCTGCAACCGATCGAAGGCCGCACCGTATTCACATCGCTTCGCCACGGCCCCGATGGCGAGCAAGTCTTCGCCGTCGCGCATATGGAGGGCAAACCGACCGCCGAGATCGACCCGCTCGTCTTACCGGTGCCCGGTTTGAAGGGATCCGGTTGGCGGCTTGCGTTGCGGACGCCCTCTATCGGCACCGACTATATGGGGGGCCCGATCACGCTGCAGGATGCAATGGCCCTTGTCTATGTCCGAGAGACCTGAGGCGCGGCCACATTCTCCCTATGGACGGCGTCTTCGAAGCCGCCACGCAGCGATGGTTCGCTTGTATCGTCCGTCGTCCCGTCCATGGCGTCAGGTCTGACACCGCCCAAGCGATTGCGGCATGACCGGTGGCGCCGATGGCAGTCATTTGGTCCAACGTCCGAAAACGGCTGTCGAGGCACCGGGGCTCGCCCCGGTCTTGCACCACGCAGTCGGATGAGATGCGATCCGCTTTACCGCCTCGCCCCAGGCGATTGACCTGACGCGGACCAGCCGGGTGGCCCTGGCTCGCGTCATCGACGAAGCCATTCCCGACCTGGTGTGTCGCCCAGGCATCCTGATCGGCAGGGATCCCATCGCGCTGCCCGGTCAAGGCGAACCAAGCTGGCACCTTACGCTGTCCACGACGAGGGATGGCCACCTGCGCCTGCATTGCGCCCGAGGCGCGATCCTGAACCAAGGCGGTCGACTGACTGTCCGCCTCGTGGTCATCGGCGCCGATCCGGTTGGAGGCCTGCGACGCAAGGGGCTCGCCATAGGCGATCGTGGCTTCTGCCCTGAGCCAGGGCTAAGATCGTGGGCGATACGCCGATGTCCAGGCCCGCTTCAGCACCGCTGCCTTGACGCCCCCTGGCTCCCTCGATGCGGCAAGCGTCCAGGCCGGTACGACCGGCGCGACCGAATTCCACGCCGCTAACCTGACGTCGACCGGGCGGACGAACTTGCTGGGCGATTGGATCACCTCTGGATATCCAAGCATGGCAAAGTCATGCTGGCGTTGACGGGCGGCAGCTTGGTTTGGGGCCTTCAGGGCGCTTGGCAGATATGACGAGGTCGACAGAGATGGAAAGCCGTCTGGCCGCCCTCCGCGCGGGATAAGCCAAGGGTGAAGAAATGCTGGTCTATCCAGCGCGCGAAAGCAACGCCTTGCGCGATCGGACCTCACGCATCCACGGCGCCATTCGCGCGCCTAAAGACGTTGTGACGCAAGACTCGCCAACGGGTGACGCACAGGGGAGTTAAGGGATGTTCTCGACCAAACAGAAGCGATTGCTGGCCCTGGATGGCGGCGGCGTGCTGGGTGTTATCAGCGTCCAGGCGCTGATCGCGATGGAAGATCAGCTGCGCGCCCTCCTGGGCGGCGATCCCGATTTTCGCCTGCGGGATTTCTTCGACTATATCGGCGGCACCTCGACCGGCGCGATCCTGGCCGCCGGTCTGTCCATCGGCAAATCGGCGCGCGAGCTTGAAACGTTCTACACCGAGCGCGCGGAAGAGATGTTCGACCGCGCCGCGATCTGGAACAGGTTACGCCACCGCTATCGCCACAGCAACATCACCAAGACTTTGCGCCATGAATTCTTCGATGCCACGATCGCACAATTGCAGGACCGCGGCGTCTTGCGCGACGACCGCCACCTGCTTGTGGTCACGCGGAATGTCGAGACCGACAGCCCTTGGCCGATCTCGACGAACCCCAAGGCGACATACAACGACCGCACGCGCGCGGATTGCAATCTGAACATTCCGCTCTGGCAGCTGGTCCGCGCTTCGACCGCAGCGCCGACATTCTTCGCGCCGGAACGGCTGCAATGGGACCCGGCCGACCCCGATAAGCAGTTCTTCTTCGAGGATGGCGGTGTGACGCCCTACAACAATCCGGCTTTCCTGCTGTACAAAATGGCGACCAAGGAGGCCTATTCCTGCAATTGGCCCGAGGGAGAGGATCGGCTGATGCTGGTGTCGGTCGGAACCGGCTCGGCCTTCAGGCTGATGGACAATCCGCATGCCGATGGCGAAGGTCTGGCCAGCACCGCGATGACGATCCCGGCCGAGATGATGCGCGCCGCGTCGGTCGAGAACGACATCAATTGCCGCACCTTCGGCCGCTGCGTCGCCGGCGCGCCCATCGACCGGGAACTGGGAGATATGATCCCCGCGGACGGCGCGGACAAACGTGCCTTTCTCTATGCCCGATACGATGCCGACCTGTCGGCCGAGGGGCTGGCCGCAATGGGCCTGGACGATGTGGATGCCAGCCTAATGCAGATGGACAGCGCCGCAGCCGTTCCCGACATGGTCCGCGTGGGACGATACATGGCCAAGAGCGTCGACCTGCCGAACCAATTCCCGACATTCATGCCGGAGTAGACAATGCCTGCCGAACCCGACCGCGAGGCGCGCCGCGCCTTCATCGACGGCCCCGATGGCTATGCGTCCGAACGTCAATGGTATTCCAAACGGGCGAGCGAACTGAAATCGCGGGCTCAGAGATCCGACATCGCGATCATCGTGGCCGGGGCCTTCGTGGCGGCCCTGCCGGCCGCCGGGGGGCCGCAGTGGATGGTGTTCATCGTGTCGGCCCTGGGGATCGCGATCATCGTTCTGAAGGGCACCGCCCGCGTCTTGCGCGATGGCGAGGTCTGGCCCGAGTACCGGCTTGCATCCGAGATGATGAAGCGCGAAGCACGCTTCTACGTCAACGTGGCGGGGGCCTATGACACCGACGACGAGACGGCGCGAAAGCGCTATGTCCTGGCGACCGAGGCTATCATAGCGGGCGAACAGGCGAAGTTCTTCCAGGGTCTGGCCGAGGACGATAAGACGGAAGGCACCGCGAAGACTGCGAAATCCGGATCACCCGCCACCGAGCCAGACGATCCCAAAAAGAAGGGGCTGCAGTGATCACGAACCGCATGATCGACTTGGCGCCCCCGCCGCGCCCCCTGAAAGACGGCCAGAAGTACAATGTCTTCCTGTCCTACCGGTCGGTGAATCGGCCCTGGGTTATCAACCTCTACGACACACTATGCGAGGCGGGACACAAGGTCTTCCTGGACCAGCGCGTCCTGGTCCCGGGCGAGCGATTGACCGGCAGCATCGAAGACGCGATCAGCGCGTCCCAGGCCGGTGTCCTGATCTGGTCCCATGCCGCAGCAGACAGCCAATGGGTGAAGGACGAATACGTCGTCCTGCGGGGCCGGGACAAGGACGAGCCCGACTTTCACTTTGTGCCCGTGAAGCTGGATGATTCCAACCTGCCACCTTTCGCCAAATCTCATTTCTATCTCAATTTCCACGCCTATCCCGACGGCCCCAACGGCCCCGAATTGCTCCGCTTGCTGCATGGCATCGTCGGTCAGCCGCTCAGCCGGGAAGCGCTGGCCTTCGGGGAAGAGCTGCAGGGCAAGGCCGACGACGCCATGGCCAGCATCCGGGCTGCCGAAGATCGGGGCAGCGCCGACCGGCTCTGCGCGCTGTTCGATGCCGGGGGCCTGGCCTGGGACGTATCGGCCGCGTTGGGCGCCCGCTGCATCGAAGCTCTGGCCAAACTTGGACATCCCGACATGGCGGTCGACCGTGCCCGGGCCTTGGTGACGCGTTTCCCGCGCGCGCTGCGGCCAAGGCAGATGCTGGCCCATTCGCTGTCGCGCCGCGGCAACGCCGGGGATGACGACGAGGCCGCCGAGATCCTGGGCAAGCTTTACGTTTCAGGCGCGCGGGACCCCGAAACCCTGGGTCTTTATGCCCGCACCTTCATGGACGCCCATAAGGCCACCGGTCAGCGTCGCCACCTGCGCCGCGCGCGGGATCTCTATGAATTGGGCTTCCAGCTGTCGCGCGACGACGCCTATTGCGGCATCAACGCCGCCTCGAAATCCATGATGTTGGGGAGCGAAGAAGACGCCGAAACCGGACGGCGATTGGCCCGCGAGGTCGCTGACCTGCTGCCGCCGGAGATCACGCCGGACTTGACCTACTGGGAAGCGGCGACGATTGCGGGTACCGCGCTGATCCTGGGGGAAACGGACCGGGCGATCCGCCTGTTCCGCGAGGCCGTCGACCGGTTTCCCAGCGAAACCGGATCGCATCGAAGCACCGCCGAGCAGATGGGCCTGCTGGCCGACCACATGGACCTGGCGCCGGATGTCCGGGCACAGTTGCAGCGGGCCTTCGACGCGACCGATTAATCGAGCCGCTGCGCATCGAAGAAATTGGGGACCGGCACCAGGCGCAGCGCAACGGTCCCCTGTTCGAATACGCGCAATTCGGCCAGCGCGCCGGACACGTCGGCCATTTGATCGAAGATCAAGTTGCCCAAGGATGTCACCCGGAGGATGCCGCCTGCCATGGGCGCGTCCGGGGCGTCTGACGCGACATGTCCGTGGGCGCCGATCACCGCCGTGATTCCGCAATCGCGCAGGATGCGCGTCGCCTCCTCTACCTCCCGGTCGGGCGTGGCGGTGTAGTCTCCTCCCCAATGGACAAAGGCGACGACCGGGGGCCGCGCCTCCACATCGCAGGCCTGGGCCAGTTGGTCACCGGTCCGGATCACGTCATGTTCCGCGAAGTAGCTGCGCCGAAAGGTCAACGGCAGGATGCGCACGGGTCCCAGGTCGACGACCTCCGCGTGGAACATCGGCATGATATCCATCGCCAGAAGCGCTTCGGCCGTCATCTCGGTCCCGATCGGACCGAAATCGCCCGCGTGATTATTCGCCAAGCTGACGGCCGTCACACCCATGCCGCGCAACGCGGGCCGGGTGACGGCCGGCGGCAACCAATGCTGCGCCGAATGGGCACCGATCGGGCGTTCGGGCAGCAGCGCACCTTCAAGATTGACCAGCAGCGGCGCGCCGCCCGTGATCGCCTGAACCGCCTGCACCATCGCCGCAAGTCGCTGCGGGTCGGACAGGACCGGGATCATCCCGCGCCCGGTCATCACGTCACCGCCGAACCACAGCACGTCTTGGTCGTCATAGCGCAACGCCGATCCCGCGCCCGCATCCGCGCTCCAGGCCGCGACGACATAGCTGGTCGTCCCCTGCTCCGGCGCCCCCGGCGCATAGCGGGCCGAAGAGCGGTTCGCGATGATCACGGGCGACGCGGCATGCACGCGGGTCTGCAACTCGGTCATCAGCCATTGCGACGCCAGGCTGTCCAGATGTGCGGGCTGGTTCAGCGCCAAAGCGGCACTGGCGTCGCCTGTGGACAGGATCGACAACGTCTCCTGATCGCGCAGAACCGCAACGGATTGCGGAAGGTGGTGCGAATAGTCGGTCGATTGAACGATCAACGTGTCGGGCGCGATCAGCGGCTCCAGGATATCCGCCAGCCGGGCCCAGTCGGTGGGTCCAGCCGTCTTCCCACTCGTGACGGCCGCGACGGGGACGCCGGGAAAGACCGATGCAAGAAACGGCGTCACCGAATGCACGCCATGTTCGATCGGCACGTTGCCCGTATCGGTGAACAGATCCCGATGCACCAGCAACGCGTCCGAGATCGCGGGATCCGGGGGCACCGGCCCCGTTTCCGCGTCCAATGGGGCGGTGGTCACGCCGAACGGCGTCTCAAGGTCGCGGGGATGGTCGGGCGACAATAGCAGGATGCGCTTGGGCTGCCTGGCCGACGCGGCCCAGACCCCACGTGCGATCAGGTCGGCCGCCAGAAGGTGATGCGGCACGGTGATCCCGGTTACGCCGGCGGGCGGGTCGAAATCCGGCCGCTCCTGCCGCAAGGCGGTTTCGATCTTCGGCAGATGGCGCGCGGCCTGGATGAAGCGGCTTTCCTGCGCACGGGCCATGTGTCCCAGACAGACGACGACAATGGCGACGATCACCCAAAGAAATTGCAATGCACGCCCCCCTCTCCTACCGTTGGGTAAACCCGGAACGTCAGGCGGCCAATCCCAATGCTTCGCATGATCGCGATCCACGTGTTTCTGGCCCTCTGCCTCGCCGATGCGACACCCGGTTTTGCCCAGACACTCGATCGCATCGCGCCCCCTGCGGCCGCGATCGCGGCGGTGGTGCCGGATCGGGATCGCGCGCAGCGCCGCCAGTTCCGCCAATTGCTTTGGACGGGGGTGGCGACCGGTCTGACGCGGCGAACCTTTATCGTGCAAGATCCATTTGCCGGCGAAAATCACGATCTGATCTGGCAACCGGGCGATGCGGCGGGGGCAGAAGGCGGGCCGATCACCGGCGTCGGCGCGCTGACGTGGCGCCGGACCGGCAGCCCGCGCCACGGCGCCGAGGGTCTGGTGGCGCAATATCGCGGCGAGGTGGTGGACGGTATCTTGCAGGGATACGGCACCTACGTGCATGTCGACGGCCTGCGCTACGACGGGGATTGGCACGCGGGCATGATGCATGGCCAAGGCGCGCTGCGCCTGCCGGGCGGGGATGTGTATCGCGGCGGGTTCGTCGACGGCCTGCCGCATGGCGACGGACTAAGGCTGGATGCCACGGGCGCCGTCCATGAAGGCCGCTTCGCAGCCGGATTGCGCCATGGTCCCGGGCTGGAACGGTCGCCCGACGGCAATGTCTTCGCTGCGGTCTGGCGCGGCGGGACCGAATTGCCGGGGCAACGCGGCCCGGCGCCCGACGACTGGCGCTTTCGCCCCGCACAGGCGATCGGCGACACTGTTCCCGGCGTCCTGCTGCGCGTCGCGCCCAGCGACGTTCCGTCGTTCTGCTGTCAACTGGTCGACGGTGCCATCGGCTACACGTCCACCCCGCGCCCCGGCAAGCTGGAGGTGTTCCCGGATGCCCCGCGCCTGATGGAGATCTGGACCGGTCAGGCCAATATCGTGGTCGAGGAACCTTTGGGGTTCAATGACGGCCGCTGGCTGTCGGACGTCTACACCTTCGGCAATTACGACGACGACGCAGTCATCCCGCTGACCCTGTCGATGGTCCTGCAGAACGACACGCGCAGTCCGCTTTCGATCCGCGGTGCCCATATCGAGGTGGACGAAAGCCGCGAAGCACCGCGCCCGCTGTTGCAGGCCACCGAACTGACGCCCTTGTCACTGGCATCCGTGGCGTTCAGCATCGAAAATTACGGCCTGGCCCCGGCCGAGGATGTGGTCCTGAACTTCCGCTTCCTGGGTCCGGCCGGCGCCCTTCCGGGACAGTCGCTCGACATCGGCACGGTCGCGGGCATCGACGCGTTCTCCTTCGCGCCTGCCCTAGCGGAACATGGGATCGCGCCCGATTCCCTGGCGCAGATCGAAACGTTCTGCGCCGACCGCAACCGCGAGACTTGCTTCGAGGTCTTGCGGCGGAGCGCCCTGCTCGGCGCAGCCGCCCCGTTCGTGCATCTGGGTGACCGGGCGGGCGTCAAATACGGTCTCCGATTCGAGGGCGAGCTGTCTTATCGCTGGCGCGATGCGGATGGGCGGGACCAAAGCAGCACGGCTCCCTTCAACGGGTTCATGCCGTTGGGCGCCCTGTTCAGCCGCGGCGAATGCGAAGGGGGCTTCGTTCGCGACCTTACCCGTGACGTGCCATTCGACCTGCGGATCGGGCAAGGCCCCTATCGGATCGACCTGGGCCTGGCCGAAACCGTGCCCCAGGGCGCGGTGGATGCCTGGAGGTTTGCCGTCGATGCGGATCGCAATTCGCGCCACGTGATGCGCGTGGTGGTCGAACTGACGGACCGCCGCCAGATCGTCTCGCGCGATCTGGACATCCTGTTCCTGCGGCCGACGCAGTTTCCCACCGCCGTAAGGCCACCGCAGGCCCGATGCTAGGCCGCGCGATCCTTGCCCTGGCCGCGCTGGCCTGCCTGCCCCCACCCGCATTGGCGCAGGTGCCGGCCGTCACGACCGCAGAACCCGGCGGCCGGATCGCGATTGCCCCGCAATTCGATCTGGTCGGCCTGTTCCACGATGGGGTGGCGCCGGCCAAGCAGGGCGACCGTTGGGGGCTCATCGACCGCGACGGCACCTGGCATGTGGCGCCGGTCTTCGAAGACATGCGCGGCGGAAGCGACGGGCGCTTCGGCGCGCGCGGCGTTTGGGGATGGGGCGCCTTAGATCGCGACGGAAACTGGTGGGTCCCGCCGGAACACGAGGATATCGGACGATTCCAAAACGGATTCGCTCCGGTCCAAATCGGCGGAAAGTGGGGATATGTCCGGCCGAATGGTCGGATGGAACGGCATTTCCAGTTCCTGGAAATCGCGGGACGCGAAGGCGACACCATCGTCGCCCGCGACGACCAGGGATGGGCCGTGTTCGACCCCCACTATTTCGAAGGTCGCCAGGCTCTGGTGATCTATGACGAAGTCACGGACACGGTCGTGCCGGCCATCCGCGCCTTTCCACCCGCCGAACGGCGCGCCGTTGTCCGCTACCCGGCCGGGGAGACCTTGGCCTTCCTGCCCTCGCCGATTCTGGCGCCGCCGCTGGGGCGGGAGGACCATGGCCTGTTTCACTCGGTCAAGCGGATGTCCGACGGCTTCGCCCCCGCCGCCAAGCAACCGGGACGCTGGGGGTTTCTGCACCGCGACGGGACCTATCATTGGGAAGGGCGGTTCGAGGACGCGCGGTCCTTCTCCGAAGGGTTCGCGCCGGTCAAGATCGACGGCCTGTGGGGATATATCGACGGGTTGGGGCGCGTCGTGGTCGAACCGGAATGGGACGCGGCCTTCGGCTTTTCCGAAGGCTTCGCGCTGGTGCGAAAGGACGGCAAACGCGGATTTCTGCGTCTCGATCCGGATACCGGCATCAGCCTGTGGATCGAACCCCGGTTCGAAGATGCCTTCCGCATGTCCGAAGGTTTCGCGCCGGTGAAAAAGGGCGGTCTCTGGGGATTTGTGGCGGCCGACCGGCTGCCCCCGCGCGATGCGCGGACCGCGACCACGGTTCTGCCGTCCGAATGAGCCAGACGCCCTACCGGATCTTCTTATCCTCGCCCGGAGATGTCGGTCCCGAACGGGAGGCCGCCGCCCGGGTCGTCGATCGCATCAACGGCGATCACGCCACACCTCTGCTGCACATCGTCTTGTGGGAACGGGCTTACTACACCGCCCTATCGACATTTCAGGCCCAGATCGACCGCCCGTCGCAATGCGACCTGGTGGTCTGCATTTTCTGGAAGCGCCTGGGCAGCCCCTTGCCCGACGCGTTCAAACGCGACGACGGCACCATCCCCACGGGGACGGAGTTCGAATTCGAAGACGCGATGGAAGCCGCGCGCCTGTCGCCCGAGAAGTTGCCCGACCTTCTGGCCTACCGCAAGACGGCCGCCGTCACCTTCTCCGAAGACACGGTCGAACAGGAACGCCTGCAACGCGCCAACCTGCTGTCGTTCTGGGACCGCTGGTTCCGCAGCGAAGTCGGACAATTCACGGCCGGCTATCAGACCTTCGAGGACACGTCCGAGTTCGAGGAAATGCTGGAACGGCACCTGCGCGACTGGCTGGCGCTGCGCCTCGGCTCGGTCACGTGGACCGACGGCAACCCGTATCGCGGGCTGGCGCCGTTCGACGTTGAACACGCCCCGATCTTCTTCGGGCGCCGCCGCGAGGTCGAACGCTTGCGCGCCCGCTTTCTCGCCAACGCCGCCAACGGCCAGCGTTTCCTGCTGGTCGCCGGGCCCTCCGGCTCGGGCAAATCGTCGCTTGTGCGCGCGGGCCTTCTGGCGCGGTTGTCGCGGCGCGGATCGGCGGCTTCGGTCGGCGAGGCGGTGATCCATATCGGCATGCGCCCCGCCCTGCTGGGCGCCGGCACCTGGCCCCAGGCCCTGGCGCAGGCGATCTTCGGGCATCCCGCCCTGGCCGCTGCCCTGCAGGCCGGGGATTTCACCGATGCCGCCGCGCTGGCGCAACTCTTCGTCGCGGGCGGCCCTGCCGCTGCGGCGCCGCTGGTGGGCGCGCTCGCCCGCGATGCCGGGTCCGATCGGCATCTGCCGCCGCTCGCACCGGACGATCGCGTCGCCCTCATCCTACTGGTCGACCAGATGGAGGAGTTGTTCGCTTGGCCTGACGACGCCGCGCAGGCGTTTGCGGCGCTTCTAGCCACTTTCGCCGATCAGCCGGGTCTCCATGTGCTGGGCACCATGCGCTCGGACTTTCTGCATCGGCTCACCGAGGTGCCCGCCTTGGACGTACTGGTCGGGCAGGGCGAAATCCGGCCCGATGGCGCGCCCGAACGGGTGCTCCATGTCAGCTTCCCGCGCCCCGCCGACTTGCGCGAGATGATCACCGGCCCCGCCCGCGCCGCTGGCCTGACCTTCGCCGATGCGACCGGTGATCGGCCTGCCCTGGACCAGCGGATCGAGGAAGCGACCCAGCCCACCGCCCTGCCCGCGATGCAGTTCCTGCTGTCCGAGTTGTGGTCCGAACGCGCCGACAATCAATTGACCCACACCGCCTATGAGGCGCTAGGCCAGGTCGGCGGTGTCATGGCCGCGCGCGGCGAAGATGTGGTGACAGGGCACTCGGCGGTCGCATTCGCCACTCTGATGCGCGCCCTCGTCCGCCGTCCATCGCCCGACCGACCCGCCGTGTCCGCGACGGTGCCCATGGACCGGTTCGCCGAAGACAGCCCTGAAGGGCGATTGGCAGGCGCCCTGCGCGAGGCGCGATTGATCACCTCGGACGAGGGCATGATCCGCCTCGCCCACGAAAGCCTGCTGACTGGGTGGACCCAGCTGGCCGACCTACTGCGCGACGAACGCCGGCACTACGCCGCGCGCGACCGTCTGGTCGACGTGATGGCGACGCGCCCCGACGAACGGCTGGACGGGTTCCTGCTGGAAGAAGGCCGGGACTTGCGCGCCGCCTGGGGCGACGCCGCGCTCGAGGCGGATGCCACCGGTCTGCCCGCGTTGATCAAACGCTCGGACCAAGCCAGCCGCCGGTCGCGCGCGCTTCGCGTGACCCTGGGGGCCGCTGTCCTGATTGGCGCCACTGGCGGTCTTGGCGCCATCTTGTGGAGCCAGCAAAACACGCGGATCGCCGAGGACATGGCCGAAGCCCTCAACCGGTCGACGCTGGAACTCCGCCTCGGCAATTGGGACGACGCCCTGGCCGCCGCCAAGAAGGCCAGCGACCTCGCCCGCACGCCCACCACGAACGCCACCCTTTTGGCGGCGTTGGCGGACCACTCCACCGGCGACCGGGCGATCACCCCGGCCCAGGACGCAGTATCCGTCGCCTGGACCGGCCCGAATACCTATCTGGCGCTCTCGGGCGGCGGCGGCCTGACCCGTGTGACCGATGGCGTTGCGACCCCGTTGGATCCCCTACCCACCGTCGGCCTATCCAATCTGACGGTCGCATCGGACGGCACGCTCTATGCGATGGATGACCAATGGTTCGTCCATCGCGTCATACCGGATGGGCCGATCCTTCAGGCGGATCTGACCGACACGATCCCCGGCGACTGGCCCACCGGCTTCACGCCAAGCAGCGGTTATCAAGTCGCCCTGACGCCCATGGATGACGGGGTGACCGTCACCTTCCTGATGAACCGCGACACCTTCTCGACGACCTGCTTCACCCAGGATGCTCCGAGATGCGAACCGGCGACGCGGCAGCCTGTCGGCCAAGCCGCCCACATGATCGCCGCCGACGCGTCGGGCCAAATCGCATTCGCAAGCGACAACTCGCCTGGGCTCTTGCCGTTGGATAACCGCCCACCTGTCCGCTTCGACGGTGAAAACTGGAGAGCGCCCGTCCCCGCAACCGGACGACGTGTCGGGCGCTTCGACGCGATATCGCTGGCCGTCTCCGCCTCCGGTGATCGTGTTGCGGTCGGGGATCGCGACGGAACACTCGGCCTTTTCGCAAGATTGCCGCAGCAAGATACCCTCACCCTGATCCACGTCCTTGACGTCGACCGCCCGATCTCGGCCCTGGCGTGGTCCAACGCGGGCGACACGCTGGCCTATCCATGCGAGCAGCGCTCGATCTGCTTTGCAGACGTCGGCCCGGACCCAACGCGTCCCGTCGTGGTTCTCACCGGGCGAACATTGGGGGCGGAGGTTCCTCCGGGCTATCTGACCTGGTCCCCGGACGACCGACGGCTCTTGGCCATCACGGTCAGCGGCGATGTATCGCTGTGGGACCTGCACCAGACGGAGCCTGGCGCCGCCGACTACATCGTCGTTTCGCCGGAAGAGCCCGTCGACATGATCGCCGTCGCGCCCGACGGGATGATGGCGCAGCTTGCCTCCGGCATTCATCGGGTGTCGAACACCGCCCCTCCCGTGCGACCACGTCCAGTGGCCTTCGCGGCGCCCGCCAACGCCGACATCTTTTCGATGGCCCTCGATGCCGGCGGCCTGCGCGCCGTGGGCCTAGGCGACGGGTCGGTTGACGTCTTGGGCGATACCCCCTTGACCGTGCCGTCCGGGTCCAGGGTGATGCGGGTGGCCGCCCTGCCCGAGACATGGGTCGCCACGACCCATGGGACGGGCGCCTTCCGGCTGGTCTCGGAAAACGAGGTCCTCGAACCCGCCATCGACACGGCGTTCGGCGTCTTAGCCGATCCCGACGGCACCGCGTTCTATGTCAGCACCTGGACCGGCATCAAACGCGTGGTGCCCGGTGCCGAGCCCGAACAAGTCTTCGGCTCCGATGACATCGGCGATGCCCGCTCGGCCGGGTCCTTGGCCATCGATCCGTCCGGCCGCTGGCTGGCGGCGTCGCGGTCCGACGACCTGATCCGCGTCTATGACCTGACGCCGGAGGCCGCCCATATCACGCTGCCGTTGGTGACCGAGGACACCAAGGTCGTCGCGTTCTCTCCCGCCGGCGACCTGCTGGCAGCGCTCGGATCCGACGGCCGCATTTATGTCTGGAGCTTCGACCCCTCGGGCGATGCCGCGCCGCTCTGGCGATTGGACCGGTTGCCCGCTGGCAGTCTGGCGTCCGGGGGGAACGAGAGAGCCGCGCGTTGGATCACCTTCGATGCGGATGGGCGTTTGGCCGTGGCGACCGCATCGGGCGAGATCCTGTTGCTGCCGACGGATATCGACGCGATGCGCGCGCGGGCCGAAAGTCTCCTCGAAGCGCGCGTCGATCCCCGCCTTTCTTCCGCCGGACAGCCCTGACGTCGTATGCCAGAATCGGCCTTGCCCCTTTTGCGACGGACCGAGATCTCCGGGCCGTTACCCGATCACCGCCGCGGCGAATCCTGCGCTGCCCTCGCTCGGTCCTGAGCAAGCGGCGACGGTGGGCACCAGACTTGGACGATCAGGGGCCACAAGCGCGACGGCCATCGGGCCGCTCGGGTGGTCCGGCAGACCTTCCACCAGATCGCCCGCCTCGACCCGATGCCGCACATCGCAAGCCGGACCTTGGATGAGGCCGAGCCCGGCCAAGGCGCAGGCGATATAATGCTCGGCATTGCCGACCCGCATCGAGACGGACAAAGACCCCTCGCCCCTGAAATGGCAGCTCGACCGCGCCCATACCGGCTTGGCGATCAGACGCCATATCGCCGCATGATCATTTCCACGCTGCTATCCACGATCCTGTCCATCTCCTCGGAGGTGACGACGGAGGCACCGAAGACGACCGGCCAGAACGCCTTGCCCTTGATCAGCGCCATGAATTCTTCAGCCGCCGCTCTGGGGTCCTCGATCGCCAATTGCCCGTCCGCCGCGGCATCCCTCAGCATGGCCTCGAACGCCGCCTTGAAATCGGTCTTCTCCTGGTTCTGCTCGACCAATTCGGGGCTGCGCAGAACTTCGCTCATGACAAGGCGCGTCATGGCCATGACTTCGTGCGAGGTCAGCAATTCCCCCTCGGCCCGGCCCAAGGCCGTCAGCTGATCGCGGATGTCGCGACCGGCCTCGTAGGTGACGTCCAGGCTGGCGGCGAACCGACTCCAATGCCTGCGCATAAGCTCCTGAAACAGCTTCTCTTTGCTCTCGAAATACCTGTAGACCGTCCGCTTCGACGCGCCGGCCCGGGCCGAGATGCGATCCATGCTGGCGTCCCGAAAGCCGCGTTCCTGGAACTCGCGGACGGCGGCCTCGTAGATCTGTTCCCGCTTTTCCTCGGCGGGCTCGACAGGCGCATCCATTTCTACGAATCCGTTTCCATGCTAGGTTCTCGGGGTAAACGCGCGGGTTTACAGATGTCAAATCCACGCCTACGGTAAACCAGCAAGTTTACCCACAGGATTCTGGTCCCAGCAGGAGGTCGGCAATGAGCTTTGTACTGAAACTGAATGGCGTCGAACACGAGGTCGACGCCGAACCGGGCACCCCGCTTCTGTGGGTCATCCGCGACGAACTGAAGATGACCGGCACCAAATTCGGCTGTGGCGTGGCCTCATGCGGGGCGTGCACCGTCCACGTGGATGGCCTGCCGATGCGGTCGTGCCAGACCTATGTCGACGACCTGGACGGCGCCGAGATCACTACGATCGAAGCGATCGGCGCGACCGAGGCGGGTGCCGCCGTGCAACAGGCCTGGCAAGAACTGGACGTCGCGCAATGCGGCTACTGCCAGTCGGGCCAGATCATGTCGGCCGTCGGCTTGCTGACCGAAAATCCGAAGCCCAGCGTGGATGAAATCCACGACTACATGGATGGCAATGCCTGCCGCTGCGCGACGTATCAACGGATCCGCGCCGGTATCCAGCGCGCATCCGAGATCATGGAGAGCTGAGCGATGACACTCAACACATCACGCCGCGAATTTCTGAAGGGCGCCGCCGCTGCTGGGGCCGTCCTGGTCGTCGGCCTCCGGCCCGACGGGGCGCTGGCCGCGGGCGACGGCGCCGCCCAGATCAACCCCTTCGTCAAAATCGGTTCGGACGGCCGGGTGATCGCCGTCGTCAAGCATTTCGAGATGGGCCAGGGCCCCGCCACCGGCCTGTCCACCCTGATCGCCGAGGAAATCGGCGTGGGCATGGACCAGATCGGCTATGAATTCGCGCCGTCCAACCCCGAGCTTTATGCCAACCTGGCCTTCGGACAGTTCCAGGGCACCGGCGGGTCGACCGCCATGGCCAATTCCTTCATGCAGTACCGAAATGCCGGCGCGGCCGCCCGCGCCATGATCCTGGACGCCGCCGCCCAAAGCTTCGGCGTCGATGCGGGCACGCTGGACATCGTGGATGGCGTGGTGACCGGCGCCGATCAATCGGCCCCCTTGGGAGATTTCGTGGCAACCGCCTCTCAATTGCAGGCGCCCGCCGAACCGGTGCTGAAGACGCCCGACCAATGGCGCCTGATCGGCAATCCCGACATCCGGCGCCTGGACGGCGCGATCAAGGGCAATGGGTCGGCCATGTTTGCCATGGACGTCTACCTGCCTAACCAGATGGTGGTTATGCTGGCCCGCCCGCCCCAGACAGGTGGCCTTGTCGCCGGCTTCGACGACAGCGACGCCCAGTCGATCAAAGGCTTCATTCGTGCGGCGACCCTTCCGAACGACGCGGCGGTGGCCGTCTACGCCGAAAACACTTGGGCCGCCATGCAGGCGCGAGACGCGCTGCGCGTCGACTGGGATCTCTCGGCGGCCGAAACCCGCGACAGCGCGCAGATCAAGGCGGAAATTCTGGCCGCGCTCGACGGCGACGCGGAATACAACGTGCTCAACACCGAACCGGGCCCGATGGACCAGGCCGCCCAGGTGATCGAACAGACGTTCTACTTCCCGCTGCTGGCCCACGCACCGATGGAGCCGCTGAACTGCACCATCGAAGCCGACGCCGATGGCGGCGTCACGCTGCATGATGGCGCGCAGATGCCCACCGGCCCGCACATGGCGCTGGCTCAGATCTTCGAGCTGCCCATGGACAAGGTGCGCATCAACACGATGCTCGCCGGGGGATCTTTCGGCCGCCGCGCCACACCGTCGGCGGATTACCAGGTAGAAGCGGCGCTGGCCTTTGTCATCACCGACCGAACCCGGCCGGTGAAGCTGGTCTGGAGCCGCGAAGACGATGTCCGGGGCGGCTATTACCGCCCCGCCTTCGGCCACAAGGTCCGCGTCGGCCTGTCCGCCGAGGGCGATATCGTTGCATGGGATCATCGGATCGCCGGGCAGTCGATCATGAAGGGCACGCCATTCGAATCCGTGTTGGTGCATGACGGCGTCGATCATTCCTCGGTCGAAGGCGTCTCGGACACGCCCTATACGATCCCGGGCTTCCATGTCGGCCTGACCGACACCAAGAAAGCCACCAGCACGCTCTGGTGGCGGTCGGTCGGTCACACGCACACGGCCTATGCCATGGAGGTTATGATGGATGCGGCCGCCCAGGCCGCGGGCCGCGACCCGGTCGAGTTCCGCCTGGCCCATCTGGGCGATAGTCCCGACGCGGTCCGGAAGGCCGCCGTCCTGAAGCTCGCCGCGGAAAAGGCCGATTGGGGCAATGCGCCCGCCGGGCGTGTCCAGGGCGTCGCCGTCCACAAATCCTTCGGCAGCTTCGTGGCCGAGGTGGTCGAGATCTCGGGCGCCGCCGACTCCGGCGTGAAAATCGAAAAGGTCACCTGTGCCGTCGATTGCGGCATCGCGGTGAACCCTGACGTCATCAAGGCCCAAATCGAAGGGGGGGTCGGCTACGGGATCGGGCACGCCATGCGGGACGAGATCACGCTGACAGGCGGGGTCGTCGACCAATCGAACTTCCCCGACTACGAACCGCTGCGGATCCGCGATATCGGCGCCATCGAGACACATATCGTCCCGTCGGCCGAGCCGCCCACCGGAATCGGCGAACCCGGAACGCCGCCGTCCGCACCGGCGCTGGCCAACGCAATCGCCCAGGCCGGACCGGTCGTCGCGCTGCTGCCCATGGTCAATGACGGCGTCAGGTTCGCCTGATGCACCAGGCGCTGCCGGCAGCCCTGTCGGCGGCGCCTGACTTGCAGGGCCCGACAATTCCGCGCAGGGCGACGGGCCCCGCCAACCCAATCAATGATCCACGGCCTGTTGGGTGAAATCTTCGACGTCGAAGGTCACCGTGACCGAGAAGGCGTCCGCCGTCTCTTTGACGTCGGCGGTCGACTTCAACTGCATGGCAAAAGCCTGCACAAGCTTCTGTCCGAGGCCGGTCCCGTCGGACTCCTGGCCCGACCGAGCCGCCTCGGGTCGCTTTGAATTGGACACGCACAATTCTGCCCGATCGGCCTCCAGCAGCTTCAGCCCGGCTTTGATCCAGCGCCGCTCGCCATCGGGGGCGCCGCCGTATTTCAAGGCATTCGTCGCCAGTTCCGACATCAAAAGCGACAGGGGCACGGCCTGATCGGGGAACAGGATGATTTGTTCGAAGTCCATGTCGATCCGGATACCATCGCCGGGCTTCACGGTCGAATTGACGATCTGCGCGAAGGTTTCCGACAACAGGACACCGGCATCGGCCCGGCTGATGTCATTGGCCTGGTACAGATTGCGGTGCACCGTCGCCAAGCCGAGCACTCGATCCTGCAAGCGGCGCAGAACCGACTTGGTTTCCGGGTGGCGGGATGACCGGATCTGCATGTTCATGATGGACGAGATCATCTGGAGGTTGTTCTTCACCCGGTGATGAACCTCCTTCAACAACACGTTCTTCTGCCGAAGATCATCCTCCAGCTTGGCCTCGTTTTGTAGCAATCGTTGGGCCATGTCGTGGAACGACTGCTCCAGGGATCGAAGCTCGACGGGCATGCGCTCGGTCCTAGTCCCGCCATTGTCGAAGCGGCGGTCATGGGGAAAGCGGCGCATCCTGAAGGCCAATCTCCGGATATGGCGCAAAACCAGCCGATCGAGCGTCAAAAACGCCACAGCCAGGCTGGCCACCCACATCAAGAGCGGCGCGAGACCGATCGCCCAAACGGACAGAGCGTTGGTCGAGACCGGCCAGATGCCGACCGCAAATGCCACGTCCGGGACGACGGGCACCACGGCATAAACATAGTTCTGGCCATCCACTTGACCGAGATCGTTCACCGTGCCGCCGATCGACCGCACTCCCCCGATCAAGCCGATCCTCCGCTCGAAGGCTTCGATCAATGCCGGCTCACCCATGGTCGACAGGATCTCGCCCTCGGCGTCGAATGTAAGCAGCGTATCCAGCCCGGCGATGTCGCGGATCGGCGCCGCCGCCAGGTAGGTGTCCCACGGGATCGACAGCGACAGATATCCTGCGAAAGTGTCGCCGGAATAGACCGGATGGTTGAGGTTCAGCACCGCCTGCTGGCTGACCTCGGCAGTCTGAAGCAAGTCGACATAGAGCCGGGGGGAGGAGATATTCTCATCCCAATCGGGGAAGCCGGAGAAGTCGATGGCCCTTCCCGCATTGGAACAGGTCATGATGCCGTCCAACGGCAGAAACCCCACGAAGGAATATTGAGCCGCTCCTTGGACGTAGTCTGTCAGAAATGCACTGCAACGGTCTGGATTGTCCCGCAGGTCCAACGCGCCGATGGCAAGCGCCTCGGCTACGCCGATGGCCCGTTCCAGCAGGCGCCGTTGACCGAAGACGGCGTCGTCGGTCGTCGCCAGCCGCAGGCGATCTTCCTGCTCGGCGGCAGCACGGGTCAAACCTTGGGTCTGGTTGATCGCCAGCACGCCCACCGGCAGAAGCGCCAGTGACAGAAAGACGCCGACGCGAAAGCTAAGGCCGCCCGAAAGGACGGCCAAACGGTTCCGGCGCGGCGGGTCTTGCTTCATTAAGCGGCGGGCGCCCCATTCGCGGCGACGACGGCGAAGGTCGCCGAATCCGTCAACTCCATCGCGGACTCGTTGTCCAGATGCATCAAATCCGCCAGTTTGTGGCGACCACGGCTTGCCCGGCTCTTGATCGTGCCGACGGCGACGCCGCACATTTCGGCGGCCTCCTCATAGGAAAAACCAGATGCCCCCACCAGAATCAGCGTCTCGCGCTGTTCGTCCGGCAACTGCTCGAACGCCTTGCGGAAGTCAGTCATTTGCAAATGACCGTCATGGGCGGGCTTTTCAGCCATATTGGCCGTCAAGATGCCATCGACATCCGACACCTCGCGCTTGGACTTGCGTAGGCTGGAATAATAGGTATTGCGCAGGATGGTGAACAGCCAGGCCCGCATATTGGATCCCGGCTCGAATTTCTCGATATTGCTCCAAGCTTTCACGATCGCGTCTTGAACCATATCGTCCGCCGTCGCGGAGTTTCGCGTCAGGCTGATGGCGAAGGCCCGCATCGGTTTGAGATGCTCGATAATCTCTTCACGAGGGTCGGCATGACTCATTTCGACGGATCCTCATCCTTGCCTTCGTTGCTATCACGCAATTGGGCAAGCAGATCCTTGAAACGGTCCGGCAGCTCCTGGTTGAGGTCTTCTTGGAAGACTCGCCTGAGATTCTCGTCGATCTGATCCGCGACGGCCTGGGGCGGATGCTCGTTTGATGGATGTTTTGTCGACATGTCGTTCACCAAAGCTACCTCGCTGGTCGCACATACTTCGGAACCAACATCTGTCCAACGACGTTTGTTCCGAGAAAAAATATCGAGTTCGGGAAACAGACCCCATGAATACTAAGCCCAACGTCGACCAGACCATCACCGACATCGGCACGCACCTTCCGTATCTCCGCCGCTATGCGCGCGCGCTTACCGGCAACCAGGACCGCGGCGACCGGTACGCCGCCGCGACGCTGGAAGCGATCCTGGAAGACCGGTCTGCCTTGGACAGCGACCTTCCAGTCAAGACCGCTCTCTTCAAGGTCATGCACGGCATCTGGGCCAGCGCCCGGCTGGATGACCCGGTCGACGTATCCGATGGGTTGGCGAAGACAGCCCAAGATCGCTTGTCGGGCCTGACTGCCAACACGCGCGAAGCGTTGCTTCTGCGCACGATCGAATCCTTCAGCTTCCAGCAGATCGCCGCCATCATGGAGGTCGATCAGGACGAAGCCGAAGGCCTGATCCGGATCGCCCATCAGGAGATGATCGACCGCCTCGCCGGGCGGGTGCTGATCATCGAAGACGAACCGATCATCGCCATGGACTTGGAAAACATCGTCGCCGAACAGGGGCACCGGATCACCGGCGTCGCCCGGACCCGCGACGAAGCCGTCGCCTTGGGCAAGGACGATCAGCCGGACCTGATCCTGGCGGACATCAACCTGGCCGACAACTCGTCGGGGATTGACGCCGTGAACGACCTGCTGGTCGAATTCGGCGACATGCCGGTTATCTTCATCACGGCCTATCCCGAACGGTTGCTGACCGGCGAACGGCCGGAACCGGCCTTCCTGATCACCAAGCCCTACACCGAAGAGCAGATCCGCTCGGCCGTCAGCCAGGCCATGTTCTTCTCCTCTACGGAAACCTTGAAGGCTTGACCGGGGGGGCGTCGGTCGCCGGGACGGCTATGATCAGATCGGCAGGTCAAGACCGGCATGGGCTGGACTGCGATCAAGGGAGCACCTGCCATGGCGCATGACGGCTCCAACGCGGAGGATACTATCAGACTGGGCGACGCGGCTGAGCAGAACTCGGTGGACGAAGCCGCGAAACTGCCTGCCAAGCTGATCTACGAAGTGATCCGCCGCGATGGGGAGGATGAGCTGGCCCGCCCCACCTCGTCGCTCGTCTGGTCGGGGATCGCCGCCGGCATCATGATCAGCTTCTCCGTCTTGGGCGAAGCGGTGTTCCGTACCTACTTGCCGGATGCTCCGGGCAGCTTTCTGATCGAGAATCTGGGATATTCGCTCGGCTTCCTGCTGGTGATCATGGGGCGCATGCAGCTCTTTACGGAAAATACGATCACCACGGTCGTTCCGCTCATGATCCAACCGACGCCGAGGATGCTGGGTCGGATCGCCCGGCTTTGGGCGATCGTGCTGACGGCCAACGTGGTCGGTGCCTTCGCCATCGCCACGCTCTATGCCCATACGTCCGCCCTACCGCCCGACCTGACGCCCGCGCTGATTTCCCTGTCGGAACACGCTGTCGGCATGCCCGCCGGCGAAAGCTTCTTCCGCGCGATTCCGGCGGGCATTCTGGTCGCCGCCATCGTCTGGATGATGCCCCAGGCCGAAAGCGCCAGCTTCTTCATCATCCTCACCTTCACATGGCTGATCGCGGCGGGCGATTTCACCCATATCGTCGCCGGGTCCGTCGAGATGGCCTATTTGGCCGTCAAAGGCATGCTCGGCTTGTCCGAGGCCGTCTTCGGCTTCTTCCTGCCCGTCCTGGCAGGTAATATCGTCGGTGGCACGGCCATCTTCACGATGATGGTCTGGGGACAGGTGAAAGACGAATTGATACCGCCGGACGAAAATCGATCCTAGGCGCGGAACCGTCCGGTAAGCGGCGCGTTTGCACCGGACGGAACGACCCCGCGCGGCTGTTCCGTCCCGGCTCCGGACATTCGATGTCCAAGGCCGGTCGGCATGGCGCTTCTCATTCCTCGACTGTTCCTCGGCGCCATGCCGACCAACCGGGGAACCCGATCGCGGAAAGGACATCCCTTGGCAGACAGTCACGGCCCATCCATCAAGAACCCGGACACATATGAAGCCCTGCGCGACGACGGCATGTCGAAATCCAAGGCCGCCGCGATCTCGAACGCGCAGGCCAATGACGATATGTCGCCCTCGGAAAAGGGCGGCAAGGCACCGCCCTACGAGGAATGGACCAAGGAAGATCTGCTCGACCGGGCCCGCGAATTGGACGTGTCCGGCCGGTCGGACATGACCAAGGACGAATTGATCGACGCCTTGCGCGACTAACCCGACCGATCCGTTCCCCAGCCCCGAAAGCCGCGAACCGATGCACATGATGGTACGGAAAGGCTGGTCGACCTGGAAAGCCGTTCTTCTGGAGACGGTCCGAGAGGTCGAGCGCAAGAACCTGACCCTTATCGCCGCCGGCGTCGCCTTCTTCGGAACGCTCGCCCTGTTTCCCGCCATCGGGGCCCTGATCGCGATCTGGGGCCTGATCGGGGATCCCGCCGATGTCATGAGCCAGTTGGACAGCGTCCGCGCCGTTCTGCCGGTGGATGTCTACACCCTGCTGACGGACCAGGTGACCCGGCCGATGACCGCCGATGAAAGCACGCTCAGCCTGACGGGCATCCTGTCGCTGGGATTGGCGATCTGGCTGGCCCGGGCCGGTGTCGCCGCCGTCATGCGCAGCATGAATGCGGTCTACGACGAAAAGGGCCGCCGCGGCCTGCGGCACCACGTCGTGGCCTTCGGGTTGACCCTTGCGCTGATCTTCGTGGCGATTGTCGCGCTGACCTCGGTCGTCGCCGCCCCCATCATCCTGTCGATCCTTCCGCTGGGCGGCTTCGCCACCTTCGCGGTCGAAGCGTTGCGCTGGGTCGCCGCCACCGGCGTGCTGCTGCTGGGGGCGGGGCTTATTTACCGGATCGGCCCCAATAGGCGCGCCGCCCAGGTCCCCTGGATCTCGCCCGGCGCGATCATCGCGGTGACGCTCTGGACGATCGGTTCGGTAGGGTTCTCCGCCTATCTCCAGAATTTCGGAAATTATAACGAGGTCTACGGTTCCATCGGGGCCGTCGTGGCGCTGCTGATCTGGCTGTTCATCAGTGCGTTTCTTCTGCTGATCGGCGCCGTCGTGAACGCCCAACTGGAACGGCATACCTATGCCGACAGCACCGTCGGACCGCCCAAGCCCCTGGGCGAACGCGGCGCGACGGCCGCGGACACCTATGTCGAAGCCTGACGCGCTGCCGCCCGGCCTGATCTATTACCCGGACACGCGTCCTGGCATCATTCGCCGCCGCCAAGGCCGCGGTTTCAGCTACTTCGCGCCGGATGGCACGCGGATCGCCGACCGCGTCAAGCGGCGGGCCCTGACGGCGCTCGCCATCCCACCCGCCTATCGCGACGTCTGGATCACGCCGCGGGACGACGGCCATCTTGTGGCCACCGGGTTCGACGCGGCGGACCGCAAGCAATATCGGTATCACCCCGACTGGCAGGCCCATCAGGCGCTCCGGAAATACGACGACCTGCCGCGATACGGCGATGCGCTTCCGACCTTGCGCGGCTGGATCGGCCGCCATCTGCGCGGCCCTATCGGCGACCGCCTGACCACCATCGCCGCCGTTCTGGCCCTTCTGGACCGCGCCTCGCTACGGGTCGGCAACCCGGAATACCGCGACGAAAACGGCACCTTCGGCGCCACCACCCTGCGCGCCGACCATGTGTCCGTCGAGACGGACACCCTGTTGATCGAATTCATCGGCAAGGGCGACACCGATATCAGCGAAAGCCTGCACGCCCCCCGTCTCGCCGAAGTTCTGGATGGTTGCGCCGACCTGCCCGGCGCCGAACTCATGGTCTGGACCGACGGCACGACCCTGCGTCACGTCCGATCCGAACACGTGAACGAAACGCTTGGGCAAATCTGCGGCGACGGGATCACCGCCAAAGTCATCCGAACCTGGAACGGCACCCATGCGGCCTTTCAGGAAGCCCGAAAGCCCGGCCGCCTGACAATATCGGCCATGGCGCGGGCCGCTGCCGACCGCCTGCACAACACCCCGACCATCGCCCGCAACAGCTATATCCACCCGGTGATCATCGCCCTCTCGGACATGGATCCCGACGACCGGCTGGCCCGGATCGCGCGCGAACCGTCACCGGACCATCCCCTTCTCCGATCGGGCGAACGGGAATTGCACGGCTACCTCAGGACATCATGCTAAAGTAGCGGACGCGGCTCGTGCGGCGCGATCTCGGTCTTCCCGATTTCGGCAAGACTTTCGGGATCGTTCACGATCAGCGCCCCGTCGCTCCAGTTCGCCAATTGCCGCTCCCGCAACTTTCCCAAAGTCTTGTTTGTATGGACCAGCGACAGCCCCAGCGCATCGGCCAAGTCCTGCTGACGGTATGGCAGGGGCATGGCCCGGTTGCTGACCAATCCCAATGCCTTTCCGCGCTGGAAAATCTTCAAAAGCGCCCACGCGACGGCCTCTATCGCGGATCGCTGGCCGATGGTGGTCAGCGTCTCGCCCAGGAAGTGCTCTTCGACGGCCGCAAGCCAGGTAATGTCGAAGGCCCGCTCCGGATGACTGCGGAAGAAGCTCCAAAATTCCTTCCGATCGAAGACACACAACGTCATGCTCGACGTCGCTTCAACAGAATGCTTCATCTCACCCATCACGCCGGCCTGAAGCCCGATAAAGTCACCCGGGAAGACCAGGTTCAACACTTGTCGGCGTCCGTCCTCCAACACCTTGTACCGCAGGCCCATTCCGCGCAAGGCCGTGAAAAGCTGAGGACTGTTCGACCCTTCCATCAACAGGGGCGTGCCCGGGTCGATGACCAGTTCCCCCGCTTTGAAACGCTGCATGAAGCGGATATCGGCTGCGCTATGGTCGACGAATAGGGGGCTTCTCCGTAGCGGGCAGTTCTCGCAAGACGTGGTCATTGTAACGTTTATCATCTCCATACTATGTCACAGTTTAATGCGAACAGCATGGTGCTTGTTCCATATCGGGCCAAAGTCCATTCTCTCCAGAGTGCCATGTTCAAAAGCTTCCTCGTGGTCGAATCCGATCCGTTCATCCGAACGGATTTGACCAACTTGATCGAAAGCCTGGTCGCCGGTGCGGACCTGATCGTGGCCGCCACGCTGACTGACGCCATCAGTCTCTTGGCCGAACGGGATCGGCTCGAACTGGTCGTTCTCAGCGGCGCCTATTCCAGCGCGGATACCAGCGCCCTCCAATCCGAGTTGGCGCGGCTCGGGGCGGCGGTCCTGCGGATCACCGACGATGTCGCGAAGACCGTCGACGCTTCGACCGGTGTAATCGAGCATCGGATCATGGCACCGTTCACCAACGACGCCGTGGCCGAATTTCTGCGCTCTGCCAGGCGGTCAGACGCGGACTAGAAATCCCGCCGGAACAAACCCTCCGCTTCTTGGTTTCTTCGTGGAAGGGGCAACGACCGATGTCGCCCCCACCGATCAGAGGAAGGATTTCACATGCTGTACTGGGCTATTCTGTTTTTCGTCGTCGCGATCATCGCCGGCGTCCTCGGATTTGGCGGCATTGCCAGCGCTTCGGCGGGCATCGCGCAGATCCTCTTCTTCGTCTTCGTCGTGCTGTTCGCGATTGCCCTCCTGGCTCGCTTCTTCCGGAAAGCCTGACGGCGCGGGCTTCATCGCTAGGTCCGGCGATCCGCTGCGACACGGCTTCTTCGCGGAAACTCCGGATAAACGGGCCGCCCCGGCGGCCCGTTTCCGATCCGCTCCATCTACGATCCCACAAGCATCCATAGGAGGATTCAATGACTGACTCGCTGAAAGTCGTTCCCGATTCCGATACCGTTGAGACAGGTGTCAAAAATACCGATGCCATCGCGCAGGGCCTGGCCGACGTCCTGGCCGATACCTATCGCATGATCTTCAAGACCCATGCCTATCACTGGAACGTGGAAGGCCCGCTCTTCTATTCGATCCACAACCTTACCGAAGAGCAGTATGAGAACATGTTCGCCGCCGCCGATGAGCTGGCCGAGCGAATTCGCGCTCTTGGCAAGATGGCACCGATGACCATGGCTGAAATCATGTCGGCGTCGCGCGTTGAAGACCTCGAGAAGACCCCGTCTGCAGGCGAAATGTGCGAAGATCTGGCGCGAGATCACGAAAAGCTAGCCCATCGCCTGCATGCGCTCGTGGAATTGTCCGGCGACCACAACGATCCGGTGACCGAAGATTTGGCGACCGAGCGCTCGGCGTTCCACGAACAGGCCGTCTGGATGCTTCGGGCGATCGCGAAGTCCTGATACGGATCCGTCTCTGACCGGCAAAGGCCCCGCATCTGGCATGCGGGGCCTTTTCAGATCCACGCCACCCGCCCGGCCGGCAGACGGTCATGACTGACCTATGACGATGCGCCGACGGCCTTTCGCTCGCCATCCGTCGGCACGAAGCCACTGGCATCGCCAAGAAACAGACCCACCTTACGAAGCTTCGGAACAGCGTCGCAAATCACCTTGGCCACGATCAACATGGGAACGGCCACCACCATCCCCATCGCCGACCAGATCCAGGCGAAGAAGGCGACCGACAGAAAGACCATGGTCACGTTCAGCCGCAGCCGCTGCCCCAGCAACGCGGGCGTCACCAACTGGCCCTCGATCGACGTCAGCACGTAATAGGTGACCAAGACGCCCAGTCCGATCCAGGGATCTTCCAGACCGATGAAGCCAATGATGCCGGCGATCCCCGCCCCGATCACGGCGCCCACGAAGGGTATGAAGTTCAACACGCCCGCCATGATCCCGATCAGCCAGGGCGACGGCAGACCCCACACCCACATGGCCAGGCCGATGCACACCCCTAGGCCTGCATTGATCAGCGTGATCGCCCCCAGATAAGCGCCAAGCCGCGCCTCGATGGTGCGGATGGTCTGCACGGTGGTCCGCTTGTCCTCGAACCGATCCACGACCTGGACGACCTTCTGAATGAACATGTCGCCCGATGCGGTCAGGAAGAACAACAGGCACAAAGCGAAGATGATCTGGCTCAGAAGGCTGGGCGCCAAGGCGACGACCGACGTGGCCAGGCCGCCATCGCCCACCACTTCGACCTGAAGCGGCTGATCGTCTCCGGTCGAGGCCATCGCCTCCTCGGTGGCGGCAGCCGCGCGGGTAAGCGCCTCCAGCGGCCCGCCGGGTCCGGTCAGCTGCGCGATGGCCTGTTCGACCAGGCCCGGCAGATCAGCGACGAAATCGTAGATCGGCTCGGCGGCCACCACACCCACGACCACCAGGAAGGTCGCGATCAGGATTGTGAACAGGGCCGCCGAGGCGGGCGGCGTCACCCCCAACCGCTGCAACCCCCGGCGCGGCGCATTCAGAAGGAAATAGCCCAGCAGCGCCGTCGTTACCGGCAGCAGGAAGGCGGACCCCGCAATCAGCGCGTGGATCAAAAGCAGGACGAAGATGCCGGTGATCGGGATCGCCAGCGGATGACGGGCCCGCCCGTCGCCCTTACTGGGCATCGCCCACCTGATCCGCTTTCACCGCCCCGCGATGCCCTATGGGTTCGCGCGCGCCGGTCGTCGTGTCGCGGGCCGTCTGCGCCTCCAATTCGCTGTTCAGCTCGGCCCCGAACAAGATGACCAGTGCGCTGATCCACATCCACATCAGCAGGATGACGACCGTCGCCACCGACCCGAACGTTTCGTTGTAGCTGGCGAAGTTCTGGACGTAGATCGAAAACCCGATCGACGCGGCCAGCCAGAGACCCGCCGCAACCACCGCACCCGGCGTCAGCCAGACCCATGTCGCGTTCTGCCGGTCCGGCCCGTATCGGTACAACACGCCCAGCCCGACGATCACGATGATCGCCAGTGGCACATAGGACAGCCAGCGCACCAGAACCTCCACCCAGGGCGCGAAGACCAGAATGTTCAGCGCAACCGGCACCGCGATCACCAGACCGGCCGCCAGGATGACGCCCAGGATCATCCCCAGCGTCATCAGCAAGGTCAGCCCCTTGCGGACCACGAAGCTGCGGCCGTCGCGTTCGTCATAGGCAAGGTTGACGCCGTCGATCAGGCTGCCGACCCCCGCCGACGCCGACCATAGGGCCAGCCCCAGGCCCAGGATCAGGCCGAATGTCAGACCGCCGGTCTGCGCGCCAGCCACCTGGCGCGCCTGATCCAGCAGCAGGGTCGCGACGTCCTGCGGAACGACGCCGGTGATCCCTTCCAAGGCCGCCACCAATTCCGTCGGCTCGTAGATCAGGCCCGTGATCGCGATCAGCGCGGTGATGGCCGGAAACACGGCTAGCAGCCCGTAGAAAGCCACGCCGGCTGCGACCAGGGTCACGTGATCGCGGCCCATCTCGGTCACCACACGCTTGCCGACATCCACCCATCCCCTCGCGGGAATTTGCGTCGGTGCGGTCGCGTTCCTGCCCCGGCCCGGATCCCGGGCGATGATCTCTCGCGCTGTCTCAAGCGTCGCCATGTCAGTCATTCCCCAGACAATATGATCAAACGCGCGTGGCCACTGAAAGGTTCCCGCGATCCGACGACGCGGGCGTTATCCCAAACCGCCACGGAAAGGAATGGAACTCCGGGGCGAGACAGGACGTTGAGCTTCCAGGACCGCGACATCGCCGTCGCGTCGAATATCCACCGACTTCACTGGGGAGAACAGAAATGCACAGCGTTTTCTATATCATCGGCGTCATCGTCGTCGCACTCGCCGCCATCCAGCTCATCGCCTGATCCAGGCAATCGAACGTTCGACCGAAAGGAGCCGCTCATGTCCACCAAAGACAAGACGCCCACGACCAAAACCGATCCCAGCCCGGCCCCGCCGTTCGATGCAGCGGCCGAGGCATCCACGTCCTCGCCCGCCGCTGCATCCCGCACGGCAAATGACGATCTGTCTGCCACCAGGAAAGTGGCGGAAGACGTCAAGGCGGATGTGAAGGACGCTGCCGCCGACTTGGCGACCGAAGCACGCGACCGTGCCAAGACCTTCGCCGACGACCGGGCCGACCAAGCCAAGGGATATGCATCCGAGCAGATCGAGCGGCAAGCCGACAGTCTTCGCGATGCCGGTCGTCAGTACGGGGAAGACAGCTATCAGGCGCATGCGGCCGAATATCTGGCAAGCAACCTGGCCAACGCAGCCGAGATACTGCGCCAGAAGGACGTCGGATCGCTGACGGCGGATGTCACGCATTTCGCGCGCCGCAACCCGGCCCTCTTCCTGGGCGGCGCGGCGCTGCTGGGCTTCGGCATCGCACGCCTCCTGAAGGCGGACGATCCTCGTCAGTCGACCCGGACGCGCCGTCCGTACGATACACGGTTTGCCCCCCCCGTGCCCGCAGCGCGACCCCAATCGGCGGTTGCCACGACGGACAGCGGGCCGGTCCACAACGGAGCGTATCCGCGATGAACGACCAATCGGATCAAACCCAATTCAGTGCCAAGGGGTCGGTCAATCTGGTCGGCGACATCCTGTCCCACGTGTCGAACCTGATGCGGAAGGAAGTCGACCTCGCCCGAACGGAAATCAGTCAGAACCTGAACCGGGCGGGCGTGGCCATCGGTCTTCTCGCCGGCGCCGTCGTCATCGCACTCGTCGCATTGAACGTCCTGGCGGCCGCCCTTGTGGCGGCGATCACCGAACTGGGCCTCGACCCAGGCTGGTCTGCCCTGATCGTTGGCGGGGCGTTGGCGCTGATCGCATTCGCCATGGTCTCGAAAGGACTGAAAGACCTGAAAGTCAGCAGCCTCGCGCCCACCCGCACGGTCACCAATGTCCAGCGGGACGCCGAGACCGTGAAGGAGCGTTTGTGATATGAGCCACGATAGAACACCCGCCGATATCGAGCGTGAGATCGAGGCCGAACGGGCTGGTCTGGCTCGGTCGCTGGATCAGTTGCAGGCGCAGTTCTCGCCCGACGCGGTGATGGCAGCAGCTACCGGCTATCTGCGCGACAATGGCGGCGATCTCGCCGCGACGATCGGTCGGCAGATCAAGGCCAACCCAATGGCTGCGGCCCTCACCGGCATCGGATTGGCTTGGCTGATGTTCGGCTCGACCCGCCGGGACGAACCGGCCGTGCCGATCCAGCGTGACCCTCGCCTTGCCTATGACGACCGCGATTATGCCTCGGCACCGGGCACTTTGACGGATCCGCATCGGCCCGGCTTCGATGACCGGCTCGACCGCGCATCCAACGACACGGAGGAATATACGATGAATGCCAGCGACGGACTGGAAGATGCCGAAATCTCGGCTTCGCCGGTGGACCGTGCCAAGATGCACGCATCCGCCACGCGGGACCGGATCATGGAGCGGTCGGCGGACCTGAAGGCCCGCTTCGCCGAAGGGACCGAACACATGTCCGAAGCGGCCCGCCTGCGCGTGATCCGCGCCCGGCATGCCGCCTATGATGCCCAGCGCAGCTTCGAAGACGCTGTAGATCAATACGGCGCCGCAGGCCGCCGAGCCTATGATGACCAACCCCTGGTCGCGGGCCTGATCGCCTTCGGGATTGGCGCGGCCATCGGGGCGGCCCTGCCCCGCACCGCCCGCGAAGACGAAATGCTGGGGGCCTATCGGACCCGCGCGCTCGAAGAGGCGGATCGCATCTTCGCCGAAGAATCGCGGAAATTGAGGGCCAGCGCCGAAGCCGCGCTCGATAAGTCTCAGACCGGAAACGGCTGAGATATCCGCGCTGCGCCGGCCCCGGTGACCGGCGCGACCAGCTAAGAGAGATGCCCTGTCCGCGGCGATGTCAAAGTCGCGGGCAGGGCGTTTTTCGTCGGGACGACGGGTTGGCCACGCACGGCCTCACCGGCTTTCTCCAGGTCCCGGACAGCGGCATCCCGGCCGCCTCCCCTCCGGTCCCCAGGTCGGGCCATCGAGGCGGTGCCGTCATAAAACCGTTTCCCAAGCGTCACACAGGCTTCGCTGAATCGTCACACAGGCTTCGCGCTGCCCCCTCATTTGCCGCTCGGAACGGGATTTTGGGGGTCCCCCACATATGTTGAA
Organism: Pseudomonadota bacterium; assembly: GCA_039033775.1. Classification (GTDB taxonomy): domain Bacteria; phylum Pseudomonadota; class Alphaproteobacteria; order Rhodobacterales; family Rhodobacteraceae; genus Jannaschia. Next base: position 8,404 of record JBCCCB010000001.1, on the reverse strand, counting down.
CATCGAGCGCCTGACCAAGCGGTTCGGATCCGCGACCGCCGTGGATGAGGTGACCCTGTCGGTGGACCGGCCGACCATGATCGGCATTATCGGCCGCTCCGGCGCTGGTAAATCGACCATGCTTCGCATGCTCAACCTGCTGGAACGCCCCACCGAAGGCCATATCAGCTTCGACGACCGCCATATCACGGCCCTCAAAGGCAAAGCCGCCCGTAATTGGCAGGCCGATTGCGCGATGATCTTCCAGCAGTTCAATCTGGTCCCCCGCATGGACGTGGTCTCCAACGTCCTGCACGGCACCCTGAACCGCCGCTCCACCACCCGCGCGCTCTTCGCCCTTTGGCCGCGCGAGGATATCCATCGCGCCATCGACATCCTCGCCCGCCTGGGCATCCAGGACCACGCCGCCAAGCGGGCCGAAGCCCTGTCGGGCGGCCAGCAGCAGCGCGTCGCCATCGCCCGCGCACTCATGCAGGACCCGAAGATCATCCTGGCCGACGAGCCCATCGCCTCGCTCGACCCGATGAACGCCCAGGTGGTCATGCAATCGCTGCGCGACATCCACGAACAGGACAGGCGCACCATCATCTGCAACCTGCATACGCTGGATACCGCCCGGCGCTATTGCGACCGCGTCATCGGCATGCGCGACGGCCGCGTGGTCTTCGACGGCACGCCCGAGCAGCTGACCACCGGCGTGGCGCGCGACATCTACGGCGCGGGGGCGGACTTCTCCGAGGCCGCCACCTCCACCGAAATCCGAGACACCGAGACGGCGCCCGAGGTCCTTCAGGCCAAGGCCGCCGTCTGACGTGTAACCCGCCCTTCGGGGCACAGCCAAACTCTAGGGGAGAGACCCATGCAAAAGACCATCCTGGCCCTGGCCGCCACCACTGCCATGACCGGCGCCGCATTCGCCGAGTCGGCCATTTCCGAGTTCAACATCGGCGTTCTGGGCGGCGAAAACGCCCAAGACCGCCTGACCGCCAACCAGTGCCTGGCCGACTACACCTCCGAAACGCTGGGCGGCATCGACGTCAACGTCTTCACCCCCGCCGACTATAACGGCGTGATCCAGGGCCTTCTGGGCGGCACGCTCGACATGGCCTGGCTGGGCGCCTCGTCCTACGCGGCGATTTACCTGCAGGACCCGGAGGCGGTCGAGCCGGTGCTGGTCAAGACCAACCTGGACGGCTCGTTTTCCTACCATTCCATCGGCTTCGCCCGCGCCGATAGCGGCATCACCTCGCTGGACGACATGGAAGGCAAGGTCTTCGGCTTCGGCGACCCGAACTCCACGTCGGGCTACCTGATCCCCTCGGTCGAGATCCCGCAGGCCACCGGCGCCACCATGGACGACGGCGACTTCTTCGGTGAGGTCAAGTTCACCGGCGGGCACGAGCAGACCATCGTCGCGGTCGCCAATGGCGACGTCGATGGCGGCGTGACCTGGGCCGACGGCCTGGGCGATTGGGAAGACGGCTACAATTCCGGCGCGCTGCGCCGCGCCTCGGATGCCGGCATCGTCGACATGAACGACCTGGTCGAAATCTGGCGCTCCGCCCCGATCCCCGAAGGCCCCATCGTGCTGCGCACCTCCCTGCCCGAGGATGTGAAGGCCAAGATGGTCGACCTGGTCGCCAACCTGCATGAGACCGACCAGGATTGCGCCTATGGCGTCGCCGCCGGTGAGACCGCGGGCTTCCAGCCGATCACCCACGACGCCTACACGACCATCGTGGAAGTGCGCCGCCGCGAGATCGGCGGCTAACCCCCTCACCCCCAGCCCCTCTCCCCTCGGGGAGAGGGGAGCCGCCCGGCCCGACCACCTGGGCACATCCTCCGACCTTGGCGCAACCGAGCCCTCTCCCCCACGGGGGGGGAGAGGGTTGGGTGAGGGGGCGCCGGCATCAAGGGCAACGCCATGACGGCAACGATCACCGATATCCAAGCCTCCTACACCGCCCAACTCCGCCTCAAGCGGGTCTGGAACGGCATCGGCCTGGTGCTCTTCATCGTCCTCCTGGTCGCGGGCTTCCTGACCGCCAATGACCGGAACGCCGGCGGCTTTCTGCAAGGCCTGCCCAATATCTTCGACTTCCCCGCCGACGTGGTCACCGAGGCCGTCGAACGGGCCGACGAACTCCCCGGCTTCCTGCTCGAATACCTCCCCTCCCTGATCGAAACGATCAACATCGCCGCCGCCGCCACGCTCATCGGCGCGGCCGTGGGCGGCGCGCTGGCCTTCCTGGTCACCCGCGGCCTGGCCCCGATCCCCTGGCTCGTCGCGCCGATCCGCCGCCTGCTGGACACGCTGCGCGCCATCCCCGACATCGTCATCGCGCTGGTCCTGATCTTTGTCCTCGGCGGCGGGCCGGTCCCGGCCATGATCGCCATCGCGCTCCACACCATGGGCGCCCTGGGCAAACTCTTCTCCGAAGTGGCGGAAAACGCATCGCTCGGCGCGGTCGAGGGCCTCCATTCCGTCGGCGCCTCCTGGGGGCAACGCATGCTCTTCGGCGTCGTCCCGCAAGTCGCGCCCAACTGGCTCAGCTACGGGCTCCTGCGGTTCGAGATCAATATCCGCGCCTCCGCCATCCTGGGCTTCGTCGGCGCGGGCGGCATCGGCTACGACCTACGCAACGCCATGTCCTGGGGCCCCGGCCGCTTCGCCGAAGCCGCCGCCATCTTCCTGTTGCTCTTCGCGACCATCGTCCTGGTGGATCAGATCGGGTCCGCCCTGCGCGAGCGTCTCACCAAAGGGGCCGCGCTATGACCGACGTCGCCGCCCATTACACCACCGCCGAACGCCACTTCGCCCGGGCCCGCCTTTGGCTGATCGGCATCCCCGCGCTGCTGCTGGCCTATCTGGTCTACATCTTCTTCGCCTTCGACGGCCCCGAGCTAATCCGCACCGCCGACGGCCAGAACGCCCGCATCCTGGTGGCCGACACGGTCAGCCACAAGGTCCACGTCACCCGCGACAACCGCGACGGCGCCATGGAGGTCGCCATCGAGGGCGAGCGCAAGGGCCGTTACCCCGAAGGCGAGGCGCCCGCCTGGGTCGCCTTGGGCGAGACCACGACCGTCGATCTGGGCGACGGCCATGTCGTCACCTTCGGCCCCGACAATTTCACCGCCTATGACATCCCCGGCTACGGCACGATCACCGCCCAGCCGTCGCGCAGCCAGGGCGTCGACGCCACCCTGCCCGAAGGCCCCACACCCGACTGGATCAATGCCAGCCGCAACCGGATCGTGGTCGATACCGAGGCGGGCCGCTTCATCGTCACCCGCAACCGCACCGAAGTCTTCCGTTACTTCGCCGGGTGGGAGCTGTTCTTCTTCACCCTCGACAGTCCCTTCCATGGGATGGGCCCTCTGGCCCTGACCGGCGCCGCCCTCTCGGGCCAGGCAGGCGCCATCTGGCAGGACTTCTGGACCAACGACATGTGGCGCCATGGCGAGGTCGCCTGGGCCATCTTCGAGACCATCCTGATGGCCTTCCTCGGCACTGCGGGGGCCGCCATGCTGGCCCTGCCGCTCTCGTTCCTGGCGGCCCGGGGTTTCACGCCGCTGACGTTGGTCAAATTCGTCTCCCGCCGCCTGTTCGACTTCCTGCGCGGCGTGGATGGCCTGATCTGGACCATCATCCTCAGCCGCGCCTTCGGGCCGGGTCCCATGACCGGGACGCTGGCCATCCTGCTCACCGATACAGGGACCTTCGGCAAGATGTTCTCCGAGGCATTGGAGAACGTCGACCAGCGGCAGATCGAGGGCGTGCGTTCCACCGGCGCCGGCGCCGTCCTGCGCGCGCGCTTCGGCGTGATCCCGCAACTCCTGCCGGTCCTGCTGGCGCAGGTTCTCTACTACCTGGAATCCAACACCCGCTCGGCGACCGTGATTGGCGCCATCACCGGCGGTGGCATCGGCCTGCTGCTGACCCAGGCGATCATCACCCAGAAGGATTGGGAGGAGGTCAGCTACTACATCCTCCTGGTCGTCCTCATGGTCTTCGCCATGGACTCGATCTCCGGCTGGCTGCGCCGCCGTCTGATCAAAGGGACGTAGGATGGGGTTTCACCCCATCGCCCCCGAAGCACGGAACACTTAACGATCCCCGAACAAAACCGTGCGAACGCACGTTCGCACGGGGGGTGTACAGGGGGTGCACGCCCGGCACCCCCATCTGAGAGACCCGAAAATGGCCCGCCTCAAACCCGACACGCCCTTCCTACACCCCGAGACCGAGATCACCGACGATTGCACCTTCGGCGCCTATGTGGAGATCGGCCGCGGCAGCCGCGTCGCCCATTCGCATCTGGACGACTATTCCTATTGCGACCGCTACGCCGACATCGCCAATGCCCGGATTGGTAAGTTCGCCAACATCGCGGCCCATGCCCGCATCGGCGCCACCGACCACCCGATGGAGAAAGCGTCGCTCCATCATTTCCATTACAGATCAGCGGATTACTGGGACGATGCCGGCCACGACCACGCCTGGTTTGCCCACCGCCGAACCCGCATCGCGACCCTAGGTCACGACACCTGGATCGGCGCGCAGGCCCAGGTGAAGCCCGAGATTACCATCGGCCACGGCGCCGTCGTCGCCTCCGGAGCAGTGGTCACCAAAGACGTCCGGCCTTATTGGATCGTCGCGGGCGTGCCCGCCAAACCGATCCGCGAACGCCTCCCCGCCCGCACCGCCGGGCGGTTGATGGCGCTCGAATGGTGGGACTGGTCCCACGCCAAGCTCCGAGAAACCCTGAAGGATTTCCGTCAGCTCTCCGCCGAAGACTTCCTCGACCGCTACGAGTGATCCAGCGTCAGCGTGATCCGATCCGCCGCGAACCGGGTCACCCCATGTTCGACCGGCATGCCCTCCAAATCAGCATTCACCGCTTCCGACACCAGCAGCGGCGCCCCCGCTGTCACCTGCAAATGCCCCGCCTCCACCGGCGTGGCCGCCGCCGCTGAAATCCGGGTCGACACCCGCACGTAATCCTCGACGCCGCAAGCCGCCAAGGCTTTGGTGACAGACCCATATTCCACCAACGCGTCGGGCAACCCAGGCAACCAAGCCGCCGGATAGACCGAGTGAAACAACGCCACCGGCGCCCCATCGGCCAATGCGATCCCATCCGTCACATGAACTGTCTCGCCGGGCTGCAACCGCAGCACCTCGGCCTCGGCCCGCGTCGCCGCCCGCGTCTCCGCCGACAGCACCCGCTTCCCCGGCACCCGGCCCGCCGCTTCCATCGAACGCCGGAACCGCACCCGCGCGCCCAGCGGATACTCCGTTGGCACCGCCGCCACGAACGCCCCCGCCCCACGTTTGGTGCGCACCAAGCCTTCGTCCACCAGGGCCGCCAAGGCCCGCCGCACCGTATGCCGGTTCACCCCGAACCGCGCCGCCAATTGCGCCTCGGTCGGCAGCCGGTCTCCGGGGCTGCGCGCGCCGCCGGCGATCTCGCCCCGCAAGGCCGCAGCAATCGTGGACCAGACCGATCCGGGCGTCATGGAAGTGTCACTGGTGTTGCTCATAGAACTTGTATAGTTGTCGTGTGACAAGTTGTCGAGTTGTTGAGGCACCGATGGAGCGCAAAGACTGGATCGGATTGCTGGGCCGCACCAAGCCCGCTGCCCTGCGCACCGCTGCCGCGTCCTTGGGCGAGATGCCTCAACCCGATTGGCTCCGCCGCCCCGAAACCGGCTCCGTCATGGTTCGGGGCCGCACCGGCGGCACCGGCGCCGCGTTCAACCTGGGCGAGGTCACTGCCACCCGCTGCGCCCTCCGCCTGGAGGGCAAAGAGGGCCACGCCATCGTCCAAGGCCGCGACGCCGACCACGCCACCCGCGCCGCCTGGATCGACGCCTTGATGCAGGGCGCCCGGGCCGACGAGGTTCGACGGACGGTCCTGGTCCCACTCGCCGACGCCGAGCGCGAGCGTCGCGACACCAGCGCCCGCAAGGCCGAGGCGACCCGCGTCGATTTCGAAACCATGGTCCGGGGAGAAGACTGATGCAGCCCGCCTTCACCGACCATCCCACCCAGTCCGCGACCGCCTTCCGCACCCTCATGCAGGCCATGGCCCGCCCCGGCACGATCCACGACCTCTCGGCCCCTGCGCCGGACGGCCTTTCCCCCGCCGCCGCCGCAACGCTCCTCGTCCTGGCCGACCCGACCACGCCCGTTTGGCTGCCGCCGAACGCGCAGGCCGCCCACGACTGGCTCGTCTTCCATACCGGCGCCCCCGCCGGACGCCGCACCGACGCCACCTTCGCCGCCGGCCCCTGGTCGGCCCTCGCGCCCCTCTCCGACTGGCCCATCGGTCCGCCCGACTACCCCGACCGCAGCGCGACTCTGATCGTCGAGGTCCCGACCCTCGACACCCCTGGCCCGCGCCTGACCGGCCCGGGCATCGAGACGGACGCCACCCTCCCCCTCCCCGACCCCCGTGCGTTCGCCGCCAACGCCGCCCTCTATCCGCAGGGCGTCGATGTCATCCTCACCTGCGGCACCCGTATCGCGGCCCTGCCCCGCTCCACGAGGATCGGCTGATGTACGTCGCGGCCAAAGGCGGCGAAGAGGCCATCGCCGCCGCCCATGCCTGGCTGGCCGAGGAACGCCGGGGCACCGGCCCCCTGCTCGACACCGACCAGATCGCCTCCCAGCTCGCGCTGTCTGTCGCGCGGGTCATGTCGGAAGGCTCGCTCTACGATCCGGACCTGGCCGCCATCGCCATCCGCCAAGCGCGCGGCGACCTGATCGAGACCGTCTTCCTGATCCGCGCCTACCGCACCACGCTGCCCCGACTGGGCGCGTCGCACCCCATCGACACCGGCGCCATGGCCTGCGACCGCCGCGTCTCGGCCACGTTCAAGGACATCCCCGGCGGCCAGGTGCTGGGTCCGACCTTCGACTACACCCACCGCCTGATCGACTTCGCCGAGGCCGCCGGCGCCGACCCCGCCGCCCTGGCCGCGGCCGCCCCCACCGCGCGCCCCCGCGTCGCCGAGTACCTGGACCGTGAGGGCTTGTTGCGTGCCGAACCGGCGGACGAGACGACGCCCCCGGACCTGACTCGCACCCCTCTGGAACTCCCGGCCGACCGCCCCCTGCGCCTGCAAGCCCTGGCCCGCGCCGATGAAGGCTTCCTCCTCGGCCTCGCCTACTCGACCCAACGGGGCTACGGCCGCACCCACGCCTTCGTGGGCGAGCTGCGCATTGGCGCTGTCGAGGTCGAGATGGACATCCCCGAACTGGGTTTCTCCGTCACCTTCGCCGAGATCACCGTCACCGAATGCGAGACGGTAAACCAATTCACCGGCTCGAAGACGGAGCCCCCGCAATTCACCCGTGGCTACGGCCTGACCCTGGGCGCGTGCGAGCGCAAGGCCATCTCCATGTCTTTGGTCGACCGCGCCCTGCAATGGCGCGAATTGGGCGAGGATTTCGTCGGCGCTCCGGCCCAGGACGAGGAATTCGTCCTCAGCCACGCCGACAACATCCAAGCGACGGGGTTCTTGGAACACATCAAACTGCCCCATTACGTCGATTTCCAAGCCGAACTCGAACTCATCCGCCGCCTGCGCCGCGAGGCCCAAACTGTCGCCGAGGCTGCCGAATGATGCCCCCCCTCACCCAACCCTCTCCCCCAAGGGGGAGAGGGCTCCGTCCCGCAAGCAGCAGAGGGTGGTCTCCGATGCTGCGAAGCGGTCCCGTTGGGCGGCCCCTCTCCCCCCTGGGGAGAGGGGTTGTGGTGAGGGGGGGCTTCGGTAACCGTTCGTTCATCTCGGTCGACGATGCTTGGCGTCATGTCAAAGCGCAACGATACCGTCTCCCGCGCACGGACCCTTCGGCGATGGATGCCCGCGCCGGATATGGCGCTGTGGCAATGTCTGCGGAACAGGCAGGTCGAGGGCTGGAAGTTCCGCCGGCGGGCGCCGCTCGACGGCAAGATCGTGGATTTCCTCTGCCCGGAAGCCCGGCTGATCGTCGAGATCACGGGCGCGGGTCAGCATCGCAAACGGCTCGCCACGCGCGACGAGGAGCTGGCCCAGGCGGGTTACGGCCTCGTGCGAGTGACTGGCCAGACGGTGCTGTCGGACCCAGATGGAGTCGTGGCCCAGATCGCAAGCGTCTTGCGGGCCCGGTGCCAAACGACTCAGAAGCGGCAAGCCTAGCGCGCCGACCCCGCGAGCACGATCCGGCGGGTTTTGGGGCTGGCGCGATCCGCCAATTGCGGCCCCGACGCGGGGAGGCCGCCCCGTGACTCTCTCCAACGTGGTTTTCGACATCGGCGGCGTGCTCATCGACTGGCAGCCCCACTTGGCCTGGGCCGATGAGCTCTCGGAACCCAATGCCCGCGCCTTCATGGCACGCATCGACTTCCCCGCC